>JAYGED010000063.1:0-26380 GCA_046582565.1 Alphaproteobacteria bacterium
GTGCTCACCCCGCAAGAGGTCGAGCGCCTGTTCGAGACCCTGCGCAAGATCGCCGCCGAGGGCTGTTCGATCCTCTACGTCAGCCACAAACTGGCCGAGATCAAGGCGCTTTGCGACCGCGCCACGATCCTGCGAGGCGGCCGGGTGGTCGCTGAATGCGATCCCCGCGCCGAGACCACGGCGGCTATGGCAGCGATGATGATCGGCGAGGAACTGACCGCCGTGAAACGCCGCGCGAGCACCGCGGTGGGCGAGGCGCGCATGGTCGTCGACGGCCTCTTTTTGCCGGTCGATGACCTGCACGGCGTCAATCTGCGCAATATCAGCTTTACCGCCCACGCCGGTGAGATTTTCGGCATCGCCGGGGTCGCCGGCAACGGCCAGAACGAGCTCCATGCGGCCTTGTCCGGGGAATTCCTGGCGTCCCGCCCCGAAGAGATCAGGGTGGCCGGTCAGGCGGTCGGCCATCTCGACGCCGGCGCCCGGCGCCAATTTGGCGTCGGCTCGATCCCAGAGGAGCGCAACGGCCACGGCGCCGTAGCCAGCATGAACCTGGTCGAGAATGTGGTGTTGGGCGCCCATCATCGGGAGAACCTGCTGGCGGTGGGCTTCATCAAGCGGGCCGCGGCGCAGGCCTTCACCGAGCGGGTGGTGGCAGGCTATGACGTACGCACGCCCTCCACCGCCACGGCGGCGGGAAGCCTGTCGGGCGGCAATCTGCAAAAATTCATCGTGGGTCGGGAAATTCTGCAAAAACCCGCCGTGCTGATCGCTTCTCAGCCGACCTGGGGGGTCGATGCCGGGGCCGCTGCGCGCATCCACCAGGCGCTGATCGATCTGGCCGCCGCCGGGGCCGCCGTCATCGTTATCAGCCAGGACCTCGACGAGCTGATGGCGATCAGCAATCGCCTCGCCGTGCTCAATGTGGGCGTGCTGTCGCCGGCGCTCGATACGGCCCAAGTTTCAGTGGCGGAAATCGGCCTGCTCATGGGGGGTGTGCATGGCGCTTAAGATCGAACCCCGCCGAGAAGTCTCCCGGGCGCTGGTCTACGGCACGCCAGTCCTGGCCATCTTTTTGACCGTGCTGTCGGGGTTTTTCCTGTTCGCCGTCATGGGCTATGACCCGCTGACTGCGCTGTATTTCTTCTTTGTGGCGCCGCTGCTGTCGCTGTTTGGCCTGAGCGAGATCATGCTCAAGGCGGCGCCGCTGATCCTTATCGCCGTGGGCCTCGCCATGGGTTTTCGGGCCAATGTCTGGAACATCGGCGCCGAGGGCCAGCTGACCTGCGGCGCCATAGCCGGTGGTGGGGTCGCACTTTTGTTTTGGGGCGATGAGGGGGTGTGGATATTGCCCTTGGTCTGTTTCGCCGGGCTGCTCGGCGGAATGCTCTACGCCGCCATTCCGGCCTTCCTGAAGACCCGCTACGAAGTCAACGAAATCCTCACCAGCCTGATGCTCAGCTATGTGGCGACCCTGTTGTTGAGCGCCCTGGTGTTCGGCCCCTGGAAAGACCCCATGGGCTTTAATTTTCCGCAATCTCGGATGTTTACGGACTCAGCGATCCTGCCCATCATCCTGGAAGGCACCCGGCTCCATTTGGGCACCGTGATCGCCCTGATGATAGCCGTCGCCGTTTGGGTGGTGATGAGCTTCACCATCGTCGGCTTTCAACTGCGCGTGGTTGGGCTGGCGCCCGCGGCGGCGCGCTTCGCCGGGTTCAGCCGACGCCGGCTGATCTGGCTCGCCCTGCTCACCAGCGGTGGGTTCGCCGGTCTCGCCGGGGCCTTCGAGGTCGTCGGGCCGATCGGCCAGCTGGTGCCGGTGATTTCGCCCGGCTATGGCTTCACGGCGATCATCGTGGCCTTCCTGGGCCGACTGCATCCCTTGGGCATCATCCTCGCCGGGCTGCTCATGGCGCTGTCCTATATCGGCGGCGAAAACGCTCAGGTCGAGGTCGGCCTGCCCCAGGCGGTGACCGGGGTGTTCCAGGGCCTTTTGCTGTTCTTCCTCTTGGCGTCGGACTTTCTCGCGCGCTACCGGATCCGGAGGGTGCCATCATGATCGAGACCACGGCTCTCGTTCTGCTCACCGTGATCAGTGCTGCGACACCCCTGTTGTTTGCCGCCATGGGCGAGCTAGTGGTCGAGAAGTCCGGCGTGCTCAACCTGGGTATCGAGGGCATGATGCTGGCCGGCGCGGTCGCCGCCTTTGCGGTTACCGTGAGCTATGACAGCGCCATCCTGGGGGTGCTGGCGGGGGCCCTGGCCGGGGCCGCTCTGGCATTTGTGTTCGGCGTACTCACCCTCACTCTGGCCGCCAATCAAGTCGCCACCGGTCTCGCCTTGACCATCTTCGGCGTCGGCCTGACGGCCCTGATCGGGGCAAGCTATGTGGGGGTGCCGGTCCAGCCCCTGCCCAAGCTCGATGTTCCTGGATTAAGCGACCTACCGCTCATCGGTAGTCTGCTGTTTGGGCATGACGCCCTGGTCTATTTGTCGATCGCCGCCACCCTGGGCGTTGCCTGGTTCCTCAAACACAGCCGCGCCGGGATGATCCTGCGCGCGGTTGGCGAATCCGATATCTCTGCCCATTCCATTGGCTATGACGTGATCAGTGTGCGCTACCGGGCGGTGCTGTTCGGCGGGGCCATGTCGGGGCTGGGCGGTGCCTTCCTGTCGCTGTCGTCGACCCCCATGTGGGTCGAGGGCATGACCGCCGGGCGCGGCTGGATCGCCCTCGCCCTGGTGGTCTTCGCATCCTGGCGGCCGGGACGGGTCCTGCTCGGCGCCTATCTGTTCGGAGGTGTCACCATCCTGCAGCTCTACGCCCAGGGCGCCGGCGGTATCGGCATTCCCGCACAAGTGATGTCGATGCTACCCTATCTTGCGACTATACTGGTACTGACAGTGATTGCCGCCGGGCCTTGGAAGGGGCGTTTGGATGCGCCTGCCTGTTTGGGCAAGCCATTCAGGCCGTCAACATGAGAACACACTAACGGCCAAGAATTAACAATTGGGAGATATGATGATGACTGCACGAGTGACACGCCGGGGCTTCGTTCTCGGATCGGCGGCGGGGCTGAGCGCCTTGAGCCTGGCTGGACGCCACGCATTTGCCGCCGCGCCGACCAAGGTTGGCTTCGTCTATGTCGGCCCGGTCGGCGACTTCGGCTGGACCCACGGCCACGACGTGGCGCGCCAGGCCATCGAGGCGAAATTCGGCGACAAGGTGGAAACCAGTTTTGTCGAAAATGTCAGTGAAGGGCCGGACTCCGAGCGGGTCATCCGCAAGCTTGCCAGCTCCGGCACCGACCTGATCTTCACCACCTCGTTCGGCTTCATGAATCCGACGCTCCGGGTCGCCAAGCTGTTTCCCAAGGTCAAATTCGAGCATGCCACGGGCTATCAGACGGCGCCCAACGTCTCGGTCTATAACGCGCGGTTCCACCAGGGCCGCGCCATCTGCGGCACCATCGCCGGGCATATGAGCAAGAGCGGCGTTATCGGCTATATCGGTTCGTTCCCGATCCCCGAAGTGGTCTCGGGTATCAACGCCACCGCCCTGTGGGCCCGCAAAATCCGCCCCGACGCCAAGGTCAAGGTGATCTGGGTGAACAGCTGGTACGACCCCGGTAAGGAGAGCGACGGCACCAAGGCGCTGATCGACCAGGGCGCCGACATCATCTGCCAGCACACCGACAGCCCGGCCCCGATCCAGACCGCCGAGGCCCGCGGCGTGCACGGTTTCGGCCAGGCGTCCGATATGAAGGCCTACGCGCCGAACGCCCAATTGACGTCGATCCTCGACGAATGGTCGGGCTATTACATTCAGCGCACCCAGGATGTGATGGATAAATCCTGGCAGACCCAGTCGATCTGGTGGGGCCTCAAGGAAGGCATGGTCGCCATGGCGCCGTATGGCCCAGCCGTATCCGACGCGGTGCGCAAGGCGGCGGACACCGTGCAGGCCGGTCTCACCGACGGCTCCCTGCACACCTTCGCCGGGCCGATCAAGAATCAGGCGGGCGAGGTCAAGGTTGCCGCCGGCGAGTCCATGAGCGACGGCGATATGGCGGGCATGGACTGGTACGTCGAGGGCGTTGAAGCCTGATCACGATGGCGGATCAACGAAGGATCAGGCGTCATGGAATTGATCCTCATGCAATGGCTGGATATGTCGATCCGGTGGTTCCACGTGATCGCGGGAATCGCCTGGATCGGCTCGTCCTTCTATTTCGTCCATCTCGATCTCAGCCTGAAGCCGCGCGACGGCCTGCCCAAGGGCGCCGCCGGCGAAACCTGGCAGGTCCATGGCGGCGGCTTCTATCACATGGTGAAATATCTGGTGCGCCCGCCGCCATGCCCGATGAGCTGACCTGGTTCAAATGGGAGGCCTACGCCACCTGGCTCAGCGGCATGGCGCTCATGGTGGTGGTCTATTACATGGCCGCCGAGCTTTATATGATCGATCCCGCCATTCCCGATTCCTCGGTCAAGAATGTGATCCTCGTCAGCGTGGTCCAGCTCGTCGTCGCCACGGGGTTTTATCATATTTTCTGTCAGTCCCGCTTGAGGAACCACGACGCCGTACTCACCCTGATCTTGTTTGTCTTCCTGAGCCTACTCGCCTACCTCTACACCCTGGTTCTCAGCGGGCGCGGCGCCTTCATGCAGATGGGCGCGCTGATCGGCACCATAATGGTTTCCAACGTGTTTTCGGTGATCATCCCCAACCAGCGTAAAGTGGTCGCGGCGTTGCTCGCCGGGGAGCAGCCCGACCCGGCATTGGGAGGGGCCGCAAAGCAAAGTTCCATGCACAACAATTATCTCACCCTGCCAGTGGTCTTTACCATGATCGGCACCCATTACCCCCTGGCGTTCGCGGGGCCCTGGAATTGGCTGATCATTTCCATCGTTTTGATCGTCGGCGCCGTGATCCGGCATTTCTTCAATCAGCGTCACAAGGGCGAGGCCAGTCCCTGGTGGACATGGGCGGTCGCCGCCGCCGGTATGGCCGCCATGGTTTGGCTGAGCGCTCAGCCGGCGGTTGAAATTACCGAAGTCGAAGCGAAGGGCGAGATGGATATGGCGGAGGTCGAGAGCATCATCGCCTCGCGTTGCGCCATGTGCCACGCCGCCGAGCCCCTGTGGGAAGGCATGGCGTCGCCGCCCAAGGGCGTTGTGCTGGAGAGCCAGGCGCAGATTCGCCTGTACGCCGAGGCCATCGGCCTGCAGGCGGTTCATACCCGGGCCATGCCGCCGGGCAACATCACCGAAATCCCCGATGAAGAACGCCGCCAGCTTGCCGTCTGGATCGCGGCGGGCGCGCCGGGTTGGGGAGAATGAGCCAACAGGCCATCCGCGGCCGCCTGCTGTCTTATCGCGATGATCCTGGCGCCGTCGGCGAGGCCGCCGCTTATGATTATTGGCAAGACGGTCTGCTGATCCTGGAAGACGGGCGGATCGCCCAAATCGGCGAGGCGTCGGCCCTGCTACCCGGCCTGCCGTCCGGGACGCCGGTAGACGATTACCGCGAATATCTGGTTATGACCGGTTTCATCGATGCCCATACCCATTATTCACAAACCCAGGTCATCGCCTCCTTCGGCGCACAACTTCTCGATTGGCTGGAGAATTATGCCTTCGTCGAGGAGCAGAAGTTCGAAGACCCTGCCCATGGCGAGCGTCTGGCCGCGTTTTTCCTCGATGAGTGTTTGCGCAACGGCACCACCACGGCGGCGGTCTATTGCACGGTCCATCCAGGCTCCGTGGAAGCTTTTTTCGCCGCATCCCACGCGCGCAACATGCGGATGATCGCCGGCAAGCTGTTGATGGACCGGGGGGCGCCCCCGAAGGGCTGCTCGACACGGTGCAGAGCGGCTATGACGAGAGCAAGGCGCTGATCGATGCCTGGCACGGGCGCGGCCGCCAGCTCTACGCGGTGACGCCGCGCTTCGCCGTGACCTCGAGCGAGGCCCAGCTCGAAGCCGCCGGGGCCTTGCTGCACGAACATGCGGGCGTCTATTTACAGACCCATCTGGCCGAAAACCGGCGCGAGGCCGAGGCGGTGGCGGCGCTGTACCCTGACGACGCGAGCTATACGGCGGTGTATGACCGGCACGGCCTGCTGGGTGCGCATTCCCTGTTCGGCCATTGCATCCACCTCGATGAGAATGAGCGGGCGCGCCTGAGCGAGAGCGGATCGGTCGCCGTGTTCTGCCCGACCTCGAACCTGTTCATCGGCAGCGGCCTGTTCGACGCGGTGCTCGCCCGCCATGAACGCTTTTCCCTGCGCACCGCCCTGGCCACCGATGTGGGCGGTGGCACCAGCTATTCCATGCTGCGCACGGCGGGCGAGGCTTACAAGGTGCTGCAATTGCAAGGCCAGAACCTGGCGCCTCTGCAGGCGTTCTATGACATCACCCTGGGCAATGCCCGGGCGCTTGATCTTGACCGCCATATAGGCGCCCTGGAGGTCGGCCTGGAAGCCGATCTGGTGGTGCTCGATGCGCGCGCCACCCCCGCCATGGCGCATCGCTCCGAGACCATCGAGGGCGATCTCGCCGAGGAGCTGTTCCTGCTCATGACCCTGGGCGACGACCGCGCGGTGCGCGCTACCTATGTTGCCGGGGAACGGCTACACAAGGCCGATCAAACGTCATAAAGTAGCCTCGATGAATAACCCAGGAATGGACCCGTCATGAGTGTCAGAGAACAAAGACAGGCGACCGTTGCAGCCTCGGTCAACCGTATTCGCGACATCGAGAACAGCCAGGGGGTGACCCGTGAGGCCCTCGAGGGGATCAAGCAGGAACTGCTCGATCTCGCCGATCATCTCGAGCTTTTCCCGATCGAGGATTTCCCGCCGGCGGACGGTGGCAATGGACATGATGTGCTCTATCGCCTGTCCGAGGATGCGGATCACCGCTTTGCGCTTTACGCCTCGACCGGCACGCCGGGCAAGTCCGTGCCGCCCCATAATCACACCACCTGGGCGGTCATCGTCGGGCTGCACGGCAACGAGCAAAATGTGTTCTACGAGCGCACCGACGACGGCGCCACGGACGGCGAAGGAACCTTGCGCGAAACCGGCGGTGTCACTGTGAACCATGGCGCCGGCACGGCCATGATGCCCGATGACATCCATTCCATTCACATCACCGACAGCGCGCGTACCGTGCATCTGCATATGTACGGCCTGGGTCTGGAGCAGCTGCATTCGCGCGTCATGTACAACCGCGATGCGGGCACCTACAAGGTGTTCCCCGCGAGCCAGAACATCCAGCCCGACAGCCATGGCTGAAGCTATCGATGCCGCGCAGCTGCGGGAGCGGATCGTCGCCGGCGGTGAGCTGGCCCTGCTCGATCTGCGCGAGGGCGGGGTGTTCGCCGACGGCCATCTGCTGTTTGCCATATCCATGCCGCTCAGCCGGCTGGAATTCCGCATCGACGGCCTGGTGCCCCGCCGCGATGTGCCTATCGTGCTTTGCGCCGACGAGCCCAACGATGACGGGTTGATTGCCAAGGGTGCTACGCGGCTCGCGGGTTTCGGCTATACGGATTTAAGCTTTCTTGAAGGCGGCCTCACGGGCTGGGCGGAGGCCGGGTTCGAGGTGTTCTCCGGAGTCAATGTGCCGAGCAAGGCGTTCGGCGAATTTATCGAGACCACCTACGACACGCCCCGCATCACCGCCGATCAGCTCCAGGCCATGGCCGACGGCGGGGAGAATTTCATCATCCTCGACAGCCGCCCCTTCGCGGAATTCCATCGCATGAACATTCCCGGCGGCATCGATGTGCCGGGCTGCGAGCTGGTCTATCGGGTCGCCGACATGGCGCCCGATCCAGAGACCACGGTGGTGGTCAACTGCGCCGGGCGGACGCGCAGCATCATCGGCGCGCAATCGCTGATCAATGCGGGGATTCCCAACCGGGTGATCGCCCTGGAAAACGGCACCATGGGCTGGCACCTCGCCGGCTATGTCCTTGAGCGCGGCCAGGACCGCATGTTTGCGGCGGCGTCCGATCAAGGAGCCGCCCAGGCCAGGTCCCGCGCCGATGCGGTGGCTGCGCGGTTCGCCGTGCCCCTGGTCGACCCTGCGACCTTGAGCCGCTGGCGCGCCGAGTCCGGACGCACCACGTTCCTGCTCGATGTGCGCGACGCCCCGGAATATGCCGCCGGCCATCTGGCGGGCGCCATTCATGCCCCCGGCGGGCAGCTTGTCCAGGCGACGGACGAATATGTCGGGGTCCGCGGCGCCCGGTTGATACTCACCGATAATGACGGGGTGCGCGCAATCATGACGGCTTCTTGGCTCATTCAGATGGGTTGGCGGGACGTTCACGTACTTATGAATGGCTTGAAGGGACAGAATTTAGTGGCCGGCCCGTACCGCCCGCGCATCCTCGGCCAGCCGACCGTCGAGCCGGAGACCGTGAGCGTCGAGGAGCTTGCCGCTCTGCTTGATAGCAGCGAGGCGGTGGTCGCCGATCTCGCCAACTCTCTCGCCTATTACAAGGGACATATCCCCGGCGCCTGGTTTGTCATTCGCTCGCGCATGCCGGATAACCTCGCCAAGCTGCCCGATGCCCCCCTCCTGGTGCTGACCTCGAAACATGGCGATCTCGCGCGGCTCGCCGCGAGCGAGGCGGCGGCCTCGGGGCGGCGGGTCAAGCTGCTCAGCGGCGGCAGCGATGCCTGGATTGCCGCCGGCCTTTCGCTTGAGTGCGGCTTTTCCCGTATTGCCGACGATACCGACGATCGCTGGTACAAGCCCTACGACCTGGAGGAAGAGGGCGACAGCGCCGCCATGCAGGCCTACCTGACCTGGGAGGTCGATCTGGTCGGCCAGATCGAGCGGGACGGAACGGCAGATTTCAAGGTTTTCTCCTGATGACTGATTACGTGATCGATTGCCCCTCCCAACCGGCGCTTCCCGTCACCCGCGCCGATGCTCTGTTTCCGGTTCGCCGGATCTATTGCGTCGGTCGGAACTATGCGGACCATGCCCGGGAAATGGGCCATGACCCGGACCGCGAAGAGCCTTTCTTCTTCCAGAAATGTGCCGACAGCCTGGTTCTTTCCGGTGGCGACTTTCCCTATCCGCCCGGCACCAGCAATGTGCATTACGAGATTGAGCTGGTGGTGGCCATCGGCCTGGGTGGTGCGCATATTGCCGAGGATCAGGCGCTCGATCACGTGTTCGGCTATGGCGTCGGCCTCGATATGACGCGGCGCGATCTGCAAGGCGAGGCCAAGAAAGCCGGCCGGCCCTGGGCCGTCGGCAAATCCTTCGACCATGCGGCGCCCTGCTCGGCCCTGGCACCCGCTGCGGCCATCGGCCATCCGAGCTCGGCCCGCATCTGGCTCGACATCAACGGCGTCTCCCGCCAGGACGGTGATCTCGATCAACTGATCTGGTCGGTGCCTGAAATCATCGCCTATCTCTCGGGCCTGTTCACCCTGGCCCCCGGCGACCTGATCTACACCGGTACGCCCGCCGGTGTGGGCGCGGTCGAGCGCGGCGACGTCATGCGCGGCGGCGTCGACGGCGTTGGCGAGATTGAAATTACGGTGGTTTAGAGAAGTTGAAGGCGGTCAGCTATCAGCTATCAGCTAAAAAGTGCTTTTAAGCTGACCGCTGATAGCTGATGGCCCTTTCTCGCTTCTAAAACACCATGGCCTTGATCGCCCCGAACAAATCGCTGTCGGCGTCGGCCATGCCCTCGACCACCGAGAAATGATTGCAGCCGGGGATATCCAGGCGGCGGCAGCGGTCGCCCCAGGCATCAGCCAGGCGGTCCGATTGATCGTGGAAACCCGCGCTTTCGTCACCGCCGACCGCGAGCAGCAGGGGAGCGTTGCCCCGGGGCGGCATGAACAGCGGGCTGTTGGCCCGCGCGCTGGCAGCGTTGAGCCCGAGATTCTCGTTCATCGTGGTGTTGATCAGGGGCGCGAGATCGAACAGGCCGCTGATCGAGATGCCGCCGCGAATATTGACGTCACCCGCGGCGCTGTCAGCCATCATCATCGCCGTCAAATGACCGCCCGCCGAATGGCCCGAGATGTACAGACGATCCCGATCGATGGCGAATTCACCGGCCCGCGTCCATAGCAAGGCCAGGGCCCGTCGTATCTGGGCGGCGATGTCGTCCAGCCGCACCGCCGGGCAGAGGTCGTAGCCGACCACCGCCACCGCCGCCCCGGCCGTCACCAGGGCCTCGGCGGTGAAGCTGAACAGGGACCTGTCCAGCCCCTGCCAATAGCCGCCGTGAACGAACACGACCAGGGGCGGCGCGCCGTTGCCGCCCTCGGGCATGAACAGATCAAGCTCCTGGCGGTCGCTGTCTCCATAGGACACACCGAGCCGGCAGCTGGCGGTTTCGCGAAAGCCTGCGCTGCGCAGCCCCCAGCGGGCGAAGAATTCGCCGTATTCGGGAACCGCCGCCCGCGCGTTGTAGTGCCGTTCCTGCTCCTCATCGATCACGTCATGACTCCTTGGATTTGAGTGCAATATTGCGCCAATTGCCGGATTCAGGCTATGACTGACTTAATCGTATAAGGGAGGAAACTATGAAAATCCGTATTGTTGCGCTGGCTCTTGTGGCTGGGTTGTTGAGCGCCCCGGCATTTGCCGTCGAATCCGTGAAAATTGGCTTTGTCACCACCTTGACCACGCCGGCCGGGGTTATCGGCCGCGACATGGTGGATGCGGTCAACCTCGCCATTGAGCAGATCGGCGGGAAAATGGGCGGGCTCGACGTTGAGCTCATCGTCGAGGACGACGGCTTCAAGCCCGAGATCGGTAAACAGAAAACCGATAAGCTGGTCAAGCAGAACGATGTGGATTTCGTGGCCGGCTTTATCTGGTCCCATGTGCTGCTGGCCTCCAGTAATTCGGCGCTCAAGGGGGGCAAATTCCTGATCAGCTCCAACGCCGGGCCATCACAGCTCGCCGGTAAAAAATGCCATAAGAATTTCTTCTCGACCAGCTGGCAGAACGACCAGACGCCCATGGCCATGGGCGAGGTGTTCAACCAGAAGGGCGTGAAATCGCTCTATGTCATGGTGCCCAACTATGCCGCCGGCAAGAACATGCTGGCCGGTGTGTCGCGCACCTTCAAGGGTGAGATCGTCGGCCAGGACCTGACTAAATGGGGTAAGGAT
Source organism: Alphaproteobacteria bacterium (assembly GCA_046582565.1). Taxonomy (GTDB): domain Bacteria; phylum Pseudomonadota; class Alphaproteobacteria; order JAAXGF01; family JAAXGF01; genus JAYGED01. The sequence continues at coordinate 11,168 of JAYGED010000063.1, forward strand.
GCGCAGCTCGATTTCTCGGCTGAACTTGCCAAGGCCAAGGCCTCCGGCGCGGAAGGGCTGTTCGTGTTCTACCCGGGCAAGGCCGGCGGCGCCTTCATCAAGCAGTTCGGCCAGGCGGGCCTTGCTGACAGCATGGACCTCTATTCGGTATTCACCGTGGATTCTCTCAGCCTGCCCAAGTTCCAGAAGGCCGGCATGGAAGGCGTTCTCGGCACCTACAACACGATGTTCTGGGCGCCCGATCTGGATAATGCGCAGAACAAGAAATTTATCGACGGCTTTAAGGCCAAATACGACCGCTATCCATCCTTCTATGCGGCCCAGAGCTATGACACGATCTTCCTGATCAAGAGTGCGGTTGACGCCGTCGGCGGTAACCTCGATGACCAGGACGGCATGCGCGCCGCCATGGAAGCGGCCGACTTCCCCTCCGTTAGGGGATCGTTTTCCTATGGCAACAACCACTTCCCGATCCAGAATTTCTATCTGCGCCAGGTTGTGGCCGACGCCGACGGGGTCTGGACGACGAGCATTGTGCAAACAGTCTTTGAGAACCACCAGGACGTCTACGCCAAGGACTGCAAGCTATAGAACAGGGCGGCCGCGGCTGAAAGTTCTGCCGATGTTTTTCAGAGTGTGCGTTTAAGCGCCACGCATGCTTTAGCCGCTCAATGCGGCTTTTGGGGCAACGGTCGATCGGCTCTTGTCGGTCACCGCCTGCTCAAGTAACGCGGGCCAGAGGTAATCGCTCATATGGACTGGACCCTGCTGGTCATTCAGATGCTCAACGGGCTTCAGTTGGGCGTGCTGTTGTTTCTGCTGGCCGCCGGCTTGACCCTGGTGTTCGGCATCATGGATTTCATCAATCTGGCGCATGGCTCGCTCTACATGGTCGGGGCCTATTTCTGCGCCACTATCGCCAGCGTCACCGGCTCCTTCCTGCTCGGCGTTTTGGCCGCCCTGCCGTTGACCTTTGCCGTCGGGCTGGTTCTCGAGATGCTGGTGGTGCGCAAGCTCTATGCGCGTGATCATCTCGATCATGTGCTGGCCACCTTCGGCCTGATCCTGTTCTTCGATGCGGCAACCCAGCTTATTTGGGGGCCCGAGAGCCTTTCCATCGCCCTGCCGGCATTTCTCGACGGCCGGGTCACTCTGGCTCCCGGCATCGAATTTCCGACCTATCGCCTGGTCATCATCATGGTCGGCCTTGCCGTTGCAGCCTCGCTCGCCTATGTGGTCAGCGCCACGCGTATCGGCGCCCTGATCCGCGCCGGGGCGGCAAACCGCCGCATGCTGGGGGCGCTCGGCGTCGACGTGAACCGCCTGTTCACCATTGTCTTCGCCGCCGGCGCCACCCTCGCCGGGCTCGCCGGGCTGATGATGGCGCCGATCACCGAGGCCCATGTGGGCATGGGCAATTCAATCCTCATCGTCGCTCTGGTGGTCATCATCATCGGCGGCATCGGCTCGGTGCGCGGCGCTTTCATCGCGGCCCTGCTGGTCGGCATGATCGACACAATGGGGCGCGCCTTTCTGGATACCGCCATGAAGCTGGTGCTGTCCCAGCAAAACGCCGAGACGGCGGCGCCGGCCCTCTCCGCCATGCTGATCTATATCCTCATGGCGGTCATTCTGGCTGCGCGGCCCCAGGGCCTGTTCGCGCCGAAGGGCCGATAATGACCACCCCTCTATCTTTAAGGTCGGCTGTCACCCTGGGCGGCCTCGCGGTTCTCGCCATCATGCCGCTCTTAACCGAGGCGTTCGATCAGCCCTATTACCTCGATATCGCCATGCGCCTGATGTGCCTTGCCATCGCCGCCGTCAGCCTCAATCTGATCCTCGGTTTCGGCGGCATGGTGAGCTTCGGCCACGCCGCCTTCATCGGCATCGGCGCCTATGCGGTCGGCATCCCGGCCTATTACGGCGAATACTCCGGCTTCATCCAGATTCCCCTGGCGATGGGCGCGAGCGCCCTGTTCGCCTTGATCACCGGTGCGATCTGCCTGCGCACCCGTGGCGTCTATTTCATCATGATCACCCTGGCGTTCGCTCAGATGGCCTTCTTCGCCCTGGTCAGCATCGAGGAATACGGCGGCGACGACGGCTTGATCATCGACACGCGCAGCGAATTCGCCGGGCTGATCGATATCGAACAGACGGCGAGCCTCTATTATCTCATCCTGGCGGTGCTGATCGGCAGCCTCTATCTGGTCCGCCGCATTGTCGCCTCACGCTTCGGCCGGGTCATCCGGAGCGCCAAAATCAACGACGAGCGGACCCAGGCCATCGGCTTTGACAGCTACCGATACCGCCTGAGCGCTTACGTGATCTCCGGCGCTCTCTGCGGGCTCGCCGGCGCCCTTCTGGGCAATTTCACCGGCTTCATCAGCCCCGGTATGATGGATTGGACGCGCTCGGGCGAGCTTATTTTCATGGTCGTCCTCGGCGGCGCCGGCAGCCTGTTCGGGCCGGTGCTGGGCGCCGCCGCCTTCCTTATCCTCGAGGAGGTGCTGTCGTCCCTGACGCTCCATTGGCAGATCATATTCGGGCCCCTGCTCGTCCTGACAGTGCTTTATGGGCGCGGCGGGCTGGACGGATTCCTGCGGGGCCGGAATGGCTGAAGCTCAAACCGAACCTCTGATCGCCGTTGCGGGTCTGTGTAAATCGTTCGACGGTATCGTGGCGACAGACCATCTCGACCTCACGGTTATGCGCGGCGAAATTCACGCCATCATCGGACCCAACGGCGCCGGCAAGACCACCCTGATCAACCAGATCAGCGGCTCATTGCGGGCGGATGCCGGTAAAATCAGCCTGAACGGCCACGACATCACCACCATGGCGCCCCATGGCCGGGCGCGTCTCGGGTTGGCGCGGTCGTTCCAGATCACCAGTATCTTCCCCGACTTCTCGGTGCTTGAAAATGTCGCACTCAGCGTCCAGGCGCAGAGCGGCCATTCCTACCGCTTCTGGCAGCCGGCGGCGGATGATACGGTGCTGAACGCGGGCGCACTCGACGCTCTTGAGCGGGTCGGTCTGGCCCTGCGCAGCGCCGACAACGCTGGCCATATGTCGCATGGCGAGCATCGTCAGCTCGAAATTGCCATAGCCCTGGCGACCAACCCTTCGGCGCTGTTGCTCGACGAGCCCATGGCCGGTATGGGGCGGCAGGAATCGGCGCGCATGGTGGAGATCATTCGCGCCCTGCGGGACGACCACGGAATTCTGCTCATCGAGCATGACATGGATGCGGTCTTCGCCCTGGCCGACCGCATCACCGTGCTGGTTCATGGCCGCGCCATCGCCTCGGGGACGCCGGAAGAGATTCGCACCAACCAAGAGGTCGAACGGGCCTATCTCGGCGATGCGGGCTCGGCTGATGCATAACGGACCCCTGCTGGAGCTTTCCGGCGTCGAGACCTTCTATGGGGTGAGCCAGGCCCTGTTCGGCATTGACCTTGTCATCAACGAGGGGGAATTCGCCACTCTCATGGGACGCAACGGCATGGGCAAGACGACCACTGTCCATTCGATCATGGGGCTCACGCCGATTGCCGCCGGGAGCATCCATTTCAAAGGCGCCGCCATCTCCGGCCTCGAGCCCCATCGCATCGCCCGCGCCGGTATCGGCCTGGCGCCGGAGGGGCGGCAGGTGTTTCCCACCCTGACCGTGCGCGAGAATCTGGTGGCCACCGCGGCCAATCGCTTCGCCCGCGAGCGGCCCTGGACCGTTGAGCGCATCTATCGCATGTTCCCCGAGCTTGAGGCGCGCGACCATAACCTGGGCAGCCAGCTCTCCGGCGGCGAACAGCAGATGCTGGCCATCGGCCGGGCGCTGATGACCAACCCCGAATTGCTCATCCTGGATGAGGCCACCGAGGGGCTGGCGCCTCTGGTGCGCCGGGAAATCTGGGCCTGCCTGGAGCGGCTCAAGGCCGAGGGCCTGGCCATTCTGGCCATCGATAAGAACGTCAACGACCTGATGCGCGTCGCCGACCGGCATTTTATTATTGAAAAAGGCCGCATGACCTGGACCGGCGACACAGCGGCGCTCGCCGCGGATGCGACAATCCTCGAACGCTATATGGGTGTTTCCGGCGGGATATCCGGCAGCGGGGGCGCTTAAGAAGCGCGGTAGGCCGCCGGGTCGATGCCGTAGAAGGCCTTGAAGGCGCGCGAGAAGTAGCTGCGGCTGGTGTAGCCCGCCGCCTGGGCCACGGATTTCACCGGGGCTTCCGAGGTTTTCAGTATTTGCGCCGCCCGGCGCAGGCGAAGCTCTTTCAGCAATTCCATCGGCGGCCGCCCGAAGGCCAGGGTAAAATGCTGGGCAAAGGCCGAGCGGCTCATGGCGGCGATGGTCGCCAGCTTTTCCACTGTATGCGGCGCCTCGGGGGTGTCGAGCATGGCCTCCAGCGCTGCCGCCAGGCGCGGATCCTCGAGCGTCGAGAGCCAGGGCACCCGGCATTCGCCGCCCTCGCAATGGCGGCGCAGCAAAACCACCAGACACTGCTTCATAACCGCCTCGGCGAAGGCGGCGGTTCCGGCCCGCGGATCGGCAAGCTCGGCGAACAGCGCTGCGATGGCGGCCCGGATCGGCGCATCGTCGGTAAAACTTTCGGCAATCGGTCCGTCGAGATAGTCGAACAGGTCGGTGGTTGCATGGTAGGTCACGCGGACCGTGCCGCAGGCGACGATCACGCCGTGACCGCCGCTGCCCACCGCATGGCGCTCCAGGCCCGCGGGCAAGGGCGCGGCGTCTGGGTCCACCGGGGCCAAGGGCGATCCGCCCTCCACCGGCTCGATGCGATGGGCCATGCCGGGGGGCACGATGATGAAGCTGTAGGGCCGCGCTTCCACCGGCGGCGCACCGGCCACCCGCACCAGGCCTGAGCCGGCCAGGGTGTAGTGCACCGTGGCGAATTCGCTGGCGTCCAAGGTGAGATGGGAGGTGCCGCGCACATCGCAGACGGCGAACGGCCGCACGGTGACTTCGAGACCGGCGAGCAGCTTCTCAAGAAGGATCATGGGAGAAGTCTACAGCGGATCGCTCTGGACGATAAGGCACATACTGCGTGCGATAGGGCACGCCCCCCGCCCCATCTTAATAAGCAAGGGGGACAGGCTCGATTCAACAGAGGGAAAATTAAATATGTGCAACGATCATGATCATGACGACCAGGGCGTTTACCGCCGCTCGTTTATCGCCACTGGGGTCGCTACCGGGCTGGCCGGCGCCGCCCTTGTAGCCACCGGCTCAAGCGAAGCCCATGCGACATCAGACGACCCTTACGCCGACCCGGCCACGCCGGCGCTGCCGCCGAGCGACGTCACCGTCACTCTGGAACGCACGGCGTTGGTGGTCACCGACCCGCAGATCGACTTCCTCAGCCCCGACGGCGTGACCTGGGGCGTGGTCGGCAAAAGCGTCGAACGTCACAACACGGTTGTGAACATCGGCCGGCTGTTCGCCGCCGCCAAGCAGGTCGGCATGACCGTGGCGATCTCGCCGCATTACTATTATCCCACCGACCATGGCTGGAAGTTCAGCGGGCCGCTGGAAACGCTGATGCACAAGATCGGCATGTTCGACCGGACAAGCGCTTATAATGACCCCGATTTCGAAGGTTCGGGCGCCGATTTCATGCCCGAGTACAAGCAATATATCCACGACGGCAAGACCATTATTGCCTCGCCGCATAAGGTCTACGGACCGCAGAACAACGATCTGGTCCTGTAGCTCCGCAAACAGCGCATCGACAATGTCATTCTCGCCGGCATGTCGGCGAATCTCTGCGTCGAGGCGCATATGCGCGAATTGCTCGAGCAGGGCTTCGATGTGGCCGTGGTGCGCGACGCCACGGCGGCCGCCATGCTGCCCGAGGGCGACGGCTATCTCGCCGCCCTGACAAACTTCCGCTATATGGCCAACGCCTTGTGGACCACCGACGAGGCCGTGGCCCGCATCACCGCGTAAGACAGCTCGTACGACCAGGATCGCCGCCCGTGAGACCCCCCCACGGGCGGTGATTTTTTATGAGGACGCTTATCTCCCAGCGAGCAAGTGCTCGCCGCCGGCTTACCCGGCAAAAGCCTGCGTGGCACTTGAACGCAGGGAGCCCTTCGGGCGACCGCCTAAAGCGGCCAGACCCAGGGGATCATCGGCAGGGTTATGATGATGAGGAGGATTTCGAGCGGCAGGCCCATGCGCCAGTAATCGCTGAAGTGATAGCCGCCCGGACCCATGATCAGCATATTGTTCTGATGGCCTATGGGGGTCAGAAAGGCGCAGGAGGCGGCGACCGCCACGGTCATCAGGAAGGGATCCGCGTTGACCCCGAGCTGGCTGGCGATGCCGACGCTGATCGGCGCCATGACCACGGCGGTGGCGGCGTTGTTCATGATGTCGGACAGGGTCATGGTGACCACCATCAGTATGGCGAGTATGTAGACCGGCGGCAGCCCGGCGCCGTAATTCAGTATCAGACCGGCGATCAGTTGCGTCGCACCGGTGGTTTCCAGGGCCTCGCCGACCGGGATCATGGCGCCGAGCAGCAGAATCACCGGCCAGTCGACGCTTTCATAGATTTCCCGGGGCGGCACGATGCGAAGCATGATCATGGCCAGGGCTGCCAGCGCCAGGGCAATGGTGAAGGGCAGGGTGCCGGTAGCGGCGGCGATAATCGCGGCGGCGAAGATGCCGGCGCAGAGTCCGGCCTGGTTGCGCTTGCCGATTTGCAGGCCGCGTTCCGCCAGGGGCAGACAGCCGATTTTTGCAATAGCCTCGGACAATCGGTCGGCATCGCCCTGCAACAGCAGCACGTCGCCGGCCTTGATTGTCAGCGACATCAACCGTTCGCGTATGGGCCGGCCCTGGCGCGAAACGGCCAGCAGGGTGACGCCATAGCGGGTGCGCAGGCGTTCGGATTGAACGCTGCTCCGCTCGATGCGCGCGCGCGGCGGCACCACCGCTTCCATGAGGATGACATTCTCGGCCGACAGCAGGCTGGTCTTCGGCCCCTCGACGCCGACCACCTCGAGATTGAGTGTGGTCATGAAGCTGTCGATATCGTCGGGGCCGGCCTCGATGATCAGCAAATCGCCGGCTTGAATTGTCTCCAGCCGGGCGACGCCGAAGCCACGCCGGCCTTTACGGATGACGCCGACGATGAGCGCCCCTGTATCGGCCGCCATTTCTTCGATATCATGGACCGTCAGACCGACCGCCGGGGAGTCCTCGGGCACCCGCGCCTCGGAGACATAGTCTTCCAGGTCGAAAAACTCCCGGGAGGACAATCTGCGGCGACGCTTGGCCGGGATCAGGCGCCAGCCAATGGTGGAGATGAAGATCACCCCGGCCAGCGCCGCGACGATGCCGACCGGGGTAAAATCAAACATGCCGAACGGCTCTCCCGCCGACTTTTCCCTGAAGGTGGCGATGATGATATTGGGCGGCGTGCCGATCATGGTCACCAGGCCGCCGAGGATTGAGCCGAACGACAGCGGCATCAGGATCACGGCGGGCGATTGTTTTGCCTTGTTGGCCGCCCGTATGGCGACCGGCATGAGTAGCGCCAAGGCGCCGACATTGTTCATGATCGCCGAAAGTCCGGCGCCGAGGCCACTGAGCGCCGCGACGTCGAAGCTGAGGCGTTTGGCGTTCAGGGTGACATGGCGGGAGATTAGATCCACCGCGCCCGAATTCGACAGCGCCCGCGAGATGATCAGCACCATGGCGACGGTCACCGTGGCCGGGTGGCCCAGCCCGTCGAACGCCGCGCCATAAGGCACCACGCCGGCCAGCACCGACATTAGCAGGGCCAGGAACGCGACAATGTCGTACCGCCACCGCCCCCAGATGAATAACACCAGGGAGACAGCGAGAATGGTAAATATGGCCGCCTGCTCATAGGGCATTGAACGTTGCGCTGTTATCGTTGCACGTCGTATTGTCCGCACTCTTCGTGACTATAGGGCGTTTTTGTACTGCCGGTCCGGTCACTGTCCAGACGCTCCTCGAAAGGGTATCACCATGATACGCGGTTTGGCGCTCCTTGGGGCGCTTGCGGTTGTTTCTACAATCGGGTTGCTGCCCTTCGACGCATCCCAGGCGCAGACAGAGCCGGATCCTGTCGTTGCCATGGTCAACGGCGAGGAGATTCTCAATTCGGACATGGTCATGTTCCATTCCTCCCTGCCCGAGCAATATCGCCAGGTCAGCATTGAGAGGCTGTATAGCCAGCTCCTTGAAGGTCTGGTTGAAAGCAGGCTGCTGGCTCAGGCAGCGATAGCGGCCGGCATGATGGACAATCCCGAGGTCAAACTGCGGTTGGCCTATGTCACCAAGGATGTGCTGCAACAAAGCTATCTCGACCAGCTGCTGGAGGTGGAGATTACCGAAGAACGCCAGCGCACGGCCTATGCGGCGACGGTCGGCGACGTGCCCGGCGAAGAGCAAGTCAGCGCCCGCCATATCCTGCTCGAAGACGAAGCCGCCGCCCGGGCGGTTATCGCGGAGCTCGACGGCGGCGCCGATTTCGCCGGCTTGGCTAAAGATCGCTCGACGGGACCATCGGGGCCTGGTGGCGGCGATCTTGGCTTTTTCACCAAGGAACAGATGGTGGCGCCCTTCGCCGAGGCGGCGTTCGCCATGGCCCCCGGCGAATACAGCAAGGAACCCGTAGAGACCCAATTCGGCTGGCATGTCATCAAGGTCGAGGACCGGCGCATTACAGAGCCGCCGACCTTCGAGGAAAGCCAGGCTGAGATCGGCCAGCAATTGGCCAAGGAATTTGTTCTCGATTTGATGGCGAAGCTTCATAAAACCGCCGAGATAACCCGCTTCGATGCGAATGGATACCCGATCGAAGCGCCCCCTGCGGCTGTCCAGTAGGTCGGGGCGATACAGGCATGAAATTATCTGAACTACAGACTCCGTCCCTGGTTCTCGACCGCCCGCGGCTGGCCGCCAATATCGCCGCCATGTCGGCGCGAATGACCGAGCAGGGGGTCAATCTCCGGCCCCACCTCAAGACCGCTAAATCGGCTGACGTCGCTCGTCTGGCGACCGCCGCCCACAGCGGCGGGATCACCGTGTCGACCCTTGCTGAAGCGGCCTATTTCGCGGCCAACGGCTTTCGCGACATCACCTATGCGGTGGGCATTGCACCGGCCAAGCTGCCCCGTGTCGCGGCCCTGTGCCGCGACGGCCTGCGCATGGCCGTGGTCACCGACAGTGTCGCGGTGGCGCAGGAAATTGCCCGGACGCCCGATTGCGGCGACGGCATCGGTGTTTTTATCAAGATCGACTGCGGCCTTGGCCGGGCGGGTATCCGCGCCGACGATGACGCCTTGATCGCCATAGCCCAGGCGCTTGGAGGCAGTGATTCTACTGGCTCGTCAGCCAGCCTGCGCGGCGTTTTCACCCATGCCGGACATTCCTATGGCTGCGCCACCGTTGCCGAGATCGAGATCGTCGCCGAAGCGGAACGCCAGGCCGTGCTCAGAGCTGCGCAACGGTTGGCGGAAGCCGGTATCGCCTGCCCCGAGGTCAGCGTCGGCTCGTCGCCGACCGCGCGCTTCGGGCGCAGTTTCGAGGGCGTCACCGAGGCCCGCCCCGGCGTCTATATGTTCAACGACGCCTTCCAGGTCGGTCTCGGCTGCTGCCGCCACGATGAGGTCGCCCTGACAGTATTGACCACGGTCATCGGCCAGCGCCGCGACCTCAACATGCTGTTGATCGACGCCGGCGCCCTGGCGCTGTCCAAGGACCGATCGACCGCCAGCCAGGCCGAGGACGTGGGCTTTGGGCTGGTCTATGACGCCTCCGGCGAACGCCGCCTGGAGGGTTTGCGGGTCGCTGCCGTGCATCAGGAGCACGGCCTCATCGAACCGGTCGATGACAGCGCCCAAATCCCCTTCGATGACCTGCCCATCGGCGCCCGCCTCAGGATCATGCCCAACCACGTCTGCATGACCGCCGCCGCCTACGACCGCTACCATGTGGTGGACGGCGGCGACGAAATCATCGGCGAATGGGATCGCGCCAGCGGCTGGTAGGCCGGTGAAGTGACATGATCCAAATCAAGGACATTGATCTATAGGGATGCAATTCTGGGTCTGTAGATCATGGATTGAGGTCCCATTTAATGGGTCAGTTTCAACTGTCGCCACTCCGGGGAGACCGCATTCTTCAAGCCTATCCGCTGGTGCGCGCGTCGGGCGGCGCGCTTTCGATCGAAGAGTGGCGCGCCTACGTGAAAGCCATGCTGGGCACCAGGGCCCGCGATGGGCATTGCTGCGACATCGTCGGTATCCGTTCGACCAACGGCTATCTGCGCGGCATGTTCACCTATCATGCAAAACCCGATCTGCATCATGGGCGAACCCTCGATGTGGAGTATTTCGTCCTGGAGAGCGTCTATTCGCCCCGCGAAATTATCGCCGTACTCATGGCCGGTGTCAAGAACGAGGCCCGCAAGCTCGGCTGCAATGCGATCCACGCCAAGACGCCGGTGGCGAAAAACTGGCTGTCCGAGATGCTCGAGGCGCGCGATTATAGCAACAACACCCGGATGTGGTGCAAACGGGCCGATTGATTCCATTCCAGCTGTGATACATCTGGTCCTCCGGCGGGTGGTAATCTTGGAGGATCGGTTCTTGGTGAAATTCATACAGTTATTCATCGTCGTGGTTATCTGTGGGTCGGCGTCATCTTCCGCGTCGCAGGCTGCCCCGGCGCGCTACATGATCGCCGCCGCTAATCCCTATGCCGCCCAGGCCGGCCTCGACATGCTGGCCCGGGGCGGCAGCGCGGTCGATGCCGCGATCGCAGCCCAGATGGTTCTCAATCTGGTGGAGCCCCAGTCATCGGGCCTCGGCGGCGGCGGCTTCATGTTGACCTATGACGCCGCTGACGGCGCCACCTGGGCCTACGACGGCCGCGAGACCGCCCCGGCGGCGGTGACGCCCGCCTTGTTCCTCGACGGGCAGGGCGCGCCGCTTAAGTTTTACGACGCGGCCATCGGCGGCCGTGGGGTGGGGGTTCCGGGCCTGGTCGCCATGCTCGAAATGGCCCATAAAACCCACGGAAAACTGCCCTGGGCGATCTTGTTTGAGCCCGCTATCACCCTGGCAGAAAAAGGTTTTTCCCTATCGCCCCGGCTCCATGAGCTGATCATTGGGGCGCGCGATGTCGGCCGTTACGAGACGGCCCGGAACTATTTCTTCACGGCCGAGGGCCTGCCCAAGCCTGTCGGCACGACAATGATCAACCGGGACCTCGCGGCCACTCTGCGCGCCATCGCCGCCCACGGCGCTGCGGCCTTCTACGAGGGCGAGATCGCCGCCGACATGGTGGCCGCTATAGGGGCGCCTTTGGATAATCCCGGCCTGATGACCCTGGCCGACCTTGCCGGTTATAGGGCCAAGCGCCGCGATGCGGTCTGTGGGGCTTACCGCCAATTTCGGGTCTGCGGCATGGGTCCGCCGTCCTCGGGCGGCGTCACCACGCTGCAGATACTCGGCCTGCTGGAAGGCTTCGATCTGGCGTCCCTGGCCCCCGGCTCTGTCGAGGCGGTGCATCTGATTTCCGAAGCGAGCCGCTTGGCTTATGCGGACAGGGCGCGCTATCTCGCCGATGGCGATTTCCATCCGGTGCCGGTCCGTGGATTGCTCGATAGGAGCTATCTCGCGGCCCGTAGCGCCGCCATCGACCTCGACTTCAGCATGGGGCAGGCGGCGCCGGGTGATCCGCCGTTTGACGATAGTGGATTAGCCGCCGATGGTCCTGGTAACGAGGGTCTCTCGACCAGCCATCTCGCCGTGATCGATAGCGCGGGCAATGCGGTTTCCTTCACATCCAGCATCGAGAGCGCGTTTGGCTCGCGGATCATGGTGCGGGGGTTCTTGCTCAACAACCAGCTCACCGATTTCTCGTTTCGCCCCGAGATCGGCGGCGTGGTTGTGGCCAACCGCGTCGAGGCGCTCAAGCGGCCGCGTTCTTCCATGGCGCCGACTCTGGTGTTCGACGCAGACGGCCGCCTTAAGGTAAGCATTGGGTCACCGGGGGGATCGCGAATTATCGGCTATGTAGTGCAAAGCCTGGTCGCTATCCTCGATTGGGGGCTGGAGCTGCGCCACGCCATTGCCCTGCCCCATCACGTTAACCGCAACGGCCCCATCGATCTCGAGGAAGGCACGCCGCTTGAAGCACTCCGCCCGGCGCTTGAAGCGCTCGGTCACGAGGTCAGAATACGGCCTCTGACGAGCGGTCTGCATGGCGTTTCTGTGACCGGCCCGGGTCTGGCGGGGGGCGCCGATCCGCGCCGGGAAGGAGTCGTCCTGGGTGATTGAGCCTGGGGTTACAATTAACGAATCTGAAACAGGATTTTGATATTTTGTCACTTATTGTCGGCCCGGAGTGGGGTCGCCTTACGGGAACCCGTATATTATTGAAAAAATATTCTAGATGGACAGCCATAAACTAAAAACCGCGTCCGTAGTGCTTTTCGAAACCAACGGCGAAATGCGCCGTTTGGTGAAATCCGCCCTGCTCGGAATCGGTTTTGGATTCGTTCATGATTGCCGGACCATAGAACAGGTGCGCGACGCCGCGGTCGGCGACACCAAACCGGATGTTTTCTGCCTCGATCTCGATAGTGATAAGGACGTTATCTGCTCCACGATCTCTGAGATTCGCCACTCGCAACTTGGCGATAATCCATTTGTCATCATCATCGGTATGACTCAGTATCCCGAAGAGATGACTATCCAATCCATTCTCGACGCCGGCACCGACGATCTGGTCGCTAAGCCGGTATCGAGTAAAATTCTAGCCGAGCGCATTGCCTATCTCTCCCAGAATCGCAAGGACTTCGTGGCGACCCCCGGCTACCTCGGCCCGCAGCGGGCAAAGGGCGTTCGTCCCGATGATGAGGAGACAGCCAAGGTCAAGGTGCCGAACAGCCTAAACATTAAAGTATCGGGCCGGGCCCTTACGAAAATCGATGAGATCGAAATCCAGCGCGCTGCCAATAGTTTCACCCTGCAGCGGCTTTACGGCATCATGCTGCCGATCATCAATATTTCCTCGGAAATGGCTGAGGTCGCCTCGGCGAATCCCAGCGAACACGGGTTCGACAAGGAAATTTCAAAAATTGTTGTCTTGTTGAGCGAGGTCAAGGGTATCGAAATGCCGGATACCGTGCGCGATCTGAATCATCTCACCAGCTCCCTGGAAAAGGTGGTCGAGCAGCTTGTTCAGGCGCCGACGCCGTCGTCCCGGCAGTTTGAGATCGTCCGCCTGCATGCCCAGGCCATCGCCGCGACCATGCGCGGCGACGATGAAGGTTCCGGTGATGTTGTGACGGCCTTCGGCGATGCGTTCCAAGCTTCATAAGACCACCCCATAGCGGCCCTTAAATCCGCAACTAGCCTTTGGCTAGGGGTTGTCGTCAGCCGCATTCCACCCGACATGATGATAGGGTAGTATGCTGGTAAAAGCATTTGCGGCGGGGTGAAGCATGGCGACAAATCCACCACCAAAACTTTCTTCTGAGCTCCCTCGGGCGCAACAGAGTCCCAAAACGACGGGCGCTATCTTGCGCCAGGGCGCCATGACACCCCAGGGTGCCATAGACCTATGTGCGCGGCCTGTGAAATACGGGAATTTACCTTCTGCTCGGTGCTCCACGACGAAGAACTCGACCATCTCCAGGCGATCGTGCGCAGAGTCCGTATAACCTCGCGCCAAATGCTGTTTCAGGAAGGCGACGATGCCGATAATGTCTACAACATCCTGTCCGGCGTCATGAAGCTTTACAAGCTTCTGCCCGATGGGCGGCGGCAGATCACCGGATTTGTCTACCAGGGCGATTTTCTCGGCATTGCATCGGCCGGCACCCATTCCTACAGCGTCGAGGCGGTGACCGAAGTGAGCCTGTGCCGGTTTCCCCGCGCCAAACTCTATCAATTGTTCGACCGCTTCCCCAAGTTACAGAGTCGGTTACTCGGGATCGCCACCGACGAACTCACCGCCGCCCAGGACCAGATGCTGCTGCTCGGGCGTAAGACGGCCTCGGAAAAGCTAGCCTCCTTTCTGCTCTCCCTGGCCCGCCGCATGGCGCCGCCCGGCTTCGATGACGATGAAGAGGTCATGGCCGGCCCGATTCCGGTGCCGATGAACAGAAGCGATATCGCCGATTATCTCGGCCTGACCATGGAAACGGTCAGCCGTACCTTGAGCCGGCTCAAGAAGGCGGGGCACATAGCGATTCCCAACGCCCATCACATCGACATTGCCCAGCCCGAAGCCCTGCGCGACATAGCTGAAGGATTCTAATAAATAATCATGCCGTCCATCCTGATTACCGGCGCCAACCGGGGCCTGGGCCTCACCTTCGCAAAGCAATATGCCGCCGCCGGGTGGCGCGTCTATGCCGGATGCCGCGCCCCCGACGAGGCCGACACGCTCAATGCCGTTGCCGCAACCACAGCGGGCCAGGTTTCGGTTCATGGCCTGGATATCGGCGATGGGGCGTCGGTTGCCGCCCTCGCCACCGAGCTCAAGGGCGCGCCGCTCGATGTTTTGCTCAACAACGCCGGCATCTATCTCGGCAAGAAAGAGGGCTTTGGCGAGACCGACTATGACGACTGGCTGGAGACTCTGCGAATCAACACTCTCGCGCCCCTGCGCATGGTCGAGGCCTTGATCGACAATGTGGTGGCCAGCGAGCGTAAACAGATCGTCTTGATTTCCAGCAAGATGGGCAGCATGGCCGATAACGCGACCACCGGCGGCGCCTATCTCTATCGCTCGTCCAAGGCCGCTCTGAACGCCGTCATGCGCAGCCTCGCCGTCGATTTGGCGGAGCGTGGCGTTACTGTCATGGCATTCCACCCCGGTTGGGTTTCGACCGATATGGGCGGCCATGATGCGCCGGTAACCCCGGCGGTGAGCATCCACGGCATGCGCGAGGTCATAGAGACCCTGACGCCCGCGGATTCAGGCCGCTTCCTGGATTACGAAGGCAAGGAAGTTCCCTGGTAAGAGGGCTGGCTATAGCAGCTGTGTATAGCTAGTGGATTGAATCTAACACTTGGAACCCACGGTTTCTGGCTGCGATGATGTCGTCGGGGTTGGCGCTCCACATGAATGGCTTTGCCTCGGTATTGTTGTGTTCGGCGATGAAGCGGTTAATGGCGACTTGCAGATCG
>JAYGED010000114.1:0-4282 GCA_046582565.1 Alphaproteobacteria bacterium
GACCTTTTGTTCCAGGACTGAGGCATGGCGGTAAATTTTGCGCATCCGACAACCGAGGGTCCGGCTCCCGTACCGCCGCCCATCCCGTCCGGGCGCCGGGGCCGGGCGTCGCTGCGGTTTTCACGGCGCGGCGACAGCAAGACATTTATCTCGGATCAATATGTCGCCTACCCGTTTCATCTGACCCGGCCGTTTTATTTCGATGACGACCCCGCTGGCATGCTCAGCCTCTATCTTCAGTCGGCTTCCGGCGGAATATACCGGGGCGACGATCTTCTTCTGGACCTCGAAGTCGATGCCGGGACCGCTGTTCACGTGACCACCCAAGCGGCGACCATCGTTCATGACACCCGCGAAACCAAGGCCCGCCAGAATGTCCGTATTCGGGTGGCTGAAGGGGCCTTCTGCGAATATTTTCCCGATCCGATCATCATGTTTTCGGGCGCGGAACTAGAATCGCAAGTGAGCGTAGAGCTGGAGCCGGGCGCGGTCTTCGTGATGGCCGATGCCTTCACTCTTCATGACCCACAGGGCGAGGGTCGGCCCTTTCGCTCTCTCGCCTCAACTGTTCGTATTGAACAGCCCGGCGGGACCCCGCTGGCCATCGATCGTTATCGGATCGATGGGTCCGATCTTGCGGTCGCCAACCCGTCTCTTGACGGCGGCCAGAAGTGCCATGGCATGCTGTTTGCGATCGCACCAGACAAGACTGAAACAATGGTCGCGGCTGTCCGCGAAGCTGTTGCCGATATTTCAGGAATCTATGGCGGGGTTTCGGCCCTGCCAAGAGATGCGGGAATAGGCGTACGAATTCTCTCCGACAACGCCCTGTCGTTGGATCGCGCCATGAAGGGGGCATGGTCGGCTATCCGCGAGACGTTGACTGGGCAAATTCCCAAGCCCAGGAGAAAATGAGTGGTGGAAACGTATTTTTCGAGTGATCATATTCTATTGATATTAGAGAAAGGCTTCGGATAAAACTGATGTCGCGAGAGAAAGATAAATTGCTGGTAGCCATGGCTTCCGATTTATTTCGCAGAGGGTGCCCGAAAGGCTGTTCTTAGCCTGATGGAGGAAAGAATTTATAATTTCTTCGTTGGGTTGCGCTCAAGCGGCAAGAGCTATCTCTTCCGAATCGTCGGGCGTCGGAACTTGATGCAAATAGACTGTCTGGGGCGCTTGCCCGAGCATCTGCCAATGTTTCACCCCCGGCTCATCTCATGAATGCGCTGGCAATACGACCGGGGGATTTCAGTAAGTACGGCTGCGAATTCATCGGCTCTTTCATGCTTGTCTTCTTTGCCGCGGGCGCGGTGATGGTCGGTGTAGCGACGGACGGACTGGGCGCGATCGGTGCAGGGCTCATCTCGGGCCTGGTCATCACTATTGTCATTTATAGTTTTGGCCATGTTTCGGGTGGGCATGTGAACCCAGCGCTGTCACTTGCCGCGGCTTATCTCGGAAAGCTCGAAGCACGCCTTGTGCCAGGCTACATCGTGGCTCAACTCACCGGCTCGGCCGCCGCTGGGTTTGTGCTTTTGTGGACGGTTGGACGATACGGATCAATGGGGGCCAATCTTCCGAACACGGCGCTTGGCGTGACCCCATTGCACGCCTTTGTCATTGAGCTCTTGCTTTCCTTCTTCCTCATGTGGGTGATCTGTGGCACCGCCTATGACGACAAGAACAGCGATACCGCCTTCGCCGGCGTGGCGATCGGCGCGACCGTGGGGATTGAGGTCATGCTCATGGGGCCGTACGCCGGTGCTGCGATGAACCCGGCGCGAGCATTCGGGCCATATCTCGCACTCGGGGATTTCACCTATTTTTGGATTTATGTTGTTGGCCCGGTAGTCGGGATGCTGGCCGGCGCCGCGATTTATCGTTTCACGCATTTGATGCCGGGTGATCGCGCCGACGACGCTTAAGAGCCATAACGGCAGAGGGGCAGTGTCATGTATGGTTGCCCCCGGTAATGAACAAAAGGTTATGGTAGATTTCGCGCTCTCTCCTATTCATTTCTGCAATTTCGGAAGTCCCTCGCCGGTCTTCGCTTAGACTTGCATAACGGCGAGGTCGGGATTGACGCGTTGGGCATACTCAATCGCCCGGTTCACATCGAAATCCATGTGGGGCAGGAGGTCGATCTTGGAGAAAATCATCAAATCGGCGGCGGCAAACATATCAGGATACTTGATAGGTTTGTCTTCACCTTCTGTAACGGACAGGTTGACGACCTTCGATGTCTCGCCCGGATCAAAGGCGGCCGGGCCTTCTAAGAAGGCCATCGGCACACTCATGATCGCCGTGGGCAACACATTATTCAGGATGCATGACCTTATCTCAAAGCCCTGGAAGGAACTTTGTTGTTCATTCCGGCGGCGAGAATTGCGGTATCGCAGTAGTGTTTGTAACTGGTCAGCATTCCATTTTTCGCTGTCCAGAGATGAACCGTTTCCATCTCGATGTCCTTACCGGTCTCCGATGATTTCGTTTTGTATTTCCCTGTGACGACAATGTTTTCTTCATCAACAGGGATAAATCGGTCTGTGTGAACTTCCCAAAAATCGAAATGGTTTCCGAGTTTCTCGAAGAAGGCGTTTGTTTCATCCAAGCCGTGATGATCACCACCGTAAGGAAAGCCGGGCATGATTCCGAAGACGAAATCTTCTGAAAATATCTCTGCAAATTCCCCATCGGCACCATTGACGATCTCATAGAACCGATCAACCAGTTCGCGAATATTCTTACTCATTATAGTTCTCCATTTGCGTAAAGTTGTGAAAACGTAAGTCCAGCAAAATTTTGATTACTTCCAGTGCGCTTGCGGCTCTTGTCCAGTGAGTGAATGGCCTCAACGGCAGTATCGGGGGAAGGTGAACGGGCCTGCATAATCCTGTAACAAGCATATCTCAGGCAGCAATTTGACGCCACTCCGCCAAGGCAGCCGAGGGCGGTGTCAGGGGGGACTTGTCACAAACTCGGTTACTTCCCGAACTACGCCCAATGCAACTTACCGTCAGGCGGGTCTGTCAAATTAACTTGAGCCAGGTAGGCAAAACTCAGAGCGAGAGCGAATTACGCTGCCATCGTCACGGATTTCCACTCCGCCATCGCCTGGTTGCGGAATATTCGGAGTGTGCGACGGGAAATGAGGCGACGGTGGACGTTGAACAGATTGTAGATGGGACCGTAAGTTGAGAGAAACCTTTGTGCTGAAGATTGCGACTTGAAACGCTGCATCTTTCGTTCTCGTCGTCGTATTGCGTCATGGGCATGAGGTCATGGCAGATTTTGCTCTCTCCCCTATCCATTCCTGCCATTCACGAAGGCCCTCGCCGGTCTTCGCGGAGACTTGCATGACGGCGAGGTCGGGATTGACGCGGTGGGCATACTCAATCGCCTGATTCACATCGAAATCCAGATGAGGCAGCAGATCGATCTTGGAGAGAATCATCAGATCGGCGGCGGCAAACATATCAGGATACTTGATTGGTTTGTCTTCGCCTTCGGTAACGGACAGGATGACAACTTTCGATGCTTCGCCCAGATCAAAAGCGGCCGGACAGACCAGATTGCCGACATTTTCGATCAGGACGGCTCCCCCCGGATCAAGAGCAAGGCCCTCAAGGGCATGGCCGATCATATGGGCGTCGAGATGGCAGCCTTTGCCTGTGTTGATCTGAATGGCCTGCACGCCGGTTTCCCGGATCCTGTCGGCGTCGTTGGCAGTTTCCTGATCGCCCTCTATCACGCCGAGGGACATTTTTCCCTTCAACCCTTTCAGAGTCTCCACTAACAAAGTGGTCTTTCCTGCACCGGGGCTGGAGACAAGATTGAGGGCCAACAGGCCCCGTTCAGCCAACCACTGTCGGTTTGCTTCGGCGTAATTGTCATTTTTCGATAGAATATTCTGCTCGATCTGTATTAACCGTTTCTGATCATATCCCGCGACAGATACACCAGCGGCGCCTCGGCCGAAATGGTGATCGTGAGCATGATTGTGGTCATGACCGTGCCCGTGAACATGCTCATGGCTATGTTCATGATTTCGTGTGGGGGCGTTGGAATCACTCTCGCCGCAGCCGCAGACTGTACACATATTTCACCTACTTTCGACGTTGACTTGGTGGATGCCCGGATAGGGACTCCCGTGATATTGATCGGAAATATTCCGGTCAGTCGAAAATCCATTGATGTTCGTCAGGGTCCGCATTTTTTCTATCTGTGACTTACTTAAGGTCTTCCCGTTTGATGTTTTGATCCACCGTTTCACCTTTTG
>JAYGED010000115.1:0-2099 GCA_046582565.1 Alphaproteobacteria bacterium
TCGGACCGCGAGCAGGAAATCGGCCAGCACATCGGCTATCGCTACGACATCAACCTGCTGCCGGATTATTCGCGGCTCACGCCCTTCCTGAAACAATATCTGGAGATCATGGGCTGGGACGACCTGAACTGGCTTGAGGACGTGCATATGGGCTACGAGGAAGGCCGCCCGGCGGTGTTCGACCGCAACATCAACGGCTGGGTCACCGTGCATGAGGACATGACCCTGCCCGACAACCAGCAGGACCGCGACATGATCGCCCGGGAATTGCTGATCCGCTTCCAGATGTCGCCAACCCACCCCCTGGTCGCCCTCAAGGACGCCTACAAGAAGTTCTAGTCCGCCGCCCGCGTCCAGTCGGGGGTGAAGGCGAGGATTTGCACCTTGCCGGGCAAGGACGGATTGAACAGGCTGATGTGCCAATAGCTCGCCTGGAAGGCCGGGTCGTCCTGGTCCAAGGCGGAGACCGCGCAGGGCAGGGAATAGTGCTGGCTGAACTGGTCGAACTCAAGTAGGCAGGCGCCAGCCGCAAGCAGCCCCGCTGCAACAGTACTATCGATTGAGAACAGAGCGGTCAGCCGGTCGGAAAAATTCCGCGTGGTTTGATAATGGGCCGACGACAATAGCGTGACCGCTGACTCATGGCGGGCCGCGGGATCATGGGTCTTGCGCGCCAAATAGCGGAACTGGGCGATGGTGTCCGCCGGCTCTTCCTCGATCAGCAGAACCGTCACCCCGGGCGATATTTCACCGCCATCGGCGTCCAGCACCCGGGGGCGCATGCCGGGCGAGGGCCGCCCACCCTGGGTGCGAAAGGCATGCTGGCGAATACGGCATTGCCAACCGATGAAGCCGTCGCGCATTTACCGGGCGCACATTCAGGGCGAGACCGCGCCGGCCGGCGGCCAAGAATGGTGCGATAGGCCGAGCCTGAGGGCCAGGGTCGCGGCCTGGGTGCGGTTGGCGACGTTGAGCTTGCGCAGCACCGCCTTGAGATGGACCTTAACCGTGCCTTCACCGATGGAAAGCGCCTGGGCGATGGCCTTGTTGGAGAGACCGTCGACCAGAAGTTCCAGGACTTGCCTCTCGCGTGGGGTGAGCTTGCCGAACGCCGAAGACTTTTCCGGGGTCTGGCCGAAGCGCTGGGCCATGACGATGGGCGGCACATAAATCTCGCCGGCCAAGACCAGCGAGAGGACATGATGCAGGACCTCGGCGCGGGCCGATTTCAGCACATAACCACGCGCCCCCTGAGCCAGGGCGCGGGCCACATCGGACGGGTCTTCCAACGCCGACAGAACCACGATCGACGCTTCGGGACAAATTTCCCCGAGGGCGGCGACGCCTCTGAAGGCGCCGTACATGGTGCCGTCCGGCATGGTCAGGCCGAGAAGTATGAGATCGAATGGAGCGTTGTTTCGAGCCCGTCTCAGGGCTTCCTGGTAGGAAACGGCCTCATAGATTTGGGGGTCATCTACCACTTCGCCCACCACATGAAGTAAGCCAGCGCGAAATAAATCCTGCTCGTCGGCGACTAGAATACGCATATTCCCCTGACGCCTTGCCGGGCGCCCCTCCCCAAGCAATTGATCCTTTTGCGTTATTTCAAACGTTGATTTTTTTAATTACCACAACTACCCCGTCTGGGTTATCTCGTTTGACCCATTGTAACGTGAATCCATTCCAACCGACAATCCCCAAGTCCTTGAGATCTTCATCTCAAGGTGGGGATAAGATTATTTTTTATCACGAAGGCCGCCGGGCGGGGCGTCTCTTTGTGCCGGCTAACCAAGCACGGGGAATGAAAATGGATACGGATATTGGAGCACTAACGATAGTCTTCACGGAGTTCTATTATTGGATCACGGTCGCCTTGATGTTCCTGATCCACGTCGGCTTTTGTATGTACGAAGTAGGTGCGAGCCGGCGCAAGAATCACATGCACACCCTGATGAAGAACTCGATGCTGATCCCGTTGGTCACCATCACCTGGTTCTTCTTCGGCTGGTGGATTTATTGGGCCTTCGCGGGTGGCCCAGGCATTACCGGTGGCATCGGCCATCCGGTTGATTTTGCCTCAGGCTATACGCCGTGGAGCG
>JAYGED010000143.1:0-3071 GCA_046582565.1 Alphaproteobacteria bacterium
GCAACCGCGGCGACCGCCTCGCCGACGTAGCGCACCTTGCCCTTGGCAATCGCCGGCTCGTCGTTGATGAAGGCGCCCATCAGCCCGTCGCCGATATCGTCGCCGGTGAGCACCGCCCTGACACCCGGCAGGGCGGCGGCTTCGGCCGTGTCGTAGCCGAGAATGCGCGCATGGGGGTGCGGGCTGCCGAGGATCGCCGCGTGCAACATGCCGGGTCGTGAGAGATCGGCGATATATTGGGCGCGACCGGTGACCTTCTCGTGAATTTCGAGCCTTGGCAGGCGAGCGCCGACCACACTCATCTTGCCCCGCCTCCCGTCGCGGCAAGGCGCACGGCGTCGATCAGCTTAACGTAGCCCGAGCAGCGGCACAGATTGCCGGCGAGACCGGCGCGAACCTCTTCGACGCTCGGGTTCGGGGTCTCGGCGAGGAGTGCGTGGGCGGTAAGCAGCATGCCCGGTATACAGAAGCCGCACTGCACCGCGCCACTATCGACGAAGGCTTGCTGGATGGGTGCCAGGGTATTGCCGTCGGCGAGCCCTTCGATGGTGGTAATCTGGCGGCCCGCGCAGTTGACCGCCAGCGACAAACAGCCGCGCATTGGCCGGCCGTCGATGAGCACCGTGCAGGCGCCGCAGACACCCTGGTTGCAGCCGCGCTTGGCGCCGAGCAGCCCGAGGCGTTCGCGCAAGATTTCGAGCAAGGTGTCCCCGGCCTGTGCCTCGACCTCGCGCGCCTCGCCGTTGATGTTGAGAGTGACGTTCATAAAACGGCCCGGGCGCCGGTAATCGCGCGGGAAATCGCGCGGGCAACGAGGCGGGGGATGACCAGACGGCGGTAGTCAGCGCTGGCCCGCACGTCATCCACCGGGTCGCTTGCCTGGGCGAGCATTTCTCCCGCCCGTTGCACCGCCTCGGCGTCGAGCCCGCTGCCGATCAAGGCGGATTCGGCCTCGGCAAGGCGTAGCGGCGTCGGACCGCAACCGCCGACGGCAATACTCAGGTGGCTACAGGCATCGCCCGCCATGGCCAGCACCACGGCGGCCGAGGCGGTGGCAAAATCGCCCTCGACGCGGGCCAGTTTGTCGTAGACGCCCACCGCGCCAGCCGGGGCGCCGGGCAGATGAATTGCCGAGATCAGTTCGCCGGGGCCGAGCACGGTTTCGTACCAATCGGTGAAAAAATCGGCCGCCCCGATACGCCGCCGGCCGTCCCGCGCGACGATCTCGATTTCGGCCCCGATGGCGACCAACGCCGGCGGATAGTCGGCTGCCGGATCGGCGAATGCGATCGAGCCGCCCATGGTCCCCATGTTGCGCACGCTTGGATTGGCGATCACCGCGGCGGCCTCGCGCACCACCGCGTGGCTGCCGGTGAGACGCCCATCGGCGGCAGTCACGCGATGGGGCGTCATGGCGCCAATACAAAAACCATCGCCCTCCGCCTCGATGCCCCGCAACTCCTCGATACGGTGCAGGCTGACCAGCGCCGAGGGCTCGACCAGCCGAGCATTCATCATGGCGACCAGCGTCGCGCCGCCCGCCAGACAGCGCGCCTCGCCGTCGGCGGCGAGCAAGGCCGCGGCGGCATCAAGCGTCGCCGGTTCGTGAAATTCCATAGGACGCATCACGCGGCCTCGCCCTGCTCGACGCGCGCACGGAACGCCTCGGCGAATTCAACGCCCAGGGCGGCAGCCTTCTTCTTCATGACGCCAAGGCCGAAGCGGCCCAAACGGCCGACAATCGAGACTTCGGAGACGTAGCGGACCTCAGTCGCGCCGTCCTCGAGAGTTTCCAAATGGAGCTCGTTATGGGCGGTCAGCACGCTTGCCCGCGTACCTTCCTCGCCGCGCGTGGTGGAGGCCACGAAGCTCGGCGGAGTCTCTTCGGTGACCTCGACTTCCAGGTTGAACGACGCCTTGATCGGACCGACGGCGAACGACACCCGGGCCCGGTAGCAATTCGGCCCGGATATCTCGATAGACTCGCAGCCCGGGATGCAGGGCGCGATCCGCGCCGGATCGATTATTGCCGCCCAAACGCGGTCGCGGGATGCCTGGACAATGAAAGAATCTTCAATTTTCATATTCGTTTAGGGGCGATCATCTTCTCATCGACGAAACGGCCGCGCTCGATGATGACGTCGTTGTCCAGCATCACCGTGCAGTCGCGCATGGGCACGTCATAATGGCCCTTGGTGTTGCGTTTGCCGCCGCCTTGGGTGTTGGGCCCGGTCGAGAACAGGAAGTTGGCCGGAAAGGTGCGCGCGTTGGCGTGGCTGTGCTCGGGGTCGTCACCGCTCAAGGCGATATGGTCCCAGCGCGCTTGCGGGTTGAGTCCCCAGCCCAAATGCGAGACGGCGTGGCCGTCCATGTCGTCTGCGTGCCGCTTGCCGTCCTCGAGCCAATGATCCATCAGCTTGGCGTCAAGCCCGCCCTCGATCTTGCGGATGAAGCCATCGACGATCTCAAGGCGGATCTCGTCCTGTACATAGCGGCAGTAGGGCAGCACGATGATATCGCCGGGCCGGACGATGACCGTGCCATTGGCCGAGCCTTCATTCGGGAAGGTGTGCACATGGCCGCCGCCCCAATGGTCGAAGCGTCCGGGTTCGTCGGCGTAGCCGTACTGGCTCATCACCGGATATTCGCCGCATTCGACGGTCAGGTCCGTACCGGCATCGCTGATGATGCGCATCACCTTGGTCTCGGCGAGCCGTTCGTGGGCGTGCAGAACAGCCTCCTTAAGGCCATCCGGCGCCATCAATTGCTCGAGATCGTCGGGCCCGTCGATGATCATCAGCACGCGGGTGCCGGCGTCGCGCACAACTTTAAGCCATTTGGTGAACAGCGGAATATGCAGGCAAACCAACAGGTCGGCCGCCGCGAGCGCCTCGACCGTACCCTTACAGGCGCCGACCGTCTCGACGCCAACCTTGGTCCAGGACGGAATCGAGTTGACGCACATTTCATAAATATCTGCGTCTAGGTCTTCGGCGGCGGCGAAGGCGGCGGAGACATATTCGCGACGCGCGCTGAGATCGGAGAGAACTGCGATGGTTTCGCCGGGCTGG
>JAYGED010000158.1:0-7885 GCA_046582565.1 Alphaproteobacteria bacterium
ACAACCGCGAAAAATATCTCATGTTCGTCACCACCTGTGGCGAAAAGCAGGTGACCGCCGAACGCATCGGCCGGGAGCTCGATCAGCTCAAGCCGCGCCCGCCGGCGATCCGGCTGTTCGACGCCGGCATGGGCGACGGCACGGTTCTCAGCATGGTGTTGCGCGATATCCACCGTCGCTGGCCGTCGGCGCCGCTCCAAGTGGTCGGCAAGGAGATCAGCCGCGAAGACATGCGCATCAACACCGGCAAGCTGGCCGACCGGTTTTACGAACATCCCCAGATGGTCATCGCCCTGACCAACATGTTCTACAGCGAAGCGCCCTATCTGTTGCCCAACCGCCCTGAAACCCAGGCCGAGTTGAACTGGTGCGAGGTCGCGCTCACCGGCAATTCCACCCATGAATTCGACGCCCAGATCAAGGCCCAGGACAGCTTCATCACCGATGGCTGGCAGACCCGGCCGAGCCCCAAGACGGGCAATCCGCTCTACGTCAAGCCGTCGGTTCTGGTGCTCTATCGCGAAGATCAGCGCTTCGCCCTCGACGCCATCATTCCGCAAAAAGGCCAGAGCGATTTCGCCTATGATCTGTCGGTCGTCTCGCAGCCCTATCGGGCGCGCTCCACGGCGGCGCTCAAGGTGCGCAACGTGCTGGCGCCGCTCGCCCTGTCTCTCGCGCCCGGCGGCCGCATGATCACCATCCAATCGACCGGGCGCGACCCGGGGATGGAGATCATCCGCCGGGTGTGGCCCGATGAAGACCCGTTCCAGACGCCGAGGAGCCTCTTGCTCGACACCCTGCGCGAACAGCTCGGCGACGACGCTAAAGAGTTCGCCTATGACGATATGACGGATGCGGAGTTTCGCTATAACCTGCAGCTCGCCGACGATGAGGTGGCCAATAATATCGGCACCTCGACCCTGCTTGCCGCCTGGAACGCGGCGATCTATGTGGCGCAGATCGAGGACCACCGTCTCGCCGAGGCCATGAGCCAGGGCAAATATCTCGAAGCCACGCAAGACATCCTGACCCGGCACGGCGGGTTATGGTTCCGCAACGAATGCTTCGTTGTGGCCAGAAACAACTAAATTTTGAATGCCTAACCTATGAAAGCGACAGCATGAGCAACCACCCCGATCTCGATATGGATTTCGTCCGCGGCCAGTTTCCGGGTATCAACGAATGGGCTTATTTTGAAAACGCCGGCGGCAGCATGGTGCCGACCGCGGTGCTCGATCGCGTCCATAACCATATGACCGCCAGCCGGGTTCAGCCCGGCACCGGCGATGCGTATCCGGCGTCAAATAGCGCCAACGCGTCCCACGCGCTGGCGCAAAGCTCCATGGCGGCGATGATCAACGCCTCGCCCGACGAAGTGATCGTCGGCGGCTCGACCACCATCAACATGTATGTGCTGGCTGCTGCGCTTAAGCACTGGTTTGCTCCTGGCGACGAAATCATCCTCACAAATCTCGATCATGAAGCCAACTCGGGCGCCTGGCGGCGGCTCGCCGAGGGCGGCGTGGTGATCCGGGAATGGAGCGTTAACCCCGACAATTGCGAACTCGAGGTCGAGGCGCTGGAGGCGCTGCTCAATGAGCGCACCAGGCTGGTCTGCTTCACCCAATGCTCCAATATCACCGGCACGGTGCATGATGTGGCGGCCATCGTTGCGCGCATCCATGCGGCCGGCGCCCTGGCCTGCGTCGACGCGGTGGCCCATGCGCCGCACGGCCGGCTCGACGTCAAGGCGCTCGATGTGGATTTCTACGCCTGCTCGCTCTACAAGCTCTACGGACCTCATCTTGCCCTGCTCTACGGCAAGCGCGAGCATCTCCTGGCGGCCAAGGGCCAGAACCATTTCTTCAAGGCCGAAGACGACATCCCCGACAAGCTGGTTGTCGGTGGGCCGAACCATGACCTGCTCGCCGGATTGCCGGGCATCGTTGATTATTTCGATGTCGTCCACGCCCATCATTTTCCCGGCTCGAACGCCGATATCCGCGAGCGGCTCGGCGAAGTCTTTTCCATGTTCGCAGCCCAGGAGGCGCGCCTGGCTGCGCCGTTCGCCAATTTTCTTAACTCCAAGCCGAATGTCCGCATAATCGGACGCCCTACCGGCGATAGGGCGCTTCGCGCGCCGACCTTCTCCTTCGTGGTCGAGGGCCGCGACTCGCCGGAAATTCAGGCCAAAATGCTCGATCACAAGGTGGCCATCGGGGCCGGCGATTTCTACGCCGCCCGGCTGATTGACAGCTTGGGCCTGAAGCAGCACAACGGCGTCGTCCGCTGCTCCATGGTGCACTACAACACCGATGCCGAAGTCGACCGCCTCATTGCGGGACTCGACGGGATAATCTGAAGACCCGGCCGTCGACCAGGATCAGGCCGAGGAAGATCACCGCCATGCCGGCGAGCGACAAGGCGCTTGGGCGCTCGCCGAGGAAGGCGACGCCGAGGCCCAGGGCGATGGGCGGTATGAGGAAGGTGACCAGCAGCAGATTGGTCGCCCCCGCCGTGGCCAGCACGCGGAAATAGATCAGGTAGGCGAGGGCCGTACTGAGCAGCGATTGTCCGAGTATGGCGCCCAGGGTGCCGGGCGCGAAGCTGATCGCTGATAGATCCCCGAACATCCAGGCTAGGGGAAACGCCATGGCGGTCGAGGCGATAAGCATTCCGGCGGCGGCGACCGTGGTCGGCAGGGCGGATAGCCGCCGGCCGTGGACTTCGGCCAGGCCGTAACAAACCGCCGCCGCCAGGACCGCCGCCTGGGCTAAGATATCGAGCCCCAGTTCATTCAAGGCGCCCGGGCCGATCAGCAGGGCAACTCCGGCGAGGCCGGCCAGCACCCCCAGGGCGCGGTTGACACTCATCGGCTCGTCCCTGGTCAGCCAATGGGCCAGGAGCACCGTAAACAGCGGCGTGGTGGCGTTGAGGATCGACGCCAGGCCGCTCTCAATATGGACCTGGGCCCAGGCGATCAAGCTGAAGGGGACGACGTTGTTGAGCAGGCCCATGATGAACAGCGCCCGCCAGCTGGCAAAATCCCCCGGCAATCGTAGGCCCGTTGCGTACACCAGGATGGTCAGCGCCGCCGCCGCCGGGGCCACGCGCAGCAGAACCGCGCTCACCGGGTCCATGGCTTCGAGCATAATTTCGACAAAATAGAAGGTGCCGCCCCAGACCAGGGCAAGCAACCCGACCAACGCCCATTCCGTGGCCCGCATGGTTCGCGTGACCATCACATATATTCCTGATTACTGCGGCAACAGGCAGAGTTATAGGGCCGCCATGCCGGCAGGGAAAATCCGAATCTTGCGCATCAATTCAAACAAGCCGGGGGGTCGCCTAATCTTCGAGCTTGCTCCAGTCTTCCGGGTTGAGCAGGGGCTCGGGCCCGGCGATTGAGCAGACGCGCTCGCCGGGGATGGCGAACTTCATGAGATGGCGGCCGAACATAACGCCGTCGGTCTGGGATTTGAGCTCCGTGCGCGCAGCCGCCGGGTCTTCGGCCGCCGGGTCGATCAGGATGGCCACCGTCTCGCCGGCTTTTATTTTATCGCCGGGAGCGGCCAGATAGCTGATGATCCCGGCACTGGGGGCGACCACATAATCCACCCCGTCCAGGGGGGTCCCGTCGCATTTCGCCTTGGGCAGCGGGCCCGGGTCGCCGGCGATCAGCCCGCGCCGCTGGAAGAAGCGATAAAAGTTATCGGCGTCGCCGGCGGCAATGTCGTCATCCACATCGCCGGTGCCGCGCAGTTCGATAGTCGACGACATGCAGGCCGGCGGTATGGGGAATTCTTCGCCGAAGCGTTGGCTTAGGGTCCACCAGGGCCGCGAGAAGGATTCATCGAAAGCGCCGCCGCCGGAATCATAGGTCAGCAGGGTAACCAGGCTGCCCATTTGCGCCGAGAAATCAGCCGCCTCCGGCCAGCACTGCGTACCCAGATAGAGATAGAGAATAGCCTCGGAATCGCAATGCAGATCGAACACGAAATCGGAATCTCCGGCCAGACGCATGACTTCGCGGCGCCATTGTAAGAGCTCGTTGTTGACCGGGTAGGCCTCGACCTCGGCCATGAAGGCGGCGCGGATCAGGGCAACGTTCTGATCGGCGTCGGCGCCCAGCTTTGCCGCAACGCGATCGCCGATGGCCTCGTCGAAATAGGGATAGCCGCGGTTGAAATTACCGCCGGCGCGAAACTCATAGCGCCCCCGAAGATCGCCCCACGAGCGCTGGCCCAGGCCGATCGGGTTGGCGAAGGGAACGACGATGATCTCACCTTGTATTTCGCCCGCCGCGTCGGCCGCGATCAACTTTGTGATGAGATGCTGGAGCACCAGAAGCCCGGGGATTTCGTCGGCGTGGATGCCGGCCTGAAGATAGGCCTTGGGGCGGGCGCCGGGGGTGCCAAAACGATGCACCATGAGGCTGCGCGACGTTCCCGGCGACATGGATATCAGCGGGATATGGCTAATGCTGTGGCTCATGTTGGCGCGGCGATATCGTCCAACGACCCCGCCTTGGCGAGGAAGGCGTCGCGGCGGTGGCGCCTGATTTCGTCAGGCGCTATGGCGTCGAGGGTGGCGAAGGCCTCGCTCAGGGCGTCACCGAGGGCGCTGATCGATTTTTCGGGATCGCGATGCGCGCCGCCGACCGGCTCGGGCACCACGCCGTCCACCAGGCCCATGCTGTCCAGGTCCTGAGCGGTCAGTTTCAGGGCGGTGGCGGCTTCTTCGGCCTGCCCGGCGTCGCGCCACAGGATCGAGGCGCAGCCCTCCGGCGAGATCACCGAATAGATCGCATGCTCCAGGATCAGCACCACATTGGCCACCGCCAGGGCGATGGCGCCGCCTGAGCCGCCCTCGCCGATCACCGCGCTGATCACCGGCACCCGAAGCTCGAGACAGGTCTCGATAGAGCGGGCGATGGCTTCGGCCTGGCCGCGCTCCTCGGCGCCGACGCCGGGATAGGCGCCGGGGGTGTCGACCAGGGTGACCACCGGCAGACCGAAGCGGTCGGCAAGGCGCATCAGGCGCACCGCCTTGCGGTAGCCCTCGGGCCTCGCCATGCCGAAGTTATGGGCAATTCGGCCTTCCGTATCGCGGCCTTTTTCGAGGCCGATGACCATAATCGAGCGCCCCTTGAACCGCGCCATGCCGCCGATTACCGCCTTGTCGTCGGCGAACAGGCGGTCACCGGCGAGAATGGTAAAATCATCGAACAGGGCGGCGACATAATCCATGCAATGGGGCCGGTCCGGGTGGCGCGCCACCAAGGTCTTCTGCCAGGGCGACAGATTCCCATAGGTATGCACCAGCAGCCGGTCGAGCTTCTCCTGAAGCTTGGTGACCTCATCGACGATGTTGATACCGTCACCGTCGCTCAAGTGCCGGAGCTCCTTAATCTTGCCTTCGAGTTCGGCGATCGGTTTCTCGAATTCGAGAAAGGTGCTCATAGCTGCTTACTTCGCCTTGATCTGTTCGGCTTTCTTGACCATCACCTCGGCCTGTTTGATGGAGGCGATGTCGATCAGGCGGCCGTCCAGGGAAACTGCCCCCTGCCCGGACTTCACCGCCTCGGCCATGGCCTCGATGATGCGGTGCGCCTTGGTCACTTCGGCCTCCGACGGGCTGTTGACCTCGTTGGCCAAGGCAATCTGCGAGGGATGGATCGCCCATTTACCTTCGCAGCCCAAGGTTGCCGCGCGAAAGGCCGCGGCGCGATAGCCGTCCGCGTCGCTGTAATCGCCGAACGGGCCGTCGATAGGACGCAGGCCGTGCGCCCGCGCCGCCACCACCAAGCGGGCGAGGGCGTAATGCCACATATCGCCCCAATGGATATCGCGCTCGCCGCCGTCTTCGCCGGCGTCGGTCAGTACGGCATAGTTTGGATTGACGCCGCCGATGTTGGTGGTGCGCGCCTTGGTCGAGGCGGCGTAGTCGGCGACGCCGAAATGCAGCGCCTCGTTGCGCCGGCTGGCGCCGGCGATTTCATGGATATTCGCCATCCCCAGCGCGGTCTCGATGATATGGGAAAAGCCGATGCGCTTGTCGTATCCCATGGCGTCCTCGACTTGCGTCAACAACATATCGATGGCGTAGACATCGGACGCGGTGCCGACTTTGGGAATCATAATAAGGTCGAGGTTGCGGCCCGCCTGCTCGACCACGTCGATCAGGTCGCGGTACATGTAATGGGTGTCGAGACCGTTGATGCGCACGGTCATGGTGTGGCCGCTCCAGTCGATGTCGTTGAGCGCCTCGATGATGTTCTTGCGCGCCTGTTCCTTATCGTCGGGCGCCACGGCGTCTTCGAGATCAAGGAAAATGACATCGGCGTCGGAAGCCGCGGCTTTTTCAAACAGCTTGGGTTGGCTACCGGGAACCGCCAGTTCGCTACGGTGAAGACGGGGTGTTGCTTGCTCGACGAGAAGAAAACTCATGATGGGGGGAACCCTTTATTGGTCATTAGAAGTTGGGTTTTAACCCAGCACAGCGCCCTGGTCCAATCATGTGTCACACGTCATGTATCACACGTCATGTATCGCTCAGGGGGTGATGATTGCGAACCAGGGCCTTGAGCCGGGCCTCGAGTACATGGGTATAGATTTGCGTGGTCGAGATATCGGCATGGCCGAGCATTTTCTGAACGCTGCGCAAATCCGCGTCATGGGCCAGCAGGTGGCTGGCGAAGGCGTGCCGCATGACATGGGGCGAGACCCGGCTGGGGTCGATGTCGGCGGCGCGGGAAAGCTTATCCAGCATTTGTCCGAACCGCCGGCGGGTCAAATGGCCCGAGCTCCCGCGCGACGGAAACAGCCAGGGCGAAGGCGCGCCGCCGGGGAGAAACTGCTCGCGGACCTCCACATAGGCGGCCACTGCCGCCCGCGCCACATCGCCCACCGGCACCAGCCGTTCCTTGGCCCCCTTGCCGCGCACCACGACGAAACGCTCATCGCCGCCCATGGCGGCCAGGGGCAGGCCGACCAGCTCGGATACTCTCATGCCGGTGGCGTAGATCAATTCGACCAGGGCCGAGAGGCGCACCCCGGCGGGCCCCTCCGTTGCGCGCGCCGCCTCGATCAAGCGTTCCACCTCGTCCTCGCTGAGCAGCTTGGGCAGGGGCTGTGTTATGCGCGGGCTGTCGATTGTTGCCGTAGGATCGTCGGGGCGTATGCCCTCGGCGAACAGAAAACGATAAAACTGGCGCAGGCAGGACAGCCGCCGGGCGCTGGTGCCGGGCGCCATGCAGCCGGCAAGCTCAGCCATATAGGCGCGAATGGCGTCGCTGTCGGCCCCGGTCACGTCCTGGCCGGCCAGAAAACGGGTGAAATCGGCGAGATCGCGGCGATAGGCATCGATGGTGAGCGGCGCCCTGCCGCGCTCGACGACGAGCATTTCAAGAAACGCCTCAAGGTGGCGTTGGTCGCCCATCAGCGATCAGAATTCGCGGGACAGCACGGCCTCGATGGCGATGGCGCGGGCTTCCGCCCCAAGGCCAATTCGCTGCAACGCCGACACCGCGGCGCTCAGGGTCATCGGGCTCGGTGCGCCGCTGTTGGCCGAATCCAGCGCCACCAGGGCGAGCAACACGGTTTCGCCGATGCGCCCCTCATCCGCCGCCAGATCAAGCTGCCGCATGAAGGCCGGCGGCGGTGTTTTGACCCAGACGGTTTCCGGGCCGTCGAGTTGCGTGAGCAGGGCCTGGGGCGGCGTTTTGCGGTCAAGCGCCGACATTAGGCCGAACAGCATGGCCGTGCGCAGGCGGCGCATGCCCTCGGTTGCGCCGTTCTGGGATTGGCGCCAGGCGGCAAAGCGGGCGTCGTCCCACGGCGTCGCGTCTTCATCGTCGGCCAGGCCGATAATCGGGGATAGCTCG
>JAYGED010000220.1:0-2970 GCA_046582565.1 Alphaproteobacteria bacterium
TGCTCGACCAGCAGGGTCGACTGCTCCTGGTCCTTGAGCCGGACGATAGCCTCGGCCACCTGCGCGACGAGCAGTGGGGCCAGACCCTCGGTCGGCTCGTCCATCAGCAGCACGTCCGGGTTGGTCCTCAGAGCGCGGGCGATCGACAGCAGCGATTGCTCGCCGCCGGAAAGCGTTGCGGCACGCTGGCGACGGCGCTCTTCAAGCCGGGGAAACAGCTCGTAGACGAGTTCAAGTGTCCAGGCTCCCTGCCCCGCCCCGGCCGCGCCCAGGGTCAGCTGCTCGAGCACTGAGAGCGAGCCAAATATCCGCCGACCCTGGGGTACCAGGCCGACGCCGCGGCGGGCGATGGCAAACGACGGCGAGCGGGTAATGTCCTCGCCCCGATAAAGGATTTGCCCTTCGCGCGGCGGGGTGAAGCCCATAATCGAGCGAATCGTGGTGGTCTTGCCCACGCCGTTGCGGCCCAGGAGCGACACGATTTCGCCTTGACGCACCGACAGCGTCAAGCCCTGGAGAACGTAGCTGTCCCCGTAATAGGTGTGGATGTCGCGCAGCTCCAGCATCGCCTTACCTGCCCGAACGCCCGAGATAGATCCGCCGCACGTCAGGGTTGGCACGGATCTCCCCCGTGGTGCCTTCGGCCAGTTTTTCGCCGAAGTGGAAGACCATGACCTTGTCGGCCACCTCGAAGGCCACGTCCATGTCGTGCTCGATGATGAGCAGCGTGATATTTCGGTCTAGTGCGTGGATCATGCGCACGACAGCCGCGCTTTCCGCCACCGAAAGACCCGCGGTCGGCTCGTCGAGCAGCAGAATCCGGGGCCGAAGCGCCAGCGCCAGCACCACTTCGAGCTGACGTTGGTGGCCGTAAGAGAGGTGGCGAACTTCGACATCGCGTACCTCCCAGAGTCCGATGTCCCGGAGCAGCGCGTGCGCCCGCTCGGTGATCTCAACGAGCGATTCCACCGTCCGGTGCATGACGTACCGGCAGCCGGCGTGGGAGAACAGCGCGAGGCGCAAGTTGCTGAGCACTGTCAGGCTTGGAAACAAATTTGTGATCTGGAAAGTGCGGCCCAGGCCGAGAGCGATCCGCTGGTCGGTACGACGGCTGGTCACATCCTCGCCGAACAGGTATACACGACCGTCCGAGGGCCGCAGCGTGCCGCTGATCAGGTGGAAGAGGGACGTCTTGCCGGCGCCATTCGGGCCCAGGATGGCGACGCGCTCGCCGGGTTGAACCTCGAACGAGACGTCTTTCACCGCCGCCATGCCGCCGAACATCTTACTGACGGCGTCGAGCCTGAGGTCGGGCACGCCACTGCTCGCCGTCGCTCGGGACGGCGCCGGAGCGACTTGCACCGCGGTTGTGAGGTCGCGCATCGGAGTCTCGGTCGGCGATTCCCCCCCGGACGCCACTGCAGCGCTCTCTGGCTTGCGGCCGCGGAACCAACCGATCACGCCGTTGGGGGCGAAGAACACCGTGAGGATGAAAATCACCCCCAGCACGATCAGCCAGTCGTCCATGAGGGTGCTGAGGAAGTTCCTAAGCGCCACGATAACCACCGCTCCGATCACCGGGCCGATGAGAGTGCCGGTGCCGCCCAGGATCACCATCAGGATGGCGTCCGCCGACATCATGAGGGAAAGATCGAACGGGCTCACGAATCCGTCGTAGTAGCCGCTCATCACTCCGGCGCAGCCGGCGAACAGCGCGCTGATCACGAAAGCAAGGTATTTGTGAAGCCAAACATTGTAGCCAAGCGTCTGCATGCGGGATTCGCTGTCGCGGATGCCTTGCAGCGTCAATCCGAATGGCGAGCGCATCTGTAGGTACATGGCTCCACCGAGCACGATGAAAATCGCCAGCGCCAGATAATAGGCGCCATGCGTTCCGCCGAGGACCTCCAAATGCTTGGGAATGCCACGCAGGCCGTTGTAGCCGCCGGTGAAAGACCCCCAGCGCATGGTTGCACCCCACAGTACCTGCGCCAGCGCCAGCGTGATCAATAGGAAATAGAGGCCGCGTGTGCGAAGTGCCACAAAGCCAAATAGCGCGGCCAAAAGGCCGCAGCACACCAGCGCCAGCAGAATGCCTTCCCACCAGGATCCGCCGTAACGCGCTGTCAGAAGGCCCGAGACATAGGCGGCGGTGCCATAGAACGCCGCGTGGCCGAGGGAGGGGAGCCCGGCATACCCCATCAGGATGTCGAGGCTCATGGCAAAAATGGCGAAGATCACCATCAGCACCATGATGTGAACATAGAAGCTTGGCAGGACAAGCGGCAGGACCACGGCGGCAACCAGCGCCGCCGCTGCGATCCACTTGCCCCGCTGAGCGACGAGGGCCTGCATGGCCTATTCGCGGCCGAACAAGCCGGTCGGCTTGATCGCTAGAATGATGATCATCGGAACGAACAGCGTGAAATACGAGAGCTCGGGGAACATGGCCTTGCCCAGCGCGTCTACGACGCCGACGAACAGGCTTCCCAGGACCGCGCCGCCGAGGCTCCCCAGTCCGCCGATGATGACGACCACCAGCGCCAGCGGCAAGATCTCGAAGTCAAGTCCGGGATAGGCCCCAACATAGGGAGCGCTGATGGCGCCGCCGAACCCGGCGAGGAGGGCCGAGAATCCGAACATGACGATGAACAGTCGGCGCGTGTTGATCTTCATAGCGCGGGCCATTTCCTCGTCGTCAACACAGGCGCGCACTTGCGCGCCGATGCGCGATTTCGCCAGCAGCAGCCATAGCGCCAGCGCCACCAACGAGGCCACAACGATCACGAACAAGCGGTATTTCGGGTAGTAGACCACACCCATCTTGGCCGCCCCGCGGAGCCACTCGGGCGTGGCCATGACCATCGGCTCGCCGCCCCAGAAGATGAGCGACGATTGCTGGATCACATAAGCCAGACCCATGGTCAAAAGGATCTGGGGCAAGTCCTTAAGGTGGAAGTATTTGAGCAG
>JAYGED010000221.1:0-6304 GCA_046582565.1 Alphaproteobacteria bacterium
CGCTTGAAGGCGGCCTCCAGCCGTTCGCCGTATTTCAGGGTAACCCCCCGCCAGCCCATGGTCCGGAACAGCTCGTCGATGCGTCCGAACAGGCGGTCCGTGACCACCGCATCGAGGCTCTGGCGGTTGTAATCGATGATCCACCAGACATTGCGCACATCATGTTTCCAGCCTTCGAGCATGGCCTCATAGACATTGCCTTCATCGAGCTCGGCATCGCCGACCAGGGCAATCATGCGGCCCGGCGGTTGGTCGTCGGGCGCGAATTTCTTGAGCCGCACATAGTCCTGCACCAGGGCGGCAAAGCTGGTCATCGCCACGCCCAGGCCGACCGAGCCCGTGGAGAAATCCACATCGTCGGAATCCTTGGTCCGCGAAGGATAGGACTGGGCGCCGCCTAAGCTTCGGAAATTCTGGATCTGCTCCAGGGACTGATTACCCAGGAGATACTGTATGGCGTGGAATACCGGGCTGGCGTGGGGTTTCACCGCAACCCGGTCGCCCGGCTCAAGCAGGTCAAAATAGAGCGCCGTCATGATCGTCACCAGGGACGCGCAGGACGCCTGATGACCGCCGACCTTGAGGCCGTCGCGCGACGGGCGCAAATGATTGGCGTTGTGAATCATCCAGGCCGAGAGCCAGAGAACCTTGGTCTCAAGGGCGCGCAACAGGTCGATCCTGGAGGATTTGGTTTTACGCATTTCAGCCTTTGCCGTCATTTTGCCTGCTCCATGGCATGTACCGCCTTCGAAGCCATGATACGGCCTTCGCCGGTAAAAGCCTCATGGTTGGATGCGATCTTATCGAGTTGGTAGAGATAATTGACCATCATGCCCGCCGAATCGTCGAGCCCGCGCCTCGATATATCGGCCAGCCAGTTGATTCGCTCGATGCCGGCGCCGTTGCGCAAATGGAACCGCGCCACCGGATCGATCTTCGCTTCCAGCAAATATCGGGCGCAGAGCCTGCACAGCGGGCGCTTGAGCAGCGCCACCGATTTATCGTCTTCGTGCCAGGCGCCTTTCAGCAGGGACCGCAGCGCCTCGTTGCCGTTATCCGTGAAGGCGTGTTTTGCAATATCCTTGGCCTCGGCGGCAGACAACAGCGTCTCGTCGCCGTTATCGAGCAGGCCATTGAGCCAGGAGCGAAAACCCGGGACCGGCGACAGAGTGGCGAAATTTTTCAGGTTCCTGCCCTCGCCGGCCAGGCTGTCGACAACGCGCTTGATCAGGAATCCGCCGAAACTGATGCCGCTCAGGCCGAGCTGGGCGTTGGATATGGAATAGAAGATCGCCGTATCCGCATCATCGAGATCACTCTGCGGCGCCTGCTCGTCGAGCAGCGCCTGGATATTGTCAGCCATGCCGGCGACCAGGGCGACTTCGACGAAGATCAGCGGCTCATTCGGCATATGGGGATGGAAGAAGGCAAAACAGCGCCGGTCGGAATCGAGGCGGTTCTTGAGATCATCCCAGGATTGAATTTCATGCACCGCCTCATAGGCCATGAGCTTTTCAAGCAGAGTCGCCGGGGCATCCCAGGTGATGCGTTCGAGTTTGAGAAAACCGATATCGAACCAGGATCGCAAAAGCTCTTTCAGGTCCGCATCAAGCGCCCGCAGGTTCGGGTCCGTATGGCGGATTTGCAGCAGATCGCCTCTGAGATCGACTAAAAACTTTATGCCTTCCGGCAATCCATTGAATTGTTTTAAGAGCTTCACTCTCGGTGAGATCAGGGTCCGGCTGAGTGCGCTTTCCGCACGCATACGCTCCTCGACGCCGTCTGCCTTGGCGACGGCCGCGATCGCTTCATCGACGAGGCCATCGTCGGTGGCAAAATCATCGGCCATGAGGGAGAGAAAGCGGGACCGCCCGGTGGCGTCGAGCGTGAGGTAGGCGCGGCCCAGGTCGGCGGCGCGGGCGCGGGCCGAAATCTCACCGCCCCGGCCTTCGAGACATTCCGCCATGGCTTCGCGCAAGCGATCGAGATCGTCATCGGGCAGGTCCGGCCGGACGAACCTGTCGCGCCCGGCGATATCCTTCCAGGCAGTGCGAATCTGCGCCAGTGTGCGATCGAGAAACCCTGTTTTGTCGCCGCCGGCCATGGCTTAAAGCGGAATTTGGTAGGCTCGGTCCGGCGGCCAGATGCCGCCGCGAACAACACCCGGCTCGATAGTTCCGAACAGAACTTCGAAGCCTTCCGACAGCGCGCGGCTGTTCGGCATGGCCAGCCACAGGCGGTAGAGCAAGCGGCCCTGCCCTGACACCGCGGCGTCCTCGTAAGGATCGCGCGCATGATACAGCACATGATTGTTGAGAAGCTGGATGTCGCCCGGCTGCAGGGTCATCTCGTAGCACAGTTCCTGGGCGAGTTCGGCGAGCAAGTCGAGCGCCTCATCCTGCTCGGGACGCAGACGGGGAATGGCCGGATTAAGCTGTGCGGCCTCCACATAGGTTCGCGAATAATGGGTGGCGAACTTGCCGTCTTTGCTGGTGAAGACCGGAAGCATGTAGTGCTGGGACGCATCCTTCAATTCCTCGCCGAAACGGCTGCGCGGGTAATCGGTGTAAAGCTCTTCCAGCAGGTCGGGACGGCGCGCCAGCATGGCGTTGTGAATTGCTACGGCGCTGGCGATCTTGCTGTGGCCGCCGTTCTTCGCCTGACGCGCGCAGAACAGGCTGACCACGTCGCAGCGATCCGTGTGAAAGCGCAGAGCGGCGTTTGAAAAAGCGCGGGCGCGGGAGGAACGGAATCCGCCCTTGGTCGCGTGGCCGTCGATGATGCCATATTCGTTGGCGCTCTCGCCTTCGTCCTCAATGGCGTTGAGTCGGTCGCCGCCGAGGTTCTGGGAAACCGGAGTGCCCAGATGATCGCCGAAGGAAAGAAAGAAGGCTTTCAGCGCGTCCTGACCATAGCGCTCGATGGGAAAGCCCCTCAGGCGAAACAGGCCAAGCCCGTTTTCCAACTCATCCGCCACGTGATCAAACAGGGCGTCGAAGCCCTGAAGCGGCAGATTGTCTGATCCTGCCGCCTGCCAGGCGCGCCCGGACTTTTCATAGTCCGAGACGGCTTGGTCGATCCGTTCAATCTCATCGCCGGTAAACTCTCTAATCCATCGCCCGTTCGATGCGAGTTCGTTTCCAGTCCAGGCAACCGGACCGCTGATGGGGTGATGAATGCTGGTCATAGTTTCCATTCCTTATCGTCTCAAACGCCCTTGAGCGAGGCAAGTGCTGCGGGCAGAGTCTCGCAAATATCCTCGGCAATCAAGCCGGGACCATATGCCGCCGCCGCCTCGCCATGCAACCAGGCCGCCGCGCAGGCCGCGTCGAACGCCGCCATGCCCTGCGCCAGCAGCGCCACGGCAATGCCGGCCAGCACATCGCCCGCGCCCGCGGTCGCGAGATCGGGCGGCGCGTTGTCGTTGATCGCCACCCGCCCGTCGGGCGCCGCGATCACCGTATCCGCGCCCTTGAGCAGGATCACCGCGCCGCTCTCGGCGGCAGCCGACCGCGCGCGGTTTAGTTTGTCCCCCTCGTAGGCAAAGAGGCGGGCAAATTCGCCTTCATGGGGTGTTAATATACAAGGTGAAGATATAGCGTTAAATAATTGTTCTGACTTGTTTTCAAAAGACGTAAGGCCGTCGGCATCGATGACGCAGGCTTTCTTCGCATCAAGCCCTGCAAGAACCCGTTTACGGGTCAATTCCCCAACCCCGTTGCCGGGTCCGATCAGCAGTGCATTCTTGCGCTCATCGGCGAGCAGGATATCGAAACCATCCGGCTCGACAAGGCTTTGCGTCATGACCGCTTCCAGGGCCTGGGCATAGACAATCAAGGCGCCGGGCGGACAGGCCAGAGTGACCAGCCCGGCCCCTGCCCTCAATGCCGCCCGCGCCGCCAACCGCGACGCTCCCGTGCTCTCAATACCGCCGCCGACGACAACCGCATGGCCACGGCTGTATTTATGACCGGCGAGGCTGGGCCAGGGATAGGCGGCAACCCATAGGTCCGGGCCATTGGCATGGTAGGCCGGCGCGATGTCGTCGAGCACCGCCTCGGGGATGCCGATATCGACGATTAAAGTGACGCCGCAGAGCGCCCGGCCGGGCAGCAGGAGATGCCCCGGCTTACCCCGGAAGAAGGTCACCGTGAGCACAGCCTGAGCGGCGCCGCCCCAGATCGCGCCGCTGTCGCCATGGACACCGCTGGGCATGTCGATGGCGACGCAGTCTAGTTCCTGGGCGAGCCCCCGAGCGGTAATTTCCTCAACCATTTCAAGCGCAACGCCGTCGAGAGGCCGTCCAAGGCCGGCGCCGAACAAGCCGTCGACCACCAGCTCGGCGCCGTCGAGGGCGGTTATGTTGAAACCCTCAATTGGGCCGTCCCAGCGTGCCGCCATGATCGCCGCATCGCCTTGCAGGCTGTCTCTCTCGCCGAGCAGGGCGAGCCTGACCGTCCATCCGGCGGCGCTCAGCAGGCGGGCAACCACAAAGCCGTCGCCGCCATTGTTGCCCGGGCCGCACAAAACGGTCGTTGGCCTCGGCGCCCAGCGCTCCCGGATCGCCTCGGCGACGGCCGAACCGGCGGACTCCATGAGCGTCTCACCGCTGACGCCGCCAGCGATTGCCGCTGCATCGGCGGCCGACATCTGCGCGATGGTGAGCAGTTCAGTGGTCATGCAGGCCGGTATAGTAATTGACGCGCAGGCTGTGTTTGAAGCGATAGCCGTCGCCGTGGCACCCTGTCTCAAACAGCGCGCGGACCGCCGGGGTATCGACCGCCGCGCGCTTATGGTCGTTATAGGTGAGTCCCAGTTTTTGTTCGAGAAACGCTTCGAAATCAGCGTATTCCGCCCAATCATAGTAGTGAATTTCCCGATGTTTGGCGAAGCGCGGCGCAACATTTCGCGTCAGAGCTTGATAGGCGCTAATGCGGATATCGGTCTCATCGTGAAACAGCCGGCTAAGCTCGGAATAGCTGCCCGCCATCACCGGCTCGATGACGTAGAGGAAGCCGTGCTCGGGCTTGAGCACGCGCATGGCCTCGCCGAGCGCCCTGTCCATATCGGCGAGGGGCACATGATGCAGGGAATATTTGAAGAAGACGCCATCAATGGAATTGTCCGCAGCACTCAGTTCCTGCGCCCTGCCCTCCGTGAAGGTGAGGCCCGCCACCGGTTCGGCCTCACGGTTCTTGGCCGCCTGGATCGGGTCGGGCTCGATACCGGTTACTTGCGCCCCGCGCGCGGCCAATTCACGGCTCAGGCGCCCGGCGCCGCAGCCGATGTCGAGGAGCTGCAGTTTCGACACGCTGACCAGCTTATCCAGCATCTCAAAATCCGTTGTTTCGCTAAAATCCTCGGCTGAGTCGTCGCGCAACTGCATGGATGAACCTATCTTTTCTGCTTGGCGAGCATGAATTCGAGCTTGCGCAGCACATTGCGCTTCAGGGTCTCTTCGCCGGCACTGGCGGGGCCGACAATGGAGACCTCGGTTAAAGTTTCAGGATCAAACGCGCTGACCTTCACCGAGGCGCCGATGCGGTGGTATTCGATGATGATATCCTCAGCCACGGGTAAAATCCTTGATCTATACGATTCCACCTTCGCTTATACTCTTTCGCGCAACGCTGTTGTAGTATCCGCTACTAACATTGTTCCGCCTAAGTTGGCATTGTTCCGCCTAAGTTGGAGATCGTCATGAGCCAGCCGCTCGCCGCCGAAGCCGCCGCGTCCACCAAATCCGCCACCAAGCCTGCGTTCAAATGGGACGATGCGTTCCTGCTGGATGATCAGCTCAGCGACGATGAGCGGATGATCCGCGACGCCACCCATGATTACGCGCAAGGCGAGCTCATGCCGCGTATCCTGATGGCCAACCGCAACGAGCATTTCGACCGCGAGATCATTTCGGAAATGGGCGCCCTCGGTCTGTTGGGCTGCACCCTGGAAGGCTACGGCTGCGCGGGGGTTAATTACGTCTCCTACGGCCTCATCGCGCGCGAGATCGAGCGTGTGGATTCAGGCTATCGCTCGGCCATGAGCGTGCAATCGGGCCTGGTCATGTACCCGATCCACGCCTACGGCTCGGAAGATCAGCGCGAGAAGTACCTGCCCCGGCTGGCCAAGGGCGAAATGCTCGGTTGCTTCGGCCTGACCGAGCCCGATTTCGGCTCCGACGCCGGCGGCATGAAAACTCGGGCCAGTAAGGTCGACGGCGGCTACAAGCTCAAGGGCGCCAAGATGTGGATCACCAATTCGCCCCTCGCCGACATCATGATCGTCTGGGCCAAGGACGACGAAG
>JAYGED010000226.1:0-4639 GCA_046582565.1 Alphaproteobacteria bacterium
CGCCAGCCCGACCTGGGCACCGCGGTCATGCTGATGCTGACCAGCGCCGCGATATTGCTCGCGGCTGGGGTTCGCCTGCGCATCTTCGCCCTCGTCGCCGTCGCCGGCTTGTCGGCGATACCGCTCGCCTGGCAATTTCTGCGCGACTATCAGAAGGAGCGCATCTTGACGTTCCTCGACCCCGAGCGCGATCCTCTCGGCGCTGGTTACCATATTCTGCAATCGAAGATCGCCCTGGGCTCGGGGGGCATGTTCGGCAAGGGTTTTCTCAACGGGACCCAGAGCCAACTGAGCTTCCTGCCGGAGCGCCAGACGGATTTCATCTTCACCATGCTGGCCGAGGAATTCGGGCTGATGGGCGGCTTGACCCTGTTGGCGCTCTATACCCTTATCCTGATCTATGGCTTCATCATCGGGCTCGGGGCGAAGAGCCAGTTTGCCCGCCTTGTGGCCACCGGGGTGACGGCGACCTTCTTCATCTATGTGTTCATCAATATCGCCATGGTAACCGGGCTTATCCCGGTGGTCGGCGTACCCCTGCCGATGGTTTCCTATGGCGGCACGGCGATGGTGACGATCATGGTCGGCGTCGGGCTGTTGATGAGTGTCTATGTTCACCGAGATGTCGAAATCCCCCGGCGTGCGTCTCTCGTCTGAGTGTCTATTCTTCCAGCAGCCTCGGCATGAGCTCGACGAAATTGCAGGGCCGGTAGCGGATATCGAGCTGGTGGCAGAGGATTTCATCCCAGCCATCACGGCAGGCGCCGGGAGAGCCTGGCAGGGCGAATAGATAGGTGCCCCGGGAGACGCCGCCGGTGGCGCGCGACTGGATCGTCGATGTCTTGATCTTGTCCCAACTGATCATGCGGAAGATTTCGCCGAAGCCTGCTATTTCCTTCTCATAGACAGCGCTGAAGGCCTCGGGCGTCACGTCGCGCCCGGTCACCCCGGTGCCGCCGGTGGCAATCACCACATCGATGCCGGCATCGTCGATCCAGCGGTTGAGTTGGGCGACGATGAGATCGGCGTCATCAATTACGATAGCTCTTTCCGCCAAATTGTGGCCGGCGCTGAGCAGGCGCTCGACCAGAATATCGCCTGATTTATCGTCTGCCTCGCTGCGGGAATCCGACACCGTGAGAATGGCGATATTGACCGCGACAAACGCGCGGCTTTCATCAATCCCGGCCATTGGCGTCAATCCCGGCCATCTATTTCACAAGATGGGCGATAGCCGATGGGTCTCTCGGCTTATAGAGCGGCCACTGACCGCCGGCGATGGCGTCGAGGGACGGCGCGTCCTGGCCGAGGCGGGCACGATAAATCCACAGGTTGGTAAAAACACTCCCGATGAACAGCCGGGTCTCGCGGGCCGGCAACGACTCCTTGAAAAGCAGGGGGTCGTCGTTGAATTCAGTGCGGCGCATCCATTTGCGCAGGTTGCCCGGTCCGCCGTTATAGGCGGCGATTGTGAGCATCAGATTGTCAGCTATGTTGGGGTTGGCCAGCAGGTGCAGGACGTATTTCTGGCCCAGCTCGATGTTGAATTCGGGCTGGAAAAGAAACTCCCTGCGGCTCCTGTGGATGCGGTTGTCGCGGGCGATGAAGGAGGCGGTGCGCGGCATGAGTTGCATCAGACCGCGCGCTCCCGCTTTGCTTTTGGCGCGCACATTGAAGGCCGATTCCTGGCGCATCAGGGCAAACAACAGCGCTCGGTCAACCAGGTAACCGCTTTCCGGTTTCCATAGGGGTAGTGGATAGAGCCCGCCATCGTGCCGCCGGCCGTCTTTCTTAGCCAGCGATTGGGCGACGCGGAGCTGGGTCGCCGGCAGGCCGATGCGAGTCGCCAGGGCGAGCATTGCCTTGCCGAGCGCCGGGTTTGCCTCGGGCCGCAAGCGCCGTATTTCCTTTTCCGCGTAGGCGATCTGGCCGGCCTCGGCCAGGGCGATGGCGCGGACCACTTCGGGTATGCGCATCACGGTTTTGATGTCACGCTTGGTCAGGGTCGGTGGTTCCCAGGCGAACTCGATCTCCTGACCGAGC
The DNA here is from genome assembly GCA_046582565.1 of Alphaproteobacteria bacterium. Taxonomy (GTDB): domain Bacteria; phylum Pseudomonadota; class Alphaproteobacteria; order JAAXGF01; family JAAXGF01; genus JAYGED01. The sequence continues at coordinate 2,044 of JAYGED010000226.1, forward strand.
GCCCGGTTGGCCAGCAGGCCGTAAAAGCTGCGCGGATTGTCGGCGGCGATCGCCAGATGCCGGCTGACGCGCTCGGGGCGCCGGGTCATGAGATTGAGGCGCGCTGCCCAGAAGGCGCCGCTGGCGATCAGCGGCGCCGGTCCCCGGCTGACGGCGGCAAGCCCTTCGAAGTGAAGCCGCGCTGTCTCAAGGTCGCCTAAGCGGTAGGCAGCGAGGCCCGCCGTCCAATAGCCTAGCGGCACATAATCGCCGGAACGCTTAGAGCTTTGACTACCCAAAGCCAGCGCCGTCTTGTCCTTACCCCGGATAAAGAAAGCAAAGGCGACCTCGGCGCTGATGATATCCCTCTCAACGTCATCGGCGAGGCGATTGAGCTTGGGTCCGTCGAGATGTTCAAGCGCCTTGGTCAGTTGGCCGCGACGCAGGTGTTTGCGTATATGGGTAAGCAGATTGATCAGTTCGCGGCGGTTGGCGTTCGATCGTTTGCGCGGCGAAATATAGCCCGTGCGCACGGCCGGCCTGTTGCTCTCGACCGCCTGCATGGGCGCTATGGGCTTGTGCGGCGCGCGGGCGCTGGCCGGCTTGCGGCGCATGGCCAGGCGGTAGATACGGCGCGCCTGGGGAAGATCGGCATACTCTTCAAGCCAGTGTTTCAGCTCGTCGAAACTCGAGCGATGCGCCGTGGGATGAAGATATTTCTGCGCCTGGACATGGCCCAGCAACACGGGGTTTTCGATCAACTTGATGAGCGTGGCCGCGGCGCGTAAATCGCCGGCTTCCTGAAGCGCGAAGATGTCTCTGTAAAGCGCTATATCGCTGTCGATAAGGATGCGCGGCAGGTCCGCTTCATGGCCGATCTCGTCGCTGCCCGGCGGCACCGCGGCAACGCGCAGCACATCCTGGGTGGCCAGCGCGGGCGGGCCCGCGAAGCAAACCAAAAGGCCTACAAAAAAAGCCCCAAAAAAAATTGCCCGAGCGACCCCCAGAAATGGTCGTTGGGCAAAAGCGAAAGGTCTCCGCATTGACTACCGATTCCTCATCGTTTCCGGGGCCGATGATAGGCGATGAACCCCCCAGGCGGCAAGCCGGCGCTGGAATCGCATTATTTCGGCGGGCAGCGGGGTTTGATATTGCGCTTGATGGCCTTGGCGAATTTGCCCTGGGCCCGATCCAGGTCATAGTCCATCTGGGCCCGTAGCCAGAAGTCATCGGCGGTGCAGAAGTAGTGGTCTCACGCATATCCACCAACACTGCCTGTTGGCCCTCATGCCAGCTATCGGCGGTCTCGGCATCGACCCCTAGGGCGAAATAGTAGATTGGGCGTTCATGAATTTATGTTTAACTTCAAAATATTAGCGCAAGTATTTCTGAAATCATTTCAAACTTGAAGCATTTGTTAACATAACAATGCGACACTGATCGCGGCGATTTTGCCCGTATCGAAACCGGCACCATTTGGCGTGCCGTGTTTCCGAGAGAATGGCCCATGAGCGACCCAAAAGAAAACGAAGATTTTTTAAAATATATAGATAGCGAACTGGCGCGACTATGGCGTCTTGGTATGAACGCCATTATCGGCTGGAGCCCTCAAAAAGACGGGATCGCCGTTCTCTCGGTGCCGCAATTTCTACTTCCGAGCGTTCTTCCCAATTACGAAAATGTTTTGGTCGGCTCGAGAAAGATGAGCAAATCGAAGCTGAAGGCAGTTTCGGACATCTGTGAAATCGAGCCCTACACCATCAGATTCCCTGCTTTTCCGAATCCGAAAAAAACCCCGTAGAAGTTATTAGATGTTCTGATACAGCGATATTCCATTATAAAAACAAATGATAGGGCCGTTATTCTTTTCGATATTGTTGATTTTTCACGCTATACAGCGCCCGAACAAGTAACTGCGCTTAATAGTCTATCGTATTCAATAAATATCGCCCAAAACAGGGTGCAAGAAAGCGGTTTGAATATTGTTATATCGCTGTCGACGACCGGCGATGGGTTCTACATATGGAATGAGAAAAAAAGCCTGGAGGCCAACCTCGATCTTTACTGCCTGATGATGCTGGTGTTGGCCGACAATGCCTTGAGCGCTCAGAGATCATCCAAGACGATCGTTCCCATCCTCAGAACCTGCTTTCACCTGGGGAGCTGCTATGAATATTACCAGGTATCCGGAGAGGGCCTGGGTGCTAACCACTTTATCGTCGGTGATGTGACCATCGACCTGGCCAGGATGATTGAACGCGCGTTACCAGGGCAGATTTTAATCGGGAATTTCCATAACTTCATCGATAACGATACGCAACCCTTGAGCACCATGAAATTCATGGATAGTGCAAGAGAACACTTTGCATTATTTGAGAATATCACCCTGTCGAGAGAAATAATAACGACAATAAAATGTTATTTGACAGGAGAAAAAACAGAAGACGGTAAATTCAATATTTCACGTTATGTAATAAGAGATAAGCATGAATACGAACATGTAGTCTTTAGGGCACCTCTAAATATGCAATCCCACGTTTCAATCGGTTAGAATCCTGTTGACGTGACACGAGGGCAGAGGAACCAGCCATGGGCCAAATGGGTTTTTTTCGACATC
>JAYGED010000295.1:0-12985 GCA_046582565.1 Alphaproteobacteria bacterium
TGCCCAATGCCATGGTTGCGACCCTGACCTTCCTGCCCTTCATATTGAGCGGCGCGGTGACCACCCTGACGGCGCTCGATTTCCTCGGCTTCGGCCTGCCGCCGGGCTCGCCCTCGCTCGGCGAATTGCTGCAGCAGGGCAAGGCCAATATTCAGGCGCCCTGGCTCAGCTTCACCGCTTTCTTCGTGCTGGCGACCATGTTGACCCTGCTGATCTTCATCGGCGAGGCGGTGCGCGACGCCTTCGATCCGCGCAAGACGTTCAGCTGATCATGGCATTCCTGGAAATCCGCGATCTGGCGGTCGACTTCACGGTCGGCAAACGGGTCAATACAGTGGTGCGCGGCATCGATCTCGATGTGGACCGGGGCGAGACCGTGGCCCTGGTCGGCGAATCCGGTTCGGGCAAATCGGTGACTGCCCTCTCAGCGCTCCAGCTCTTGCCCTATCCCCTGGCCAGTCATCCCTCAGGCTCGATCCGCATTGACGGCGTGGAGATGATCGGCGCGGACAAAGCCACCCTCAAGGATATGCGGGGCGGGCGGGTGTCGATGATCTTCCAGGAGCCGATGACCTCGCTCAACCCCCTGCACAGGGTCGAGCGGCAGGTCGATGAAACCCTGCGCCTGCACCAGGGGCTGGATGCCCGCGCCGCCCGCACCCGCACCGCCGAGCTGCTCGGCCTGGTCGGCCTGCGCGACGTGGAACGCCTGCTCACCAGCTTCCCCCACCAGCTTTCCGGCGGCCAGCGCCAGCGGGTGATGATCGCCATGGCCCTGGCCAACGATCCGGCCCTGTTGATCGCCGATGAGCCGACTACCGCGGTCGATGTCACCATCCAGGCGCAAATCCTCAAGCTGCTGGCCGACCTGCAAGCCAATACCCTCATGGGGCTGTTGCTCATCACCCATGACCTGACCATCGTCCGCGCCATATCGAAGCGGGTTTATGTCATGCAGGCGGGCAAAATCGTCGAGCAGGGCGTCACCGCCGAAATCTTCGACAATCCCCAGCATGAATACACCCAACATCTGCTTGCCGCCGAGCCCAAGGGCGAGCCCGATCCGGTAGAGGACGGCGCCGAGACGGTCATGCGCTGTTCGAATCTCAAGGTCTATTTTCCGGTCAAGGCGGGGGTGTTGCGCAAGGTTGTCGATCATGTTCGCGCGGTCGATGACGTGAGTTTCGAGATTAGCGAGGGCCAGACGGTCGGGCTGGTCGGCGAATCGGGCTCGGGTAAAACCAGCGCCGGCCTCGCCTTGCTGCGTCTCGAGCGCAGCACGGGGGTGATCACCTTTCGCGGCGACGACATTGCAGGCTTGTCGACTAAAGAGATGCGCCCCAAGCGCCGTGAAATGCAGATCGTCTTCCAGGACCCCTTCGGCTCCTTAAGCCCGAGAATGTCGGTCGGCCAAATCATCGAAGAGGGCCTGCATGTTCACGGCATGGGCGGGAATGACGCCGAACGCAGAGCGATCATATCCGCTGCGCTCGAAGAAGTCGGCCTCGATCCGGCGACCCAGGATCGTTATCCCCACGAATTCTCCGGCGGCCAGCGGCAACGCATCGCCATCGCCAGGGCGCTGGCGCTCAAGCCCCGCTTCATGGTGCTCGATGAGCCGACCTCGGCCCTCGATATGTCGGTCCAGGCGCAGATTGTCGATCTGCTGCGCGACATTCAGCGCCGCCACCGGCTGGCCTACCTGTTCATCAGCCACGATTTGCGCGTTATCCGCGCCATGAGCCATCACATTATCGTACTGCGCGGCGGCAAGGTCGTCGAGCAGGGGCCGGCGGCCGATCTTTTCGCCAACCCACGCGATCCGTACACCCGCGCCCTGTTCGACGCGGCCTTCCAAATAAAAGCCGACGAGAGCGGCGTAGTGAGTATCTGATGACAATTTTACTGATTAGCAAATACCAGGATTTTGCGACCTGGCGCGAGACTTTTCATACCCTGTTGCCCGGCATCGAGCTGCGTCACTGGCCCGAAGTGGGCGACCCTGCGGATGTCGAAATGATACTGGCCTGGAAAGGGCCTGAGGGCGCTTTGCAGGGGTTCCCCAATTTGCGGCTGATCTGCTCTCTGGGGCAGGGGGTCGATCATCTGTTCCGCTACGATGATCTGCCGGTGGACGTGCCCATGGTGCGGCTGGTCGATGACGGCATGCGCCGCCAGATGACGGCCTATGTGATCGCCGCCGTGACGCGCCGCCTGTGCCGCATGGCCGAGTATGAAGCCGCCCGTGAATGGCACCCACTTGCCGCCTATGATCCGGCGGCCACCACCGTCGGGGTGCTCGGCCTCGGCGCCCTGGGACGTAATGTGGTTGAGACGCTCGCGCACCTCGGATTCGCGGTGCGCGGCTGGAGCCGCAACCCGGCGTTCATTCCCGGCGTCGAATGTTTCAATGGGTCCGGGTCCCTGGCCGAGATGCTCGGGGGCTGCGACATGGTTTGCTGCCTGTTGGCGCTGACCTCGGAAACGCGCGGAATACTCGACGCACGCGCCTTTGCCGCCATGAAGCCCGGCACCTATCTGATCAACAGCGCGCGCGGCGGCCATGTGGTCGAGCCCGACCTTCTGGCGGCCCTGGAATCAGGCCAGATCGACGGCGCCACCCTGGATGTCTTCGAAGAAGAGCCGCTGCCCGCAGATAACCCGTTGTGGGGTCACCCGAAGGTAACCGTGACACCCCACATCTCAGCGGTAACCCTGCCCTATTCCTGTGCCGAACAAATCGCCGATAACTACAAACGCATGAAGGCCGGCCAGCCCCTGCTCAATGCCGTCGATCCGGTGCGGGAGTATTAAAATTAGGCGTTTCAGCCTGCGAAGCGTTCCTCGAACAGGGCGAAGAGGGCGCGCAGGCCCACGGCTTCGCCGCCGATGGGACGGCCGGGGCGGGCCTTGCTGTTCCAGGCCATCATGTCGATATGCGCCCAGGCCGGGGTCTCGGTGACGAATTCCTCAAGGAACAGGGCGGCGGTTATGGCGCCGCCGAAGGGGCCGCTGGATATATTGTTGATGTCGGCGACCTTGCTGTCGAGCAGCTCGCGGTAAGGCGCCCAGAGCGGCAGACGCCACAACGGATCGCCGGTAGCAGCGGCATTGCGCAGCAGGTCGGCGGCCAGCGCATCGTCGGGGGTGAACAGGGCCGGCAGATCCGGGCCCAGGGCAACTCGGGCGGCGCCGGTCAGGGTGGCGCAATCGATGATCAGCTCGGGCTGTTCGCTATCGGCCTCGGTGAGCGCGTCGGCCAGCACCAGGCGGCCCTCGGCGTCCGTATTGCCGATCTCCACGGTAAGGCCGCGGCGGCTCTTGACGATATCGAGCGGGCGGATGGAATTTCCGGCGACGCTGTTCTCCACCGCCGGGACCAGAACGCGAAGCCTGACCGGCAAGCCGGCGCCCATGATCGCCCGCGCCAGGCCGAGCACATGGGCAGAGCCGCCCATGTCCTTCTTCATCAGCAGCATGCCGCTGGAGGGTTTGAGGTCGAGACCGCCGGTGTCGAAGCACACCCCCTTGCCGACCAGGGTCAGCTTGGGCGCGGCCTCATCGCCCCAGGTCAGATCGATCAGCCGGGGAGCCTGGACAGCGGCGCGCCCGACCGCATGGATCAGCGGATAACCCGCATCCAGCAGATCGTCGCCGACGATGACCGCGCAGGCGCCGCCGTGGTTGTCGGCGAGATCGACGGCGATGGCGGCGAGCTGCGCGGGCCCCATATCCTCGGCCGGGGTGTTGATCAGGTCGCGGGTCAGGAAAATCGCCGCCGCCAGGTTCTCGACCCGGTCGCGGTCGCAACCATCGGGCCAGACCAGGCGGGCGAGGGCGTCGGTTGGCTCGCGATACCGGGTGAAGCGATAGCCGCCCAGGGCCCAGCCCAAGGCGGCGTCGGTCGACGTTTCCCCATCGAGCCCGGCCGCTAGACAATAATCTCCTTCCGGCAGGCCCGAGGGCAGGCCGCCATAGGCCCAAGGGTCGCGGTGAGGCTCGACACCGAGCAAAACCCCAGCGATGGAGCCGCCGTCGCCGGGCAGCAGGCAATGAGCGCCGGGCTTGGCGGTAAAGCCGTTGGCCCGCACCCAGGCGGTGGTGTCAGCAGAAGGTTGATCGGCGAGCCAGCCGTCGAGACTGTCCGTCGTCAGGCCGATAATTTCGGCGGCGGACTGGTCGGACCCGGATATGAGATGATCGAGCATGGTGGTGAACTTCTATAAGGGTATGGGAGTGAGCGTGATGTTGCCGTCCTGGGCGATCAGCATATGGCCGTCGGGAACCTCGGTCCAGTCGTCGGTGTCTTCATCAAGCGGTTCGGACAGCACCAGCACCGCATCACCGCCAGTTTGCTTGGCAAGGTCGTCGCCGCCGATGCGTTCCGCCAGGGCCTTGCCCCGGATGGTGTAGAGGGACGGCGAGTCATTATCGCTTGAATAGCGATAGGCGATAATTCGCGTGCCGTCGCTCGCCGCCACGGTCATGCGAAAGGCGGATGTGCAGTCGCCCGCCGCCATCATCCCCTCCACATCGGCGATGGTGGCGGTGATGGCGGCCAGCGGATCAGTCGCCAGGCCGTGGGCCAGGGCGAGATAGAACAGGGCCTCGGTATCGGTGCTGCCTTCGCGGTAAGGATAGAATTCGGGGGCAATGCTATGGTCGATCTCGCGGCGGATCTTGAGATAATCGCCGATCTGCCCGTTATGCATGAACAGCCACGGTCCATGGCGGAACGGATGGCAGTTAACCCGCGCCGTCGAGGTGCCTGTGCTGGCGCGCACATGGGCGAAGAACAGGGGCGATTCGATCTGTTCGGCGAGGCTTCGCAGATTGGCATCGTTCCAAGCCGGAAAGATATCGCGGTACTGGCCGGGGATAGCCCGCCCGCCGTACCAGCCGATGCCGAAGCCGTCGCCGTTGGTCACCGCCCGCCCCATGCGTGATGACAGGCTCTGCTCAATCAGAGAATTTTCCGCTTCGAACAGCAAGCGTTCAAGCAGGATCGGTGGACCGGCATAGGCAAGCCAGCGGCACATTTCGAGTCTGTCCTTAACGTCAAAAAACAATACTATCGGCACGCTTGCGGGAAGCAAACATAATGTCCTTATAGGAGGATGCCCATGGCGCGGTTCACCATTATTATCGGCAACAAGAATTATTCATCATGGTCCTTGCGTGGCTGGATCGCGCTGCGCCATTGCACCGATGATGTCGACGAGGTCCACATCCGCTTGCGCAAACCGACGACGAGCGCCGATATTCGCGCCCATTCGCCAGCGGGCAAGGTGCCGGCCTTGATCGATGGCGATCGTCTGGTCTGGGACAGCCTGGCGATCTGTGAATATCTCGCCGAAATTTTCCCCGACGCCGGTCTGTGGCCCGAGGATCTGGCGGCCCGCGCCCATGCCCGCTCGGTCAGCGCTGAGATGCACTCAGGCTTCGGCGCCTTGCGCAATGACATGCCGATGAATTGCCGTGCTTCCCTGCCCGGAAAAGGCGCGACCCAGGCGGCGCTCTTCGACATCGCGCGTATCGAGTCGATCTGGAACGACTGCCGGGATCGTTTCGGCGGCGGCGGCGACTTTTTATTCGGCTCTTTCAGCGCCGCCGACGCCATGTATGCGCCGGTCGCTTCTCGTTTCAAGACATACCAGCCCGATATCGGCGCTACGGCCGAGGCTTATGTGGAAGCGATCCACAGCCTGCCGGCCATGGCGCAATGGATCGAAGCCGGCCGCGCCGAATCCGATCAAATCGTGGAAATGGAAATCTAAGAGCTGTTACCGCGGCGATTTATTCAAGCAACCCGTTCTCGCGATAGTACCGTTCGGCGCCGGGGTGGAGCGGAACGGCGAGGCCGTCGAGCGCTGTCTTGAGCTGTATTTCGCGGCCCTTTGCATGGCCGGAATCGAGCATCTTCCGGGTGTTTTCATGCCACAGGGCGGTGGTGATCTGATAGACGATATCGTCTTCTATATCCGCTGAGACGAGAAGCTGCGCACCGATGCTGATGGTCTCGACCTCGCCAACTCCCTCATAGGTTCCGGCGGGGATCACGCTTTTGGTGAAGAAGGGATAGAAGGTCAGCACATTCTCGGCCGGCTTGCCGCTGATCGGCAGAATTTTGATATCCAGGCTGCGTGTGAGATCGGTAATCGCCGTTACCGGATAGCCGGCGACAAAGAAGAAGGCGTCGAGAGTGCCCTCGCTCATGGCCAGGCTGGCGGCGCCCGGCCGCAGATACTCAGGTGTGACGTCGTCTTTCGTGAGGCCGTAAGCCTTGAGAATGGCCATGGACTCGACCAGGGTGCCCGAGCCTTCCTCCCCCAGGGAGACGCGTTTACCGACCAGATCGGTAATTTTTTTGATGCCCGAATAGCGGAGAACCACAACATGAAGGCTCTCCGGATAGAGATTGGCAATGCTGCGTAATGCTTGATTCGGTTCATCGTGATGGAACAGGCCGGATCCGTTATAGGCCCAATAGGCGATGTCGGCCTGGCTCAACGCCAGCTGGACGGCGCCCGATGCGATATCTTTGACATTGACGATCGAGCCGCTCGATGACTGAACCCGGGCGATGAGACCGGGCACGCCGCAGCTGCCACCCTTGTCGCATTCGAGCGAGCCCGGTGGGTTGCTGATGGCGTTGGCGATGATGCTGCCGATGGGATAATAGGTACCCGAGGTGCTGCCGGTGCCGATGCTGAAGAATTTTACGTCTTGGGCGTACCCTTGGTCCGCTCCGGCAAGAGTGGTCAATACCACCGATAAAAAAATGAACAGTCGAAAAAGCGCAGACATAAAAACTAACCTCTAACCAATCACTTAATACATGTGAGCGGCTTATTCCAGGGCGATATTATCGATCAGGCGTACGCCGTCCAGATGAACTGCCACGAGCAGCCGGGCCGGGTTTGCGTGCTGGCGGAGAGAGGCGAGGGTTTCTGCATGTCGAAGTTCGAGATAATCGACCGCCTCGAAGCCCTGGGCAATCAGCGCATGGCGGCCCCAGGCCAGAGTGTCGTCAACCGCCTCGCCCGCTGAAATGCGCCCGCCGACCTCTATGAGCGTGCTGTAGAGCCGCCCGGCGATACCGCGGCCGGCAGGTGAAAGCGCTGCATTGCGCGAGGACATGGCGAGCCCGCCGCTCTCGCGCACCGTCGGCACGCCGATGATGTCGACCTCGAGATCGAGGTCGCGCACCAGGCGGCGAATGATCAGCAACTGCTGAAAATCCTTCTCGCCGAACAGGGCGACATGGGGGCGGCATTGAATGAGCAGCTTGGCGACCACGGTGGCGACCCCGGTGAAATGAACCGGCCGCTGCACGGCGCAGAGCCCGTCGCTGAGCCCGCCAACCTTGATTTCAGTGGCGAAACCATCGGGATAAATTTCGGCGATGGGCGGGGCGTAGATCAGGTCGACGCCAAGCTCGCCAAGCATTTGACGATCCTTTGCGGCCTCTCGGGGGTAGCTCGCGAAATCCTCGTCGGCGCCGAACTGGGCAGGGTTGACGAAGATGCTGACGACCACGCGCTGGCAGCGGCGGCGCGCTTCCTCGACCAGCGCCAGATGGCCCCCATGGAGCGCCCCCATGGTGGGAACCAGGGCAATGGTCTCACCGATCTTGCGCCAAACTCCCAGCGCATGGCGAAGCCCGTCCAGGCTGTCCTCTGTTGCGATATCGGCGTTGGGCTGCATGGCCGCCCGATTGATCACATCCCGGGGGCTCATATATCGACGGCGATCAAGCCGAGGAAATCGCCGGCCGTGACCAGGGCCTTATGGGTGCGGCCAATCAGGATTCCCGGACGGCCCGCACGATACAGGGCTGGTGCGCGCTCGGGCTTTTCGGGGAAATGCACCTGGCCGATTGCATCGCCGGCCTCGACCGGCGAGTCGAGATCGATCAAGGCTTCATAGATGCCGTCATCCTCGGCGATAACATAGCATTCGGCGTCGGGCATATGCATCATTCGTGTCGGCGCCAGGCCCCGCTGCTCGCGGCTCACGGGGGCCTCGTCGATGATGCCGAAATGGGCCAGCAGGTTGCGCGCCCCGATCTCGGCCACGGAGACGCTATGGGTCGTCGTGGTGCCGCCGCCACCCAGCTCCGTGCCGACGAAGATTTTCCCCATGTCTTCGACCGCCGTATCCAGCATGCCTTCCGCGTCGAGTTCCACCAGCTCCAGGCTGATCGGCGCGTCGAAGGCCAGCATGGCCCGCTTCGCCTCGGCCATGACCGCCTGGTCATCTGTTTTGTGATAGCAGGCGAACGGCGAAAACATCATCGACTTGCCGCCGGAATGAATATCGAGCAAGCCGTCCGCGCGGGGCAGAATTATGGTCTGGACGAAATGGGCGATCATCGAAGAGACGCTGCCTGCGCGCTGACCAGGGAACGCCCGGTTCATGTTGACGCCGTCTATGGGCGACAAGCGGGTGCCGGCCATGACCGCCGGGTAATTCAAGGCCGGAATGATAATCGCCTGGCCGGCCATCTCGTCGGCTTGAAGGGAGCGGGCCAGTTTCATCAGGGCGATTGGTCCTTCGTACTCGTCGCCGTGATTGCCGCCGGTGAAGGCCAGGGTCGGCCCTGTGCCGTTGCGAATCGATATGATCGGCAGATGCACGGCGCCCCAGCCGGAATCATTGCGGGAATGGGGAATTTCCAGACGCCCGAACTGCTTGCCCTCGGCGCTAAGGTCGATCGAACAGCTGACTTTTGATACGCCTGTTGCCATAAGACGGTTTCTACCTTCTTGTGTCTCGTTATCCGAGAGGGAAGGAGTAATACGATCATGGGCTGTTGTCACTATGCCGCGCCGGCCGAGGGCTGCGATACTGCATTTTCCGTTGATATATCGGCGATCACCTATGGGCCGGGAGCCCTGGCCGAGGTCGGCGATCACGCACAGGCGCGCGGCATCACCCGCTGCGCGCTGTTCACAGATAAGCTCATCGCCGGCCTTGAGCATCTGTCCATCGTCCGCGATTCCCTAATCGCCGCGGGCGTCGATGTGGTGGTCTATGATGAGTGCCGCGTTGAGCCGACCGATGAATCCTTCCTGGCGGCGTCGCGCTTCGCTTCCCAAGGCGGGTTCGACGGCTATATTTCCGTCGGCGGCGGCTCGGTTATCGACACCGCCAAGGCGGCCAACCTCTACGCCACCCACCCGGCGGAATTCCTCACCTATGTGAATGCGCCGATCGGCGGCGGCGTAGCCGTGCCGGGGCCGCTCAAGCCTCATATTGCCTGCCCGACGACCTGTGGAACGGGCAGCGAATGCACCGGCATCGCGGTATTCGATCTGTTGGCCATAAAGGCCAAGACCGGCATCGTCTCGCGTCACATGCGCCCCAGTCAGGCGGTGGTCGATCCGACCGTGACGGCCACGTTGCCCGCCACCGTGGTTGCGGCGAGCGGCTTCGATGTGCTCAGCCACGCGCTCGAATCCTATACCGCCAGGCCCTATACCCAGCGGGCCGCGGCGGCGCGCCCCAGCCTGCGCCCGCAGAGCCAGGGCGCGAACCCGTGGAGCGATATCGGCTGTCTCGAATCTCTGCGGTTGATCGGCGACTATCTGGAGCGTGCGGTGGCCGACGCCGGCGATGATGAGGCGCGTGGGCATTTGATGTTTGCCGCCACCCTGGCCGGTATTGCGTTTGGCAACGCCGGCTGCCATCTACCCCACGGTATGTCCTATTCAGTATCGGGCCTGGTGCGTGACTTCCAGCCGGAAGGCTATCCCGATGACAAACCCATCGTGCCGCACGGCATGTCGGTCATCGTCAATGCCCCGTCGGTTTTCCGGTTTACCGCGCAAGCCTGTCCCGAGCGTCATTTGCGCGCCGCCGAATGCCTCGGCGGCAACACGGGCGGAGCGGGCCTTGACGATGCCGGCGAAGTGGTGGCTGCGCGCCTAATCGAGCTGATGAGAGCGACCGGAATTCCCAATGGGGTGTCCGGCGTTGGCTACGGCGAGGCGGATATTCCGGCGCTCACCGAGGGTTCTTTCCCCCAGCGCCGGCTGTTGGATAACGCCCCCCTCGATGTCAGCCGCGAAGCGCTCGCCGACCTCTACAAGGGCGCCCTAAGCTATTGGTAATGCCCTAAGCTATTGGTAATGAATGATCTACTGGTCGTGAATTAGATGGCGACGCCGGCGTCGAAGCCGATGACGGTGCGGATTTCGGCGAGCAGATCGTTGGCGGCGATGGGTTTCAGCAGGATCTTGGCGGCGCCCACCTGACGGCTGACTTCGTGCAGCATTTCATCCTCGTCGCCGGTAAGAATGAGGATCGGAATGCCGCGATGACGGGCGTTGTCGGAGCGCCGGATCTGGTTGCAGAATTCCATGCCGTCCATTTTATGCATATGAAGATCGCAGATGATCACGTCGGGAGTGGTCGCCATGGGGCTGCACAGCATGGCCAGCGCCTGCTCGCCGTGCTCCGCCTCGGCGACGTCGGTGATGCCGACGCGTCCAAGAAGCTGCCGGATGATCGAACGCATGGTCCGGTGATCGTCGACCACAAGTACGCTGATAGATGCTTGATTTGTTTCGGCCATGCGTTGTCCTACAAGTAAAGCCGGCGTCGGAAGTGAATACCCACCGATTATGCGTAATTATAAGTATAATTGGTAACCAAATCCTTTATGGCCGCGATGGCGCGCCCTATCTATGTCTTACCGTTATTTTTAAGGAATCCTTGCCATGAGTGAAAATCGCTTGCGCGCTGTCGGTATCAACCATGTGGCGCTCGAAGTCGGCAATATCGACGAGGCGTTGGTGTTCTACGGCAAGCTGTTCGAGGTCGATCTGCTGAGCCGTAGCGAAACCAGCGCCTTCATCGGTCTCGGCGATCAATTCATCGCCTTGTTCAAGGGCGGTTCGGACGCGAACGATACCGGCCGCCATTTCGGCCTGGTTGTCGATGATCCGGCCAAGGGCCGCGCCCTGCTCGATGCCATGGGTATCGAGCTGATGTCGGGGCCGGGAGTCAACTTCAACGACCCCTGGGGCAATTACGTGCAGCTTGTCACCTACGGTAAAATTCAGTTCGACAAGACCCCGGGCGTCTTACGCTCCATGGGCCTGGATGACCTGGAGAAGACCGAGGCCGCCCAGCAGGAAATTGCCGACAAAGGCTTTGCGGATTGAAAGCGCGGGTAAAATTGATCTAGAATCGACCCATGAGCGATAAACCCCTGATCGGCCTTACCCTCGATAGCGAGGACCCCGGTGGCTATTCCAATCAGCCCTGGTACGCCCTGCGCCAGAATTATTTCAGCGCCGTGCGCCGGGCCGGCGGCTTGCCGGTAGCGCTGCCCCATGAGCCCGACGATGTGGCGGCCTATCTTGCCCGCCTCGACGGCTTGCTGGTCACCGGCGGCGCGTTCGATGTGGACCCGGCCCTGTTCGGCGACAATCATCGCCATGCAAGTGTCGTCACCAAGGCAATGCGCACCGAATTCGAGCTTGCCGCCTGCCGGATGGCCGGCGACACCGACATGCCGCTGCTCGGCATCTGCGGCGGCCAGCAGGTCATGAACGTCGCCTTCGGCGGCACCCTGATCCAGCATATTCCCGAAACGGTCACCGACGCCCTGGCCCATGAGCAGCCCAATCCGCGCACACAGGCCGGTCATAAGGTCACGATCATGGCGGACACCCTGCTGCATGGCATCGTCGGGGTCGACGAGATGGCGGTGAACAGCGCCCATCACCAGGCTGTCGCCACGGTCCCCGATGGGCTGGTGGTCGATGCGGTGGCGCCTGATGGGGTGATCGAGGGGATTGAGGTCCCCGGCCAGCGGTTCTGCCTCGGCGTGCAGTGGCACCCGGAATACGCCATCAGCGACGGCGACAGCCGCATCTTCGATGCCTTCGTTGCCGCCGCCGCCGCTGGTTAATCCATGACTGCTGTAGGGGAAGGAGAGCGCATCGCCAAGCGGCTGGCTCGCGCCGGGCTCTGTTCGCGGCGCGAGGCCGAGCGCTGGATCGAGGCCGGTCGTGTGGCGGTCGACGGCAAGCTGCTCGAGACGCCGGCGGTGGTGGTCGGACCCGATAGCCGGATCACCGTGGACGGCAAGCCGCTGCCCGCCGCCGAGGCGACCCGGCTGTGGCGCTATCACAAGCCCAAGGGCCTGATCTGCACGGCGCGCGACGAAGCCGGCCGCGACACGATCTTTGGCGCTCTGCCGGAGACCATGCCCAGGGTCGTGTCCGTCGGCCGCCTCGACATCAATTCCGAGGGGCTGTTGCTGCTGACCAACGACGGCGGTCTGGCGCGGCGGCTCGAATTGCCCTCGACCGGCTGGGCGCGGCGCTACCGGGTGCGGGTGTTCGGCCGCCCCGAGCCCGAACAGCTTACCGCCCTGGCGCAGGGGATCACCGTCGACGGCGTCCATTATGGCCCGATCGAAGCGGCATTGGAGCGTCAGCAGGGCGGCAATGCCTGGATTTCCCTGCTGTTACGCGAAGGCAAGAACCGTGAAATCCGCAAGGTCATGACCCATCTCGGCCTCGCGGTGAACCGGCTGATCCGAATCTCGTTCGGTCCTTTCCGGTTGATCGATTTGGAGTCCGGCGCGTTGCGCGAGGTGCCCGCCCGCATCCTGGCCGATCAACTCGGCACCCAGAAGCCCGATAACAAGCCGGAAGGCAAAGCAAAGCCCAAACCTAAATCCGGGGGCAAGGCCAGGTCCAAATCATCACCGGGCAAAAATCGCCGTGCGAATCGTCGCCGGTAGCCACCGCGGCCGCCGTCTCAAGGCGCCGGCGGGAGGGGCGGTGCGGCCGACCCGTGACCGCATCCGCGAGGCGCTGTTCAACCGGCTCGCCCATAACCGCTGGCGGGATACGCCTCTGCCCCAGGACGCCGGCGTGGTCGACGGCTTCGCCGGGACCGGCGCCCTCGGCCTGGAGGCCCTGTCCCGGGGCGCCGCCCATGTCACATTCCTGGATAACGACCC
>JAYGED010000025.1:0-6298 GCA_046582565.1 Alphaproteobacteria bacterium
TTTGGAAGAAGAGGTTCGATGACCGACCATTCGAAGTCCGTCAGATCGTAGCGTCCGCCCATGTCTATGCTCCCACTGTTTGGAAGCTTGAATCACATAACGGGGGTTTTGTGAATCCCTTTTATGAGTACATGGCCTAGATTTATCGAAATAAGAACATTCGGTGTAATAGTGCCTCGTACGCGCAAGACAACAAAATGTTCCCGACTGACTGGCCTCGCTCTGGCCGGCTTCGTCGTGGCTTTGTTCGCCTTATCCGATGGGGCCTCGGCGGCGGCAACGCCGGTCTATCCGAAACTGTTCGGAACCAAAGAGAAAAGTTCGAAAAATCTGAAACCATTCCCCAAATGGACCGGCGTTCTTACGCGCTTTTTCAAGGATACGGGCTTGCCCGAAGGAAGCTGCGAAGACACGACCTTTAACAAATGCCATCTCGCTTACTGGGGTGAATTTATCGAGAAGCTGACCGACGCCACGCCCATGGAGCAGCTCAGAAGCATCAATACCTATATGAACGAAGCGACCTACATCACCGACCCGCGCAACTACAGCAAAAAGGACTACTGGGCAACGCCGAAGCAGTTCTTCGACCACGACGGTGACTGCGAGGATTACGCCATCGCCAAGTTCACCTCGCTCCGCGCGCTGGGCTGGGACAATGACCATATACGCATCATTGTGCTGCAGGACCTCAACCTCAAAATCGCCCATGCGGTACTGGTGGCCTATGTGGAGGGCGAAGCCTGGATACTCGACAACCAGCTAAAACAAATCGTCACCGCCGATACTATTCACCACTACCGCCCGTTTTTCTTCCTGAATGAGAACGGCTGGTGGATACATCGACAATGAATTGAGATCGCTGTTCGGCTGATCCACATGTGGAAACGGCTTGCCGTTCAGCAAGCCGTCCACCAGTAACTCAATAGAGTAGGGAAATTACCTCCCCAGGGGCTTGCTGCCCTGAGGTTTCAGGCCCGGTGAGGCGTCCGAGGGTTTGCTGTCGCCGCCGGTCACGGAAGGCTTCATGGAAGCAACGTTGACGTCGGACGATGGCTCGCTGGCCGCGGGTTTCGGCGTGGTTTCGCTTTTGGTGCCCGCCGAATCCTTGCGTTTGACCTTACCATCGATCACCGCACCGTCCTCGATGGACAGTGTCTGGTAATAGATATCGCCCTGGACGTTGGCGGATTTGGCGATACGCACCACTGAGGCGTTGATTTCACCATTGATACGGCCAAGGATATTCGACGTATCGGCATTGACCGAGCCGTTGATGTTGGCTTTTTCGCCGATGGTGACAGTGCGGCTTTTGACGTCGCCCTCAACGCTGCCTTCAATCTGGATATCACCGCCCGATTGCAGATCACCGACAACTTTCATGTCGGCGCTGATGATCGATGGCGCGGCGCTCGACTGAGCCTCCGATTTGCTGCTATCGGCGGCGCTATCCGCAGTGCCCGAACCGGCTTGATCCGCAGCGTCCTTCTCTTTACCAAACATGGTCTTCTCCCTACAGGTCGAACATGAACACGTCAGCGCGAGAGGCGCTGCGCAAAATTTAACCTATTAAACACCGATTCTTACCTTTTCTCCACTATCCTTCACGGCCTTTGTAAAAACAGGCCGAAACCGGCGCCCATAGGGGGCTTCCTACCCTTTCGGGTCTTTATCGAAATAACTCGGCGGGCGCCATGGGCGGCGGCTTTCGAGTTTGGCGCCCGACTCAATTTCGATTTCATTATGGCTGATGGTGCCATCAACCGCGGCGCTTCTCGCCACCGACACCGTGCGCGCTTCGATTCGCCCGTGCACCGTGCCGGCGATATCGGCGTACTCGGCGGATATATCGCCCTTAACGACGCCCTCAGGCCCGACGACGACGCTGTGGCCATAAACATCGCCGTTAACTTCGCCGTCAATATGCACCTCGCCAATGCCAGTCAAACTGCCGCCGACTTTTGTATCAACGCTGATGAAGGTCGACTCGGGGCCCATCCCGCGCATCTCTTCGCTGAGCGCCTTCGAGGGCGGAACATGACGTTCGGATTTTTGAAACATGGCAACTATGCAATCACTGGAACTCGTTTATCGCACCAGTATAGACCCTATAGAGTTTCCATTCAGTTAGAATCGTTTTCCGCAGAGCGGATAGTGATAAAACCCACCCCGGCAATGACGATGACCGCGCCCAGGGCGGTCACTGCGGTGATGGTCTCATCGAGAAGCAGTACGCCGCTGATCATCGTTGTGACGGGGAGCAGCATAAGAAACGGCATGACCTGGTTAACCCGGTAAAGGCCAAGCAGGCGATACCAGATGCCATAGCCTACCGCCGTCATCACCAGGCCGAGATAGATCACCACGCCCCAGACCAGCCAACCGGCGGCGGCCAGGGCCTCGACCTGGCCGTCCTCGAACAGATAGGACGAGACGAAAAGCTGGGGCGCCGCCCATACCGCGACCCAGGCGATCAGGGCAAAGCCGCCGACACCGTGCACCGTCTTGATCATCACCTGGCCGATGGACCATGTCATGGCGCCGCTGGCCACCAGCAACACCGGCAGCATATCGCCGCGCAGGCGAGGCTCTCCGGCAATCAGAACAACGCCGCCGAAGGCCAACACCATGCCGATGGCGCGCCGCCAGCCGATCCGGTCCTTGAGAAAAATCGCTGACAGCATCAAGGCGAACGGCACTTCGAGCTGCACCACGATAATCGCTGAGGAGACATCGAGGTCGACCAGGCCGGTGAAGGTCAGGCTGTACTGGATGGTGGCGCTGACCAGGGCGATCAGCGCGATGCGCACCATCATTCCCCGGGGCGGACGAACGAACCAGACCAGCACCAGGGCGGTCAGCGAAAAGCGCAAGGCCATTAGAAGGATAGGCGGGAACTGGCCGAGCGCCGCCTTGGCTAAAGTAAAGCCGAGCCCCCAAATGAGGGGGACTGACAGAGCGAGCAGGATATCGCGCGGCTTCACGGATGAATCATCCTCAATATCGGGGGATCGGCGACGGAAAGACTACGCGAGATATCCATGATAGCGCTAGGCGCGGTTGTGCCAATCCCGTAATCTTCGGCGATGACCGATCTTGATCTTGCCTACACACCGGCCACCGAGCTTGCCCGCTGCATCGCAGCGCGCGAGCTTTCACCGGTTGAAGTGGTGGAAAACAGTCTCGCGCGCATCGCGGAGGTCAATCCCACGCTCAACTGTTTCTGCTTCACCTTCGAGCAAGAAGCGTTGGAAAAAGCCCGCGCCGCCGAGAGCGCCGTGGCCGACGGCAAGCCGCTCGGGCCGTTGCACGGCGTTCCCATCGCCATCAAGGATCTGACGCCGACCAAGGGCAAGCGCACCACCTTGGGGTCATTCAGTCACGAACATTGGGTGCCGGACTATGACGCGGCGATCGTTGATAAGCTGCTCGCCGCCGGCGCCATCATGGTCGGCAAGACCAACACGCCCGAGTTCGCCTATTCGAGCTTCACCGAGAGCCCGCTGTGGGGCATCACCCGCAACCCGTGGAACCCCGAACGCTCGCCCGGCGGCTCCTCCGGCGGTTCCGGCGCCGCCGTGGCCTCGGGCTGTGTGCCGCTGGCCGAGGGCTCGGACATGGGCGGCTCGGTGGGCATCCCGGCGGCGCTCTGCGGCATTGCCGGGCTCAAGCCGAGCTTCGGCCGCATCCCGTTCGATATACTGCCCAGCCAGTTCGACCAGATCTCCCACTTCGGCCCCCTGGCGCGGACCATCGGCGATATCGCCCTGTTCCTGTCGGTCGCCCAGGGGCCGGACGAACGCGATATTCAAAGCCAGAAGCCGGCGCTCGATATCCCGATCCCGCCGCCCTGCGACTTGGCCGGCATGTCCCTCGCCCTCTGTCCCGATCTCGGTTATTACGCGCTCAACGGCGAGGTCGAGGCCAATCTCCACGCCGCCGCCGAGGCGCTCCGCGAGGCCGGGGCTGAGGTTGTCGAGGTCGAACTCGATTGGGATCTGTCGATCAACCGCGCCTGGTACGATCACTGGGGGGTCTATCTCGCCGCCTTCTTCGGCCATCTGCTCAAGGACTGGCGCGACAAAATGGATCCCAATGTGGCGGCGCTCATGGACAAGGGCCTGGCCATGAGCGCGGTCGATTTCAAGCGGCTTGAGTTCATTCGCACCAAGCAATGGCAATCCCTGGCGCCGATCCTGACTCGCCATGACGCGCTGATCTGTCCGACCATGGCCCAGCCGGCGAAGCCCGTAGGCGGCAGCGACTCCGATGTCACCGTCGACAAGAACGACGGCCGCTTCCACGGTTATGACATGACCGAGCTGTTTAATTTCGTCAGCCAGTGCCCGGCATTCTCCGTGCCCTCGGGCTTCACCGCCGACGGCTTGCCCACGTCGTTGCAGATCATCGCCCGGCGCTTCGATGACAACGCGGCCCTGCGCATCGGCGCCGCCCTGGAGAAGTTCCGCCCCTGGGCCCATAAACGCCCGCCAATTTAACTCTATGCGGTCATCTTTGATGACCTGCGTTCAAGCGTCCATATCTATGTATAGACAAGAATGGGGCTCACGCCGGGTAAGCCGGCGGCCCGCAGTCGCGGGCTGGTATAATTACGAGAACAGCAGAACCGCCAGCAGCGCCACTACCACCAGCACGGTCAGCGCGCCGATGATGCGGCCAATGAGGCTGGGCTTCTCTATATCGTCGTCCAGGGAAAGGCGGCGCTTGCTGCGTTTGTTGGGGCCGGCGACGAAGGCGAAGTACCAGCGCAACATCGGGATCACACCGCGCAGGTCGACCCTGTGGCCGTCCCATCTTTCGCCGCCGAAAGCGGTCCGGATGGCGGCCCGTTGTTCGTCGGTGAAACTATTCGCCACATCGCTCGGGATGCGCTGGTTGAAGGCGCGCTCGAAACGGTCGGGATATTCGTTTTCGCTCATGGGCCTATCCGGTAGCGGCTTGATTTTTTAGATAATATCAAAACACGGGCGGCTTGTCGCAACACAGTTCGAAGGAATAAAAAGGGGCGCCCGCGAAACGGACGCCCCTTGGAACCAGAGTTTGGGTTAGAGCATCATCCGATCAAGTTGAGTCGCTTTCAGCGACCCAATTGACGGATAAAGATGCTCTATCTTCTTAAAAACTAGAGCAATTTTACCCGATCAGATTGAACCCTACTGGTTCAATCTAATCGGATATTGCTCTAGAAGGCTTTAGGCGGCCTTCTTGTTTTCGATGGTATTGCCGACGGCGACGGTCTTGATCTCAATCCGGCGCTGCTTCTTGGCTTCGGGAACCTCGCGGACCAGATCGACCTCCAGCAAGCCGTTGACGAGCCGCGCGTCGGCCACATTGACATGTTCGGCCAGGTTGAACCGGCGCTCGAAGACGCGGGCCGCGATGCCGCGATGGAGATAGTCGCTCTTCTCGTCCTTGCCGTCTTCCAGCTTGCCCGCGATGACCAGCAGGTTTTCCTGGACGGTCAGGTTGATATCGGACTCAGCAAAACCGGCGACCGCCATGGTGATGCGGTAGGCGTCGTCGCCGCGCTTCTCGATGTTATAGGGCGGGAAGGTCGAGGCCGACGGGTTGACCCGGTTGGCGGCTTCGAAAAGATCGGCCCAGCGGTCAAAACCGATGGTCGAACGAAACAGGGGGGAGAGGTCATAGCTACGCATATCAATATCCTCCTTCAGAAGCGATATCGTGTTTAGTATCAAGCAGTTCCCCGAAAACCGGCGGAACCACGACCGACGCCATCATTGGCCGCCGGTCAGTACAAGATGTATGGATGAGAGGGGCGCAGTTCAAGTTCGCGCGGGTAAAAATAAACAGACGATGACAAAAGCAATTTCAGATTGGGTCAGAACTCATCTAGAATGGCTTGCCGTTTTTCGGCAGCTTCTGCCTCAGTTATCAGTCCTTCATCAAGCAACTGTTTTACTTTTCTCAAGCGCTCTGATATTTCGGGTGCTTCTGCTTCAGAATCTTCTACTTGGGCTGGCTCCACCACGGCAGCTACCGTTTGTAGTCGGTCCAGGGACATACCGGCGAGCGCGTGTCCTTTCGAGGCGGCTTTCTTGTACCAATTCAGGGCTTCGTCCAGGTCTTTCGGAACGGCCCAGCCCTCTTTGTAAAACAAGCCTACTTTGAATTGAGCCCTGGCATTTTCCTGTGCTGCGGCTTTCTTATACCAACTAAGGGATACGTCTAGGTCTTTGCTTACAAACCGTCCTTTTTCATAACTGTAGCCAATCTCATATTGCGCTTCTGAATGCCCGTTTTCTGCCGCCCTCAG
>JAYGED010000026.1:0-2092 GCA_046582565.1 Alphaproteobacteria bacterium
TTTGGAAGAAGAGGTTCGATGACCGACCATTCGAAGTCCGTCAGATCGTAGCGTCCGCCCATGTCTATGCTCCCACTGTTTGGAAGCTTGAATCACATAACGGGGGTTTTGTGAATCCCTTTTATGAGTACATGGCCTAGAGAACAGCCCCACAAGCATTCTCCGCATCCTTATGGTCGGAGAAGCAAGCGAGCGACCGCGAGCCGCCGGCTTACCCGGCGTAAGCCTGCGTGGCGTTTGAACGCAGGTCGCCTTTAGACGACCGTTTAACGAACGTAGATATGAACTTCGTTGGCCTGCACCGATGCGCTGGTGGTTGTCGACAGGGACACGCGGTCGCCCGACAAGCCCATATCGGTTAGCGAGCGGAAGACCTGCTCGGCGTTGCGCTTTGACTCGTTGGTTTTCAGCGCGACCTGGGCCGGAGTGCCATGGTTGGGCGCGATGGCGACAACATCGAACGACGCCGTCGGCATACGGTCCAGGGTTTCAGACAAGGCGCTGTAAAGCGCTTGCTGATAAGGAACATCAGGCCGATCGAAGCGGATCACCACGAGGGGCTGGCGGCCCTGGGTGAAGCCGCTGCCGGCGCTCGACCTGAGCGGTACATTGGCCACAACCGCCGCCGTATAGGCGCGGGATGCTAGCGGCGGTCCGAATAACTCGCCGTTCTTGACCGACAGGGACAGGGAGGTGAGGTTGCGGCGCTCGTTGCTGACATAGGCGGTCTGGCGGGCAATCGTCTCATGAATTTCGCTGAGCATGCGGTCGATCAGCACCACCGTGCGGTTGACTTCGTCCTCGATCAGGGCGAGCTGGCGATGGTCTTCTTCCACCGCGCCGGAAAGACCGTAGGCCGCGGTAATCGATTCGATCAGATAGGCCGACATGGCGGATTGACCAGCTATATCATTGGACAGGGTGTTGAGGGCGGCGATGTCGGTGAGAATACGGTCAAGTTCGCTTTGGGCTGTATTCCATTGGCTGACCAGGACCGGGTTGCCCGGAGTGGTGCCGATTTGCAGCCGCGCGCTGATCGCCGCGACGATGGCGTAATAGCGCTGGGCGTTCTGCTCGGTCACCAGGCGAAGCTGCTGGAAGCGTGCGTTGCCGTTGCCGATGGAGGACTTAAGCGCTTCGAGTTCGCTGGCGTGCTGGCCTACTTTCGCACCGACGAAGGTGCCCGTGGCGCCGATAACCTGGCTCGGTTGCGCGGCCACTACTGTCGGCGCGGCATAGACCGGCGTGGGCACAGGCTGGGGTGCGACATATTGCGGGGTCGGCGCGGGCGGCGGCGATAAGGTCGGCTGGGCCTGCTGCTCAGTGGGCGAAGGCCCCACCACAATGCGGATTGCCGATGGCTGAGGCTCGTCGCCTGCCAGGGTTGGCCACAGGTCGTCGGCAACATAGCTACAGCCACCGAGCAACATCGCGGCTCCGATAACCGCTACGCGGCGTCCCGTGATGTGAAGAATACTTCCGCGAGATTTTGTGCGCGCCATGCTCAAATTCCACCTTTTGATCGACGATACATTCCCCACCGCCATTCCGATTTAAGTTCGGTTGAAAGCGGCATAGCCCAGCGATGGGACTTGAGAAAATAAATTTTCCCTCACCCCCTAAACGAATCTGGAGTTTACTCAAAGGGTTGCGAGGCGACAAGCCCGATTTATACATGATCTTGGCATGGCTTTTTTCCGCCCTGGCGGCGCTGTGACGCGCCCTTGGCGCAAGATAACGGGGAGAAATCCTAGGTATTATCCTTGCGCCGCCGCGCTGTCGTGAGTAGGTTCCCTTGCTCCGGCCAAGACCGGTCAGACCCATTGCGCGCCCGTAGCTCAGCTGGATAGAGCACCAGACTACGAATCTGGGGGTCGGGAGTTCGAATCTCTCCGGGCGCGCCACTCTCCTTCGTTTGCGGCGTTTGCGGCCCTCTTCATTCATGACAGGCGCGTTCTCATGCCATCAAATCCTGAATATGAGACGTTCGGCGATCACCAAGGAGAAGGGCCTGGGCGCCGTCTTGCGGTGGCGCGAAAGCCAGTTCGCGGATTAACCCAGCCGCAATGACCAAAAAAACCACCTTCGGCAC
>JAYGED010000037.1:0-3725 GCA_046582565.1 Alphaproteobacteria bacterium
AGATCGTCGGAGAAGCGCACCAGGTTCACATGACGCGTGGACAGCAAATCGGACGTGCCGGCTTCGGTATTATTCGAAATCATATCGAAAACACCGCCATATTTGCCGATTGCGTCATAGGGTGCTACGACCAACGGTTCATCCGGCAGGCGCTCGGCCACCGGCGGCAACGATGACGGGTTGCCGACGATCTTGCCGTTCAACGCGCCGATCGATGGATTTTCCGAAAAGGACACGGTGCAGTTGCCCGCCGATTCGAATTCGGCCAGCTCATACTGCTGCGGGAAAGCGCCCGCCCCGATACCCATACCATCTGCGACCGTGGCGGCCGGGCAAGCGCCCGCCTGCGCACCGCCGACAAAGGCGAATGACAATGCGACGGCTGCGACACCGCCGAGGAATAATTGACGTTTCATTAGAATTCTCCCTGATTTCACATCGACGACGGCAAATACACCGTACGCCATACAAACACTTGGTAATGAAGCCCAATTGGGCCGCTCTTTTACATAGCTAGAAATGCTACATCCAAACCCGCCAACAATGATAGGCTTAATCTAAGATTAACTTTTTTATAAATCTGCAAAATCTTATTTGCCCCGCCCCTACTCGACGATAGCGGCGGTCTCGCGGGCGATGAGTAGTTCTTCATTGGTGGGAACCACGAAGACTTTCAGGTGTGATTCGTCGGTCGTAATCTCGCCCAGAGCGCCGCCGGTCATCGCCTCGTTTCGCGCTTCATCGAGAACCACGCCGCACCACGACAGGCCCTGGCAGATGCGCCGCCTCACCTCGGGCGCGTTTTCCCCGATGCCGCCGCTGAACAACAGGGCCTCGGCGCCGTCCATCTCGGCGAGATAGGCGCCGATGTAATGGCGCACCCGGCGGCAAAATAACTCGACGGCCAACTCGGCGCGGTGGTTGCCGCCCTCGGCCACCGCTTGCAGCAACACGCGCATATCGCCCGACAGGCCCGACAGGCCGAGCAGCCCGGACTGATTGTTCAGCAGCTTGTCGATATCGGCGACGCCGAGATCTTCCTTGCCCGCCAGATAGGCGATCACCGATGGATCGAGGTCCCCCGACCGGGTGCCCATGAGCAGCCCGGCGAGCGGCGTGAACCCCATGGATGTGGCGAAGGACTGACCTCCGCGGATGGCGCAGGCCGAACAGCCGCCGCCGAGATGCAGAGTGATGATATTAACCGCCTCGGGCGCCAGGCCCCGCATCCGGCCATAACGATAGGCGAGATACTGATGGGACGTGCCGTGAAAACCATAGCGCCTGATCCCGTGTTTCTCATAAAGCTCGTAGGGCAGGCCGTAGAGATAGGACGCCTCGGGCATGGTCATGTGGAACGCGGTGTCGAAAACGGCGACCTGGGGCGTCGCGCCGCCGAGCAGCTCGCCCGCGGCGCGGATGCCCTTGAGGTTGACCGGATTGTGCAGGGGCGCCAGCTCGACGCAATCCTCGATGCCCTCAAGCACCGCCTGGTCGATGAGCGCATGATCGCGGAAGCGCTCACCGCCATGAACCACCCGATGGCCGACCGCATGGATATCGTCCAGAGAGCGGATACCCTCGATCTCAGCACCGTCAGAGGTGATCCAGGCGAGGATGCGGTCGATGCCTGCCCGGTAATCGGCCAGCGGTTCGCTAAAGCTCTCCCGCGGGCGGCCCTCGGCCTCGAAGCTGATCCGCGTCCGCTCACCGATATTTTCGATGATGCCGCTAGCCAAGCGGCGGTCACTGTCGGCAGCGGCACGGTCACGGTCGGTATCGATGATCTGAAACTTGACCGTCGCCGAACCGCAGTTGAGCACCAATATATTCATCCGCTTCCTCGCCAAACCGGGAAAAGAAAAGTTAACGACAGCCTAATCTAAGACATGCCCGTGTTGCATGCCTGATGTGCAGCCTTGGCAGTTGTTCAAGCCATCGAAAGGGCTACATATGCTGCAACGCAACAAACACCGAAACCCGCACCGACGAGGCCATAAAATGCTGCTTTTCAGAATGCTCTTCGAGCCGAAAGCTCCGCAACCCGCCAATCAGCCGTATCAGGCCAACGCCGATGCGTCGATCAATCATCTCCTGCTGCTCTGCACGGGCCGCGCTTAATCAACCACTCTAATTCAGCCACTCTCATTCAGAAGGATACCTAAGCTATGAAAAACATCTTCCAGACGATCCTGCAATGGCAGCGCGGCAACGCCGCGGCCCGAGTTCTCAACAAGTTAGACGACCGCCTGCTCACCGATATCGGCATCGTCCGCAGCGATATCAGCAGGTCCGTTCACATCCATCACTAACGGCGTTTACCATCGCTAACGGCGTTTAATCGTCGATTATAATTTAGCAAGCACGACAAATCGGCGGCCCCTCGGGGCCGCCGTTTTCGTTTCTAATCAGACCCTTTCCAGGCGGGAAGCCGCGCCTCTTCGATGGCGTGGCAGGCGACTGCGGTGCCTTCCGTGTAGAGGTTCACCGGCAGCTCGGTTCGACACCGGTCCGTGGCGTAGGGGCAGCGCGGATGGAAGTGGCATCCGCTCGGCGGATCGATGGGACTCGGCACCTCGCCTTCGACCTGGCTGCGATGAACACCGATCTTTGAGATATCCGGCACGGCGTCGAGCAGCATACGCGTATAGGGATGCTGGGGCTGCTTGAAGAGCCGCGCGGTTTCGGCCCATTCAACCACCCGGCCGAGATACATAACACCGACCTTGCTGGAGATATGGTGCACCACGGCGAGGTCATGGCTGATGAAAAGATAGGTCAGGCCGAGCCGGCGTTGCAGATCGACCATCAGATTGAGAATTTGTGCCTGCACGGAGACGTCGAGGGCCGACGTCGGCTCATCGCAGACGAGAAATTCAGGCTCGCCGCCCAACGCCCGGGCGATGGAAACGCGCTGGCGCTGGCCGCCGGAAAACTCATGCGGATATTTGTCGCCGTCGGCAGGCGACAAGCCGACCTGGTACAGCAATTCATCGACCCGCGCCGCCACCCCGCCAGGGGCGTTGCGGCGAGCCTCCGGTATAGACTCGGCGATGATTTCAGAGACTCGCCAGCGCGGATTTAGCGAGGCCAGAGGGTCCTGGAAGATCATCTGCATCTTGTGCTGATAAGACTGGTTCCGGGCCCGCTGCTTGCGCGAGCTGAGGTTGACGCCGTCATAGATGATGGTGCCCGCCGTCGCGTCATGGAGGCCGACGATGGTTCGCGCCACGGTGGATTTTCCGCATCCCGACTCACCGACCAGCCCGAAGGTCTCGCCCTGATTGATGATCATATCGAGACCGTCGACCGCCTGTACAATGCGGCGGCCCGTGCGCTCCAAGAGGCGAGTCAACAACGGCGGGGAGACGTCGAAATACCGCACCAGGCCCTCAACCTCGACCAGCGCCTTCGGCTCGACGGAAGCCACCGCTTTGGCCTGTTTCGGGCGCGCGACCCGCACTTGTTTTAGCGACGGCGGAGCATCGACTGATCCATCGTAGAGCCAGCAGGCTACCTGCGAACGCTCAACCGGGAAAAGTTCCGGGCGCTCTTGGGAACAGCGCGCATGAACTTGTGGGCAGCGCGGATGATAACTACAGCCGGACGGGGTTTCATTAAGACGCGGCATGGCGCCGTCGATCTGGGTCAGTTGATCGACCTCGTCGGCGATTGAGGGAATCGAGCCCATCAAGCCGATGGTATAGGGCAGGTGCGGGTTATGG
>JAYGED010000060.1:0-3091 GCA_046582565.1 Alphaproteobacteria bacterium
TTGTTCAACACGACGACCTTATCAGACATGGTCAGCGCCTCTTCCTGGTCGTGCGTGACGAAGAGAAAGCAGATGCCAAGATCGTGTTGCAGGCTCTTGAGCTCCAGCTGCATCGACTGGCGCAGGTTTCGGTCGAGCGCCGACAGTGGCTCATCCAAGAGCAAGAGGCTGGGGCGGTTAATGATCGCGCGGGCCAATGCCACCCTTTGGCGCTGGCCGCCCGAAAGCTGGTCCGGTTTGCGGCGCTCGAAGCCGGTCATGCCGATTAGTTCCAGTGTCTCGCCGACGCGCGTGTTGCGGTCACGACGCGGCACACCGGCCACGTCGAGCCCGTAGCCGACATTGTCGCCGACACTGAGATGCGGGAACAGGGCGTAGTTCTGGAACACGGTGTTCACCGGGCGCCGGTGGGGCGGCACGTCGGTCATCGGCTCGCCGGCGATCAGCACCTCGCCGGCATCGAGCTCCTCCAACCCGCTTATCACGCGCAGCAAGGTCGTCTTGCCGCAGCCGGACGGACCAAGAAGCGTCACGAACTCGCGCAGCTCGACCTTTAGCGACACGCCGTCCAAGGCCGTGACAGCTCCTCCTTCGGGCGTCGCGAAGCTCTTCACTGCCTCACGCACCTCGACGATCGGGCTTGTCTGGTCCGGCGCCTGTCCTGCTCCGCTCATCGCCACTATTCCGCCCCGCCAAACCGGCGGAGCGGGGCCGTCACTGCCAGGTCCATTACTGTGCAGTGCGCACCTTAGTCCAGACGCTATTGTATTTGCGTAGATCTTCGCCGAGATCCTCAAAGATCTGCAGTTTCGCTATTACTTCGGGCGGCGGGTTGGTATTCGGGTTAGCCCTCAGCTCGGGCGATAGCAGGTCGCGCGCCGGCATATTGGCGGTGCCGTTAACCTGCTGGACCGTGTTGAGCGCCGCCATCTCGGGCTGCATGTAGAACTCCATGAAGCGGATGGCGCTGTCCTTGTTTGGCGCGGTATCGAGGACGCAGATGTCCTCCTGGTACATGGTCGCGCCTTCTTCGGGGATCACGAAGCCGAGTTTGTCCGGCTCTTCAAGCGTGTAGAGAGTGGCGCCGACATACCAGTGCGCGGCGGCGATGTCGCCCGACTGGACCAGGGACACGATATCGTAGGAATAGGCAGATACCTTATCCTTACGTTCGAGCAACCAGGCTTCGGCCTGCTTGAGCTCGTCGCTGTCGGTTGTGTTCACCGAATGCCCGTTCATGATCAGCGCGACGCCGATGGTTTCCCGCAGATCGTCGAGCATGGTGATCTTCTTGCCTTTATCGGGCAGCGCGAAGAAATCGGCCCAAGACTTAATTTCGCCCGCTTCCGCCTTGTTGTAGAAGATCCCGACCGCACCCCAGGCGTAGGGCAGGCAGAACGAGCTCTCCGGGTCAACCAGGGAGCGCATGTTGGCCGGGTCGATGTTCTCGAAGCCCTTCAGCGTGTTGACCTTGGCGTCGTACAACAGACCCAACTTCTGCATGATGTCGCGAACATGCACCGACGGGAAGACGATGTCGTAGCCCGTCGCGCCGGCCTGGATCTTGGCCAGCATCTCCTCATTGGAGCCATAGGTATCGAGGGTGACTTCGATACCGGTATCCTCGGTGAAACGGGTCAGAACGTCCGGGTTTATGTAGTCGCCCCAGTTGTAAATATTGAGCTTGCCCGCAGCTTGAGCCGATGGCGAAATCCCTAAGAACGCACTCGCTAAAGCCACCGCGAATATGAAATTCACAACATGGCGGACAGTCGCGCGTACTCGTAATTGAACTGATTTCAACATGATCCTACTCCCTGTTCCCTATTCCGTGCCAACCTTCACGGCCAGATAACGAGCCTGGATGGGCAAGCCTTTTCACGAAATTACAATTGCATCGAAAATTACGCTATGAAAGAGTAGTAGCAATGTCAATGAATGAAAGAATTCTTTCATGAGAGGGGCCTTTTCCTCATATCCTCAGGTCGAGACAGCCTCTTTTATCAGCAAGATCGAGGCGGTGATTTCAGACCTTCCGAAGCAGGAAGCAAGAGCCGCGAAATACATGCTGTTGAACAGCCGTGATCTGGGCTTTCAGACGGGTGCATCGATTGCAAAGCGCGCCGGCGTCAGCGCGGTAACGGTCAGCAGGCTGCTACATCGGCTCGGCTATCGCGGCATGCGGGACCTCAAGCGTGAGATGCAGGAAGAACAGCAGGCCGGCCAAATGGGTCTGTATCCCCACAAGCCCGCAATCGAAGATTACGGCCCCTTGAAGAGCGTACTGGACGCGGAGATCAAGGCCCTGATCACCGTATTCGAGCAATTCCACACGCCGGTCTGGCAGCGGCTTGTTGCCGAAGTCAGCGGGGCCGATTGTGTTTTTGTCACCGGATTCCAGACAGTCCGCGGCATCGCCGAAGACTTTTCACGTCGGCTTTCGTTGGTCCGCAATGACGTTCGGTTTCTGGCCGCCCATGACGGAATGCTGATGGAATGGATTGGGCCGAACGGCAAGCGGCCAAAGCGCCGCGAATGTCTCATCATCATCGATGTGGTGCCCTATGCGCGCGAAGCGTCCCTGCTGGCCGAAGTCTCGCGCGCGGCGGACCGTCAGGTCGTGGTCTTGACCGATGAGCTGTGCCATTGGGCGCAAGATTACACGGACCTGATCGTCCATGCGCCATCACGCAACGGCCTCTTCGTTGAGTCAACGAGCGCCCTGGCGGCTGTATTGAATGTGCTCGTTCATTCCCTTGCTGAGAACGACCCGGCGAACACACGCGACCGTCTGGCGCAATGGCAATCCATGTCCCGGCGGTTGAAGATTTTCTAATGTCGGGTTGAACGCTCGACGAACCACGAGATCATGGCTTTGGTCACTCTCAGCCCATCGGGGTCGCATGTCTCATGAACGGTATTCGCTGCCGCCCTGATGTCCGCTAATAGCCCAGGCTGTGTGAAAACGCTTGATGGATTGTCTGTATGACGCGCCAGTGTGTTTTGGTTGGCTGCCGAGGGGGTTTTCGGGTTTTGGAGGTTTGCGTCGCTGGTGCGGGTTTATGGCCGGGTTTAGCGGCTCTCGGCGACC
>JAYGED010000152.1:0-13526 GCA_046582565.1 Alphaproteobacteria bacterium
GCCATCGCACCGGGCTATATCGCCACCGAAATGGTGCGCGCCGTGCCCGAGGAGGTGTTGAATGCGAAGATTCTCCCCTATATCCCCGTCGGCAGGCTCGGAGAGCCCGAGGAAGTCGCCCGCTGCGTGGTCTTTCTCGCCGCCGATGAGGCCGGTTTTATCACCGGCTCCACCCTGACCGTTAACGGCGGCCAATATATGGTGTGACGGCGATCACTTGAATCAGCGCTTTGAGTAGCGATATATTCAATAATCAATTATTTACGAATTCCAGGCCATGCTTGCGTCAAGGTTATGATGCGCTGCCATAGCAATAGCAGATGAAGGTTCTATATATGTTCCAGATTTTATTGCGATCCGCCAGGATTCAGCTTCTCAAGACCCCGCGCGCTCTGGCGCTTGCGGCGATTGTCGCGGTCGGCTTCTCGAGCCCCCTGATGGCCGCCGAACATGGCGAAGACGACCCCCTGACCCGTGAAGAACTACTGGCGGCGGCGCTCGCCGGCGATCCAGGGGCGCGAGATGCCCTGGGAGCTTTGTTCAGCGAGGCGAGCGGCGACAGCGAGGCCATCGTCGCCCTGGCGGTCGAACTGATCGGTGCGCTTGAAGGCGATCCGGTGGCGATTGCCGATGCCGCGACCCTGATTGCTGATGTCGCGACGGACGCCCTCTCGACCCAGCCCATCGTCCAGATCTCGGTCGACGCTAAATTCAAATTGCCCCCCGGCGCCCTGGGCTGGGATCTCGGGTCGCCCGATTCACCGGCCTTCCTGGGCTTTTCCAAATTGACCCAGGGCAACAAGGGCATCGTCTCAGGCGCGACCGGCGGCGTTCAACGTCCCGGCGGCGAAGGGCTGCTATCCGATGGTCTGATCAATGTGTCGAGGATTTCTCTCGATGTCGATGTGCCCGACGGCAGCTATCGCCTGATCCTGATGACCGACGACCAGGGCACCCAGAATTTCAGAAGTCCTCTGGGCAAGGCGATTACCGTCAACGGTGTGCGTACGAATATGCCCGTCGGGTCGCCCGACGGTTGGGCCGTCAATGGATCGCTCGGCGGCTCCGGCGATCAGGACGCTTCCCTCGTGGGCACCGGCACCGGGGGCGCAACGATGATCTATGTCGAGGTGGTGAACGGCAAGCTGACAATTGAATTCGAAGCGGCGGACAATTTCGATATCCTGCTCACCGCGCTCGTTCTCGAACCGGCCAATGGACCGAGCGTGCTCTTCACAGCCGAGGACATCTTCACCGACAATGAAGAGTTTCTCTTCGCAGAAGCGGTTATCGCCGACGCCATCGGCGAGGCGTTTGAGACCATCGCCACGGCGGCGGGCGGTGAAGACGAACGCGAGGACATCCTCGACCTCGATGATCCCGAGGCCGAAACCACCGATGCCGTGAGACCGAGCTAAGCCGAACTCACTCTGACTTTCCGCTAACGCCGGCATCGGCGAAGGTCGCCATGCCGTTATGAGTCTGCACCGCGGCGCGCAGCAAGCCTGCCGCCAGGGCGGCGCCCGTGCCTTCGCCGAGGCGCATGGCGAGATCGAGCAGCGGTGTTTTATTCAAATGATCGGCAAGACGGCGGTGGCCGGGCTCGACCGAAAGATGGGCGAGCTGGCAATGATCGAGTCCGGACTCGTTATCGGCTGCCAACACGGCAGCGGCGGCGCTACAGACGTAGCCGTCAAGCAGCACCGGCGTTCGTTTCAGCCGCGCCGCCAGCACCGCCCCGGCGATGCCCGCGAGTTCTCTCCCGCCGACCCGGCGCAACGCCTCCCAAGGGTCGGCGAGCGCCTCGCCATGGAGCGCCATGGCTTGCTCGACCGCCACCCTTTTACGCTCCATGCCGGCTTCATCGATCCCGGTTCCCGCCCCGATCCAGCTTGCCGGCTCACCACCGAACAGGGAGCAGGCGAGCGCCGCTGCGCTGGTCGTGTTGGCAATCCCCATCTCGCCGAGGCAGAGGATATCCACATCGTCTTCGAGGGCCGCCATGCCCGCCGCGATGGCCCCTACGCAGGCCGCCTCGTCCATGGCCGGGCCCGTGGTGAAATCGACGGTCGGCTCGTCCAGGGCGAGAGGGATGACTTTCAGCCGCGCCCCGACCACCGCGCAGATTTGATTGATCGCCGCTCCGCCGGCCTGGAAATTGGCGACCATCTGTTCGGTGACGGATGGGGGAAACGCCGAGACCCCCTGAGCGACCACACCGTGATTGCCGGCAAAGACGCAGGTCAGCAGATTATCGGCGCGCGGCGGATAGCCTCCCTGCCAGGCCGCGGTCCAGGCGCTCAACGCCTCGAGCCGCCCGAGCGACCCCGCCGGCTTGGTGAGCTGCGCCTCGTGTTCGGCGGCCTCGTCCGCCGCCGCCTGGTCGGGGCCGGGAAGCGCCGCCATGAGGCGGCGCACATCGTCGAGGCTGGTCACGGTCGGCAATTCTGACATCAAGATACCTGGATTTAAGTTGATGAATGCTGTTTATCCTCAGTTCGTCATAGCCGCAAAGCCACAACCGGGGAACTGCTGTTTTGCCAGAGGCTAATACCAACACCGATAATGCTCGGCCCTGGCCGGGCGAACCCAAAGAATGGGTCGACGACCTGCGCCTTGCCGCCGGGTTTCTCACCCGTCTGCCCCTGCCTTCGTCTGCGGACCGGCCCCTGGCCCAGGCGGCGCGGGTGTTTCCGCTTGTCGGCGGCGCCCTCGGTCTGGCGGCGGGCCTGGTCTATGGCCTGGCCGCTGCCTTCGGTCTGCCGCCGCTGCTAGCGGCGGTCGCCACCCTGGCTTGCCTGATCGCCGCCACCGGCGCGCTCCACGAGGACGGGTTGGCCGATAGTGCCGACGGCCTGGGCGGCGGTTCGACAGCCAAAGACAAGCTCGCCATCATGCGCGATCATCATATCGGCGCCTACGGGGTCATCGCCGTCACTCTCGGGTTGTTGGCGCGCACGGCGGCGCTCGCCGAGTTGGCCGAGCCCGGCCGCGTTCTGGCCGCCCTGATCATGGCGGGCGCTGCCTCGCGGGCAGTTCTACCCCTGGTCATGTTGAAACTTTCCCGGGCGCGGAGCGACGGCCTGGCGAGCAGCGCCGGATCGCCGGGACAGCGCGATGTTGCCATTGGCGGCGGCTTAGCGCTTTTCATCGCTGTCGTTGCCATCGATTTTACCGCCGCCCTGGCGGCCCTTATTATTGGCGCCCTGGCCGCCGCCGGAGTCGCTGCTCTGGCGCGCCGCCAGATTGGCGGCTATACCGGTGATATCCTCGGTGCTGTCCAACAGGCCGCCGAGATCGCCATTCTCGCAACTCTGGTAGCCCTCTTATGACTGATTTACCGACGACACGCTGGTGGTGGGTACGCCACGCTCCGGCATTTTGCATTGGCGGAGCCATTTACGGCAGTAGTGATGTCGAATGCGACACCTCTGACGATCTCAGCTTCCGTGGCCTGGCGGCGCGCCTGCCCGAGGACGCCCTGTGGGTCACCAGCCATCTCACGCGCACCCGGGAGACGGCGGCGGCAATTTTCGACGGCGGCGCGGCATCGACCACGCCGCTCATCGAAAAAGGCCTCGGCGAGCAATGTTTCGGGGAGTGGCAAGGCCAGACCCATGACGATCTGGCCCGCGAAAACACCCCGGCCTACCATAAATTCTGGCTCGCCCCGGCGCGCCATGTGCCACCCGGCGGCGAGAGCTTTACCGATGTCATGGTGCGGGTCGATGCCGTTATCAAACGGCTGACCGAAGCCCACGCCGGCCGCGATATCGTCGCCGTCGCCCATGGCGGCTCCATCCGCGCCGCCCTCGCCCTGGCGCTCGGCGTCGATGCCAATGCCGACGCCGGCCTGTGCTTCACTGTCGATAATTTGTCGATCACCCAGATCGATCACGTCCCCGGACCCGGCGCCGGCGGAAACTGGAGAATTGTCTCGGTGAACCAGTCACCGGTGTAGCGGGACAGTAAATCTTCATGATAGGTTTGCACTAGGAATCGAGAAGAGGGAAGCCGGTGACGCGTGTTCGCGAACACGCCATTCCGGCGCTGCCCCCGCAACTGTAAGCGGCGAGGCCCCGGCAACTGCCACTGATGTTATCAGTTCAACATTGGGAAGGCGCCGGAGCCGTAATCGCCCAAGCCAGGAGACCTCCTCGAAACCACTAAGTCTCTAGTTCCTCGGCGGGAGGAGAAAGACATGCCATGGCCGCGTCAACGATAGAAAACTCTAACGTCACCCTTGTCTTAGGCGGCGCCCGCTCGGGCAAGAGCGCCCATGGCGAAGCCCTCGCCGGGGGCCATGGCGGCGCTCTGGTCTATCTCGCCACCGCCGAGGCGCGCGATTCTGAGATGGGCGAGCGCATCGCCGCTCACCGGGCCCGCCGGGGACCAGGCTGGACCACCATCGAAGAACCCCTGGCCCTGGCCGAGACCCTGAGCAGACAGGCCACGGACGACGGCGTGGTATTGGTCGATTGCCTGACCCTGTGGCTGGCCAATCTGATCGAAGCCGGCCTTGACGCCGACCATGAGGGCCGCGCCCTTGCCACCACATTGGCGAGCCTGCCCGGCGCCGCTATTCTGATCTCAAACGAGGTCGGCCTGGGTATCGTCCCCGACAATGCCGCCGCGCGCGCCTTTCGCGATCACGCCGGGCGGCTCAACCAACGGATTGCCGCCGTGGCGGGCTGTGTGTTGTTCATGGCGGCCGGGCTGCCGCTTAACCTGAAAGGATGAAGACCGCGATGGATGAAATTTCGGGCCGGGTGAGGAGCAAAATACCGGCGACGGTGATTACCGGCTTTCTCGGCGCCGGCAAGACCAGCCTGATCCGTCATGTACTGGAGACCGCGAACGGGCGGCGTCTGGCGCTGATCATCAATGAATTCGGCGATGTGGGCATGGACCGCGATATCCTCGCCGCCTGCGGCATCGAGGGCTGCACAGAGGACGATATTGTCGAGCTGGCCAACGGCTGCATCTGCTGCACCGTGGCCGACGACTTCCTGCCCGTCATGGAAGCCCTGCTGGCGCGCCCAGAGCCGCCCGAGCATATCGTTATCGAGACCTCCGGTTTGGCTCTGCCCAAGCCCCTGATTCAAGCCTTCAACTGGCCCGATATCCGCACCCGGGTGACGGTCGACGGGGTGATCACGGTGATCGATGCCGAGGCGGTTGCCGCCGGCCTGTTCGCCTCAGACCCCGAAGCGGTCGCCGCACAGCGCGCCGCCGACCCCATGCTGGATCATGACAGCCCCCTCGAGGAGGTCTTCGAGGACCAGCTTTACTGCGCCGATATGGTGGTGCTGAACAAGACCGACCTGCTCGACGAGGCGAGCCTGGCCCGGGTGCGGAGCGACATCGCCGCCAAGCTCAAGCCCGGGGTCAAGCTGGCGCCCACCAGCCACGCCCGGATCGACGCCGCCATTCTGCTCGGCCTCGATGCGGCGGCGGAAGATGATCTCGATACGCGGCCCTCGCACCATGACGGCCTGGATGGCGAGCATGACCATGACGATTTCGAGAGCTTCACCGTGACCATCGAGGCAGTCGCCGACCCGCTCGCCCTGTACAGCCGAATCGAGGCGGCAATCGCGGCCCACGGCATTCTGCGCATTAAGGGTGTCGTCGAGGTGGCCAATAAGGACATGCGCCACGTCATCCAGGCGGTGGGCGCGCGGGTGCAGGGCTATTACGACCGCGCCTGGCGCGACGGCGAACCCCGCCTGAGCCGCCTGGTGGTGATCGGCGAGATAGGCCTGGATGCGGCCGCCATAGCTCAGAGCCTGAAGGCTTGATCCGTGCATCTCCTGGCCGCCCAGCCCGGCAACTTCATGGATGGCGAGGAGGCTGTTGATCTCGGCCAGACGCCGGGCGATATTGTTTTCTTATCGGCGGCGGATACGGAGCTCGCCTGCCTCGCCACGGCGCAGGGCCAGGCGGAACCCAAGGAAGTTACAAGCGGGCCGAGCCTGCGCCTCGCCAATCTCCTGCATCTCGGCCATCCCCTGTCGGTCGACGGCTATGTGGACGGCATCATCCGTCATGCCCGCCTGGTGGTGGTGCGCCTGCTCGGCGGGACGGGCTATTGGCCCTATGGGGTGGAGCAACTGGTTGCCGCCTGCCGCGACGGCGGCATCCCCCTTGCCCTGCTGCCCGGTGACGACCAGCCCGACGCCGAGCTCGACCGGCTGAGTTCCTTACCCCGCGGCGATGCCCATCGCCTGTGGCAATATTGCGTCCATGGCGGCCTGGACAATGCGATCAATTTTCTTGGATTTTCCGCCGGCCTGATCGGCGAAGAGCGCCCTGTCGACCTCTCCTGGCGCGAACCGGCGCCGCTGCTGCGCGCCGGGCTCTATTGGCCGGGCGCGGCGACACCCGCCCTCGATGACCTGCGCGGCCTGTGGCGGGACGAAGCGCCCGTCATCCCCATCGTCTTCTACCGCGCCCTGGTCCAGGCGGCGAACCTCTCCCCCATCGACGGCCTCATCGCGGCGCTTGAGAATCAGGGCCTCAATCCCCTGCCGATCTATGTGGCCAGCCTGAAGGATCCGGTATCCGCCGCCCTGATCAATGAGCTACTGGCCCTGGCGCCGCCTTCCGTAGTGCTTAACGCGACCGGGTTTGCCGTCGCCACGCCGGGCGGTGACGCGGTGCAGACGCCGTTCCACGACGCCGACTGCCCGGTGTTGCAAATTGTCTTCTCCGGCGGCAATCGGTCCGCCTGGCAGGACGGCGCCCAGGGGCTTGGGCCGCGCGATATTGCCATGAATGTGGCCCTGCCCGAGGTCGATGGCCGCATCCTCGCCCGCGCCCTGTCGTTCAAGGCCGCCGCCCGCTATGACGAAAAAACCCAATGCGACGTCGTCGCCTATGAGCCGGTCCCCGACCGCATCGACTTCACGGCGCAGTTCGCCGCCAACTGGGCGCGCCTGCGCCATACTCCGGCCCCTGAACGCCGGGTCGCCCTGGTGCTCGCCAACTATCCCAACCGGGACGGGCGCATCGGCAACGGCGTCGGCCTCGATACCCCGGCGGGAACCATGGTGCTGCTCCGCGCCATGGCCGAGGCGGGCTACAGGCTGGGCGACTTACCCAAGGACGGCGCCGCGCTGATCGCGCGCATCCAGGCCGGGCCGACCAACCATGACCCCCGCCGCGACGGCGGTGAATTCCTCAGCCTCGTCGACTATGAGATTTACTTCTCGGGCCTACCGGCGGAAGCCCGCAATAAAATATTCGACCGCTGGGGTCCGCCCGAGGCCGATCCTTTCTTCATGGCGGGCACTACTTCTTGCGGCGGCTTCGCCATCTCGGCTTTCCGGCTGGGTAATATTGCCGTCGGGCTGCAGCCGGCGCGGGGCTATAACATCGATCCGGTGGAGTCTTATCACGATCCCGATCTCGCACCGCCGCACGGCTACCTCGCCTTCTATGTCTGGCTACGCGAAGAGTTCGGCGCCCACGCGATCACCCATATGGGCAAGCACGGCAATCTGGAATGGCTGCCCGGCAAGGCCCTGGCCCTGTCGGCGGACTGTTTCCCCGAGGCCGCCCTGGGGCCGATGCCCCATCTCTATCCCTTCATCGTCAACGATCCCGGCGAGGGCACACAGGCCAAGCGCCGCACTGCCGCGGTGATCGTCGATCACCTGACCCCGCCCATGACCCGCGCCGAGAGCTATGGGCCTTTGCGCGACCTGGAGCAGCTGGTCGATGAATATTACGAAGCCGCCGGGGTCGATCCGCGCCGGCTTAAGCTGCTGCGCCGCCAGATCGTCGAGCTTAGCCAGAGCATCGGCCTGGATAAGGACTGCGGCATCGCGGCGGTGGACGGCGAAGACGAGGCCCTGGTCAAGCTCGACCGCTATCTTTGCGAGCTCAAGGAAATGCAAATCCGAGACGGGCTCCATATCTTTGGGCAATCGCCCGAGGACGGCCTGCTCACCGACCTGCTGGTCGCTCTGGCGCGGGTGCCGCGCGGCGCTGAGGAACCCGGCGACGCTTCCCTGCAGCGCGCCCTCGCCGACGATCTCGACCTCGGCTTCGATCCCCTCGATTGCGACATGGCGGCGCCCTGGTCCGGGCCGCGCCCCGAGGTTTTGGCTGACGGCGATCCATGGCGCAGCCATGGCGATACGGTCGAGCGTATCGAGGCTTTGTCCCGCGCCCTGGTTGCCGGCGAGACCCAGGCAGACGCCGCCTGGACCTGCACGGCGGAGGTAATGCATTCCGTCGACAGCCGCATGCGCCCGGCGGTGGCGATGAGCGGCGAGGCGGAAATCGCCGCCATGCTCACCGGCCTCGACGGGCGCTTCGTCAAACCGGGACCGTCCGGCGCGCCGACGCGGGGACGCCTCGACGTGCTGCCCACCGGGCGCAATTTCTATTCCGTCGACAGCCGCGCCCTGCCGACCCCGGCGGCCTGGCTGCTGGGGTGGAAATCGGCGAGCCTGCTGGTCGAGCGCCATAGGCAGTTGCATGGTGAATGGCCGAAAACCATGGCGCTCAGTGCCTGGGGCACCGCCAATATGCGCACCGGCGGCGACGATATCGCCCAGGCCCTTGCCCTGATGGGTGCGCGACCGGTCTGGGATACGGCGTCGCGGCGGGTGACCGGCTTTGAAATCTTGCCCGTCTCCCTGCTGGATAGGCCGCGCGTCGATGTCATGCTCCGGGTGTCGGGCTTTTTCCGCGATGCCTTTCCCGGGCTGATCGATTTGGTGGATGCGGCGGCGCGTGACATCGCGGACCTCGATGAGAGCGTCGCCGACAACCCCCTGGCCGCCCGGGTCGCCGAAGAGAGCGCCGCCCTGATCGCTCAGGGCATGGCCGCCGCCGACGCCCGCCGCCGGGCCGGTTATCGGGTGTTCGGCTCACAACCGGGAGCCTATGGCGCCGGGCTGCAGGCGCTAATCGACGAACGCGGCTGGCAGACCGACGGCGACCTGGCCCGCGCCTATGTGGCCTGGGGCGGCTATGCTTATGGCGCGGGCGCCGAGGGCGTCCCTGAGCACGGCCTGTTCGAGCGCCGCCTGGGGGCCATAGAGGCGGTCGTCCACAACCAGGATAACCGCGAGCACGACCTGCTCGATTCCGACGATTATTACCAGTTCGAAGGCGGGCTGGCAGTCGCCGTCAGCCACGCCTCGGGGACGACGCCGGCGGTCTATCACACCGACCATTCGCGCCCCGAGAGCCCGAAAATCCGCACCCTGGATGAGGAAATTGCCCGGGTGGTGCGGGCCCGGGTGGTTAATCCCAAATGGATCGCCGGGGTCATGCGCCACGGCTACAAGGGCGCCTTTGAGATGGCCGCCACGGTGGATTATATGTTCGCCTTCGCGGCCACGGCGAAGGCAGTCAAAGACCACCATTTCGACGCCGTCTATGACGCCTATATCGGCGATCCGGCGGTGCATGGTTTCCTGGCAGCGGTCAATCCGGCGGCCCTGCGCGACATGGCCCGGCGCCTGCTCGAAGCACAGGAGCGCGGCCTCTGGCGGCCACGCCTGAACACCGCCCATGACCAGCTCAGCGAGCTTTGTGCATGACCAACTCTTTGCCCATAACAGATTGGCGACTCTTCTTCCTGCTCAGCGCCCTCGCCCTGGCAAGCGCCATCCCGCTCATACCGGTGGTGGTGGTCCAGGGCGAGGCCGGACTCATCGCCGAGCCCCTGGGCTGGCGGATCACTGCCGCCGCTGTGCTGATGGGCGCTCTGCTGGTCTATCCGGCGGCGGTCTTCGTGGGCCTGCGCATCGGCGGCAAGCTCGGCCTGGCGGCGCCCCTGGCCGAGGCCTGGCTGGCTGGCCGGCAGCCCGAGGACGCGGCCGGGCGGCTGTCCGCGGGCTTGGCCCTCGGCGCCGGTTTCGGCCTTACCGGTGTAATAATCGCCCTGACCCAGAGTGGATCGACCGGCGAGGCGGAGGCGGCCAGCGCCGACATTATTCCCCTTTGGATCGGCCTGGCCCAGGCGGTGAGCGCCGGGTTCGGCAAGGAAGTCCTGTTCCGCTTCGGCTTGATGAGCCTGCTCGCCTGGTTCGCCTGGCGGGTGCTGCCGGGGCGCGACGGCAGTCCAAGCGCCTTTGGCATGTGGTTCGCCATCGCCGTTGCGGGCCTGGCCTTTGCCTCGGTCCACAGCACCCCCGACAGCCAGACAACCACCTTTGCGGCCCTGCAAGCGGTGCGTCTGCTCGCCGGGGCGGGATTTGGCTGGCTATTCTGGAAGCGCGGTTTGGAGGCGGCGATCTGCGCTCATTTCACCTACGATATGGTGCTGTTCTATGGCATCGTGATGGTCTTATAGGAGAGAGCACCCATGGCGAACCCCAGCGAAAAAGAACTCGACGAACGCCACGCCGAGAAGATGAAAAAACGCCGCGCCGCACGCGACAAGATCCTCGCCACCAAGACCGAGGAGCGCGGCCTGATCATTGTCCATACCGGCAAGGGCAAGGGTAAATCCACCGCCGCCATGGGCCTGGCCATGCGCTGTATCGGCCATGGTCTAAAAGTCGGCATCGTCCAGTTCGTCAAGGGCGTGTGGGAAACCGGCGAGCGCGCCGTGCTCGACGATTACCCCAATCTGGTCACCATCAAGGCCATGGGCGAAGGCTTTACCTGGGACACCCAGGACCGCCAGCGCGACCTGGCGGCGGCGCGAAAAGCCTGGGCTACCGTCAAGGAGATGATGGCGGACCCGAGTTATCACATGGTGATCGCTGATGAGCTGAATATCGTGCTGCGCTACGACTATCTTGCCATCGGCGACATCATCGAGGCCCTGGCCGCCAAGCGCGCCGACCTCCATATGGTCGTCACCGGGCGCAACGCCAAGCCCGAACTCATTGAAATTGCCGATCTGGTCACCGAGATGACACAGATAAAGCACCCCTTCCGCTCCGGCGTGAAGGCCCAGATCGGCATTGAATTTTGAAACAGGAGTGAACCATGAGACGCAGTATATTCGCACTCATTATCGCAGCACTATTGAGCTGGCAGACTACGGCGCTGGCAGCATCCAGCAGTGAGCAGCAGCTCATCGATCAGGCGCGCATCGCCGTCGACCAGCTTCGCGGCGATCCCAACATGTCGGACTTTGCAGCCTTTCTGATCCGCGCCAATGCCGTCATCGTGGTCCCCGAGCTGGTCAAGGCGAGCTTCTTCATCGGCGGCGAAGGCGGCTCAGGCGTGCTTCTGGTGCGCGATTCCGAGTCCCGTGAATGGAGCTATCCGGCGTTCTACACCCTGGCCTCGGCGAGCATCGGCCTGCAGTTCGGCGCCCAGGTCTCCAAGGTCATGTTCCTGATCATGACCGACGGTGGCCTCAAGGCCATGATGATCGACAAGCTGACCCTGGGGGCCGATATCAGCATCGCCGCCGGGCCGGTCGGCGCCGGGGTTGAAGCCAGCACCACCTCAAACGCCGACGCCGATATTTATTCCTTCTCCCACAGCAAGGGTCTGTTCGGCGGCGTGTCGTTCGAGGGCGCGGTGCTGGTGCCCAACGACGACGCCAACGAGGCCTATTACAGCAAGGCAATTTCGGCGCGCGGCATCGTCATTCATCGCGAGGTGGAGAACGCCAATGCCGACGGCTTGAGGGCGGCGCTTGTCACCGAATAACCCGCCTAGGCGGCCCGCGCTGATGCTGCAAGGCATCGGCTCCAACGTCGGCAAGTCCTTGCTGGTGGCGGGTCTGGCGCGTGCCTATGCGAACCGGGGCCTGGCGGTGCGGCCGTTCAAGCCGCAGAACATGTCGAACAACGCCGCCGTCACCCACGCCGATGGTGAGATATGTGGCGAGGTCGGCCGCGCCCAGGCCTTGCAGGCGCGCGCCGCCCGGGTGGCGGCAAGCGTCCATATGAACCCGGTTCTGCTCAAGCCCCAGTCGGAAATCGGCGCCCAGGTCATCGTCCAGGGCAAGGTTGTGGGCACGGCGGATGCACGCGCCTATCACGCGTTGAAGCCGAGCCTGATGCCCGCCGTACTCGATAGTTTTGCGGCTCTCGGCACGCACGCCGACCTGATCCTGGTAGAAGGCGCCGGCAGCCCCGCCGAGGTCAATCTGCGCGCCGGCGACATCGCCAATATGGGCTTTGCCGAAGCGACCGCGACGCCGGTTATCCTGGTCGCCGATGTGGAGCGCGGCGGCGCCCTGGCCGCTATCGTCGGCACCTGCGCCCTGCTTAATTCTACTGAGCGCGGGCTTCTCAAGGGCTATGTTATCAACAAATTTCGCGGCGATGCGAGCCTGTTCGACGACGCCCACGGCATCATCGAAGAGCATTGCGGCCTGACAAGCCTCGGCGTCGTGCCCTATCTCACGCAAGCCCGCCGCCTGCCCGCCGAGGACAGCGCCGACCTCGACAGTCATCCCCTTCTGCCGGCAACGGCCGGCGCCATCAAGATCGCCGTGCCGCGGCTGCCGCGCATCGCTAATTTCGACGATCTCGATCCGCTCATCGCCGAGGCCGACGTGGAGCTTCATATGGTCGAGCCCGGACGCGCCCTGCCCGGCGATGCCGATCTCGTATTGATCCCCGGCAGCAAGGCGACCCGCGCCGATCTGGCATTCCTTATAGACCAGGGCTGGGATGTGGATATCGCCGCCCATGTACGGCGCGGCGGCTGGGTCCTCGGCCTCTGTGGCGGCTATCAGATGCTGGGCGAAAGCGTTAGCGACCATGAGGGCATTGAAGGCCCGGCGGGCAGTTCGCCAGGGCTCGGCCTGCTCGCGGTGACAACCAGCCTGGCGCGCACCAAGCATCTCGCCGCCATTACGGCGACCGATGTGCAAAGCGGCGCGGCGGTGCGCGGCTATGAGATGCATATGGGCGAGACCGACGGCCCCGACCGGGCGCGGCCGATGTTTTTGCATGCCGGGCGCGACGGGGGGCATGATGGGGGCGCCTGCTCTGAAAACGGCCGGGTGCAGGGCTGTTACCTGCACGGCCTGTTCGCCGATGACGGCTATCGCGCGGCGTACCTCGGGCGCCTCAAGAGCCGCGCATCAAGCGGCGTCGCCTATGACCGGGCGGTCGATGAGGCGCTCGACAGCATTGCGGCCTCCCTCGAGGACTGTCTCGATCTCGACCGGCTCTTAGAGATTGCCCATGGCCAATAATTCAGATCAGCGCGGCCCCGAGAGCGATCAGGGCAAAATTGATCGCGCAGGCCAGGGCCGCCACATAGAGCGCGCGGTGAATATCGCGGGCCGTGGCGCGGGCTCGGCCCTCGCCCATCCAGGCGTCCTTGACCAGACGCTCGCCATAGCGGCGCGGCCCGGCGAGGGCGAGGCCGAGAGCGCCGGCCATGGCCGCCTCGGGCCATCCGGCGTTGGTCGAGCGGTGCTTTGCGGCGTCGGCCGCGGCGGTCTTCAACGCCGCCCAGGGGTTGGCACCCTGCGCCGCCACGGCGGCCAGGACGATCAGCAGAGCGGTCAGCCGCGCCGGGATATAGTTCGCCAGGGCGTCGAGCCGCGCCGTGGTCGCGCCGAACGCCTTATAGCGCGGCGA
>JAYGED010000099.1:0-43965 GCA_046582565.1 Alphaproteobacteria bacterium
ATATCGGCGCGGAAGAACACATGGCCGGGAATGACATTGGTTGAATTGGGGCTCACTTCCAGGAAGCCGATGGTGGTGCGACCGTCCGGCATGGCGGCCTCGCCGATGCGGTGCGCCTCTGTAACCA
The DNA here is from genome assembly GCA_046582565.1 of Alphaproteobacteria bacterium. Taxonomy (GTDB): domain Bacteria; phylum Pseudomonadota; class Alphaproteobacteria; order JAAXGF01; family JAAXGF01; genus JAYGED01. The sequence continues at coordinate 128 of JAYGED010000099.1, forward strand.
TGCGCGCAACCCCGACCAGTGCATCCTTGCGCCGCTCCATGGGCGTCGTTCCGGCGTGGGATTCCATGCCCGTCACGTTGATCTCGAACCAGCGGATGCCTTGCACGCCCTGCACCACGCCGATGGTTTTTTCCTCGGCCTCGAGGATCGGGCCCTGTTCGATATGGGTCTCAAAAAAGGCGCCAAGCGGGCGCGGCGCGCATTTGAGATCGCCATCATAGCCGATGCGCTTAAGCTCAGCCCCAAGGGTATTGCCTTCGCGGTCCTCGCCGGCAAGGCCTACTTCGAGACTGAACTCGCCGCAAAAAACGCCCGAGCCGATCATCGCCGGGGCAAAGCGCGAGCCCTCCTCGTTGGTCCAAGCGGAGATTTCAATCGGCGCGTTGGTCTCATAGTCGAGATCGTTCAGGGTGCGCACCACTTCGAGCCCGGCGAGGACGCCATAAATGCCGTCATATTTGCCGCCGGTGGGCTGGCTGTCGATATGGCTGCCGGTGCAGATGGGCGGCAGCGAATTATCCTTGCCGGGGCGCTGGGCAAAAATATTGCCCATCTCATCGACGCGCACCGTGCAGCCCGCCGCTTCGCACCATTGGACGTAGAGATCGCGCGCCGCCCTGTCTTCGTCGGTCAACGCCAGGCGGCACACGCCACCCTTTTCCGTAGCGCCGATCTTGGCCATTTCCATCAGGCTGTCCCAAAGACGCTGGCCGTCTATTCTAAGGTTTCTGTCACTCATGGCGTGCTGCTCCCCTATTCATGTGCCTATGGGCTGTACAATTGTTTAATTATTGACCATAAGGTAAAAGAAATTCTAGTTTCCTTTGACCAATTGATCAATTTCTTTTCAACAACGTGAGATCCTCTTGGCGACTGTAGAACCTCAAGCGCGGCGCGCCAACGGCAAAACCCGCATCCAGACCGTCAACGAGGCGCGGATTATGGCGGCGGCAGAGATCGTCTTCGCCGAGCATGGGTTTCGCGGCGCCACGGTGGATGAGATCGCCAAGCGCGCCGATATGTCCAAGCCTAACCTGTTGTATTATTATAAGAATAAGGAAACTCTCTACCGCGCTGTCCTGGGCCATACTCTGGATATATGGCTCGAACCCCTGGCGGAAATCGACGCCGACAAAGACCCGGAAAGCGAAATTCGCCGCTACATCGCGCGCAAGCTCGAGGCGTCCCGGAATAACCCCCATGCGTCGCGCATCTTCGCTACCGAAATGCTGCGCGGCGCCCCTGTCCTCGACAGCTATCTGAGGGGTGAGCTGAAAAGCCTGGTGACGGAAAAATGCGCGGTTATCGAGCAGTGGATCGCCGCCGGCAAGCTGGCGCCGATCGACCCGATCCATCTGATCTTCATGATATGGGCGACAACCCAGCACTACGCTGACTTCGACGTCCAGGTGAAGGCCGTCTGGGGCAAGGGCGCGCTGCAGAAAAAAGAGTTCGACCGCATCGAGGAAGCGGTCAGCGACGTCATCCTGCGCGGGATTTTGCCGCGCAAGGCATGAAACCTGTCACCACAGAGACACAGAGAAGAAAAAGAGAGAAGAAGGATTCTTGGCGCTTCGCGCCTAAAAGTTTTCTTCCTTCCTTCTCTGTGTCTCTGTGTCTCTGTGGTTACTATTCTTGAGAGATTTCTTTCTAGCGTCACCCTTCCGATCGGTTGAACCCGGTTCGGCTTAGCCATACTATCTCTACTTAGGGGGACAACAAACCAACCAAGGAAATATAAAATGGCTATCCGAATTGGTAGTGATACACCGAATTTCACTGCGGAGACGACGGAAGGCACCATCACGTTCCACGATTGGATCGGCGATGGATGGGCGATTCTGTTTTCTCATCCCAAAGACTTCACTCCGGTCTGCACGACCGAGCTTGGCTACATGGCCGGCCTGAAACCGGAGTTTGAAAAACGTAACTGCAAGGTCATCGGCCTCAGCGTCGATCCGACCGGCAACCATACGGAATGGTCCAAGGACATTGAGAGGACTCAGGGCCATGCAGTCAATTTTCCGATCATCGGCGATCCCGAACTGAAGGTGGCGAAACTCTATGACATGCTGCCGGCCGACGCCGGCGATTCGTCCGAGGGCCGCACGGCGGCGGACAATGCGACCGTGCGCACGGTGTTCCTCATCGGGCCGGACAAGAAGGTCAAGCTGTCCCTGTCCTATCCCATGAGCACCGGGCGGAATTTTGACGAGATACTCAGGGTGCTCGATTCATGCCAACTGACGGCGAATCACAAGGTCGCGACGCCGGTCAACTGGAAGCAGGGCGAGGACGTAATCATTGTGCCGGCGGTCTCCGACGAAGACGCCAAGAAAAAATATCCCGGCGGCTGGGAGCAGCCCCTGCCTTACATGCGTATCGTCGCTCAACCGCAGGACTAGAGCATCATTACCCGACAGATATTGATCTAGGCATCGGGCGGCGGGCGCAGGAAATTGACCTCATGCTGCTCGCCGTCCAGGTCGAGGCTGGCTTCTGTCGGGGCCATGCGCGAGATAACCTTGCCCCGGCGGATGACGTAGAGTCTCGTCGCGCGCAGGCGAATGGCCTCGATGGGATCGCCGGCCTGCAGCACCACCAGATCGGCGTGACAGCCGGGCTCCAGCCCATAGCCGTCGAGATGGAGCACTGTAGCCGCCGTCTCGGTGACTGACTGGAACAGGCTGCGCATCTCGTCCCTGCCGGTCATATGACCCACATGGACAGCCATATTGGCAACCTCGAGCATGTCGTGGCTGCCCAGGCTGTACCAGGGGTCCATAACGCAATCATGGCCCAGGGCGACGGGGATGCCCTCAGCCATCAACTCCTTCACCCGGGTCATGCCGCGGCGCTTCGGATAAGTGTCGTGGCGGCCCTGGATGGTGATGTTGATGAGCGGATTGGCGATCACCGCGATGCCGGACTCGGCAATCAGCGGTAGAAGCTTGCTGACATAATAATTATCCATGGAATGCATGGAACTGAGGTGCGAGCCGGTGACCCGCCCGGCCATGCCGAGGCGCTTGGTCTCCGCGGCCAGGGTCTCGATATGGCGCGACATCGGATCGTCGGTCTCGTCGCAATGCATATCGACCAGCAGGCCGCGCTCGGCCGCGATCTCACAGAGCGCCGTCACCGAGGCCGCGCCCTCGGCCATGGTGTGTTCGAAATGGGGAATGCCGCCGACCACCTCGACGCCGAGATCCAGAGCCCGCACCAGATTCTCCGCCGAGGCGGAGTTGCGATAGAAGCCGTTCTGGGGGAAGGCGACGAGCTGCAAGTCGATCCAGGGCGCAATCTCGCTCTTCACCTCGAGCAACGCCTCGACCGCCATGAGGGACGGGTCGGTGACGTCCACATGGCTGCGAATGGCTAGGGTGCCTCTGGCAATCGACCAGCGACACAGCTCATGGGCGCGCCGCTTGATTGCCTCGGGCGTGAGGTCGGGCACAAGCTCACCCCACAGGGCGATGCCTTCGAGCAGGGTGCCGCTCTCGTTGAACCGGGGCAGGCCGAGGCTGAGGGTGGCGTCCATGTGGAAATGGGAATCGATGAAGGGCGGCGTCACCAGGCGGCCTGCGGCGTCGATTTCCTCAGGCGCGGTGGCTTCCAGAGCCGGCGCCACCTCGACGATGCGGCCGTCCTTGATGGCGATATCCATGGCCGTGCGGCCGTCGGGCAGGGTCGCGCCCCGCAGGATGAGATCGAGCATCAGATCCTCTCGCCCCGGCGGAAGGGAACTAGCAGGGCCTTGGGGTAGGTAGCGCTGCGCGACAGGAAGATCATGGCGACAATGCTAAGCAAATACGGCAGCATGAGGAAAAACTGATAGGGGATGACCACGCCGGAGATCTGCTGGGCGCGTACCTGCAACGCGTCGAGCCCGGCGAACAGCAGAGCCCCCAACAGGGCCTTCATGGGCCGCCAGGAGGCGAAGATCACCAGGGCGATGCAGATCCAGCCGCGGCCGTTGACCATGCCGAAATAGAACGCATCGAACGCCGACATGGTAAGGAAGGCGCCGCCCACGGCCATGAAGCCGCTGCCCACCACCACGGCGCCGCTGCGCACCGCCAGCACGTCGATGCCCTGGGCTTCCACGGCGGCCGGATTTTCCCCCGCCATGCGCACGGCGAGGCCGACCGGGGTGCGATACAGCCCGTACCAGACCACCGGAACGATGGCCAGGGCGAAATAGGTCAGCGGGGTCTGGGTGAAAAAAGCCTGACCGATAAAGGGAATGTCGGAGAGATAGGGCACCTCATAGACCTGGAAGGCGGTAATTTTGGGCGGCGTCGTCGCCGCCGGCAGGATCATGCGGAACAGGAAGAAGCTGAGCGACGAGGCGAGCAGGGTAATGCCGATGCCGACGACATGCTGAGACAGCCCGAAATAGACCGTGAAGATCGCGTGCAGCAGGCCGAAGGCGCCGCCCACGCAAGCTGCGAACAGCACCCCGCCCCATAGATCGCCGCCCTGATAGACCCACATCCAGCCGGCCATGGCGCCCATGGTCATGATGCCCTCGATGCCGAGATTGAGCACCCCGGCGCGCTCGCAGATAAGCTCGCCCAGGGTGGCGAAGATCAGCGGGCTGGCGATCCGCAGGGTGGCCGCCCAGAAGCCCACGTTGGCAAAGATTTCAAGGATGTCCATTAGCTAAACCTGATCCTGAAGCGCGCCAGCATGACGCTCAACACGACCGCGAGCATGGAGGTGGCGACCAGCACATCGGCGATATAGGTCGGGATATTGACCCCGCGACTCATGGAATCCGCCCCCACATAGATCGCCGAGAGGAACAGAGCCGAAGCCAGGATGCCAAGCGGATGAAGCTGTGCCAGCATGGCCACCGCGATGCCCGCATAGCCAAATCCGGGCGACAGATCGAGGGTCAGGTAGCCCTTCAGGCCGGCCACCTCGGTGACTCCGGCCATACCGGCGAGACCGCCGCTGAGCAGGGCCGTGCGAATGATCGTGCGGTTGATCTTGATGCCCGAGAAGGCCGCCGCCGCCGCATTGTGGCCGACCGCGCGGATTTCATAGCCCCAGACCGTGAAGGTCATCACCAGCCAGACGATCAGTGCCGCCGCCACCGCCACAATCAGGCCGAGATGGAGCCGCGTTTTCGCCACCAGTTGCGGCAGCACGCCCTCGTCGATAATCGGCGCTGCCTGGGGCCAGCCCATGAGCATGGGGTCTTTCCACGGCCCTTCGAGGAGATAGCTGACGAGCAGCAGGATGACGAAATTGAGCAACAGGGTGGTCACCACCTCGTCGACCTTGAGGCGGTTCTTGAGGATCACCGGCACCAGCAGGGCAGCGCCCCCGCCGAGGGCTCCGACCAGGAACAAGAGCGGGATCATCAGAACCGGATGCAGGGTGATCATGCCGGTGCCCAGCCAGGTCACCGCCAGGGCGCCGCAGTAGAGCTGACCCTCGGCGCCGATATTCCAAAATTTGGCGCGAAAGGCGACGGCGGCGGCGAGCCCGGTGAGGATCAGGGGCGTCGCCCGGCTCAGGGTTTCGGTGAGGGCGAATTTCGTCCCGAAGGCGCCCTTGAGCAGCAACCAATAGGCTTCGCCAACGGACTCGCCGGTCCAGAGTATCAACCCCGAGCAGAGCAGCAAGGCAGCGGCCACGCCGGCCACGGGCGCCACGACGGCGGCCAGGACGGAGACATGCTCGCGCGGTTCAAACCGCATGGCGCGCGCCTGCCAATTTCTGGCCGGCCATCATCAGGCCGAGTTCCGGCACGGTCACATCGCCGACCGCATAGCTCTCGGTGAGGCGGCCGCGATACATCACCGCGACCCGGTCCGCGAGAGCCAGGAGTTCATCCAGGTCTTCGGTAATCAGCAATATGCCGGCACCTCGGCTGCGCGCCGCCAGCAAGCGTTCATGAACATAGGCGATGGCCCCCTCGTCAAGCCCGCGCACCGGCTGGTTGGCGAGGATCAGCTTGGGCTCGCGCGACAGGGCGCGGGCCAGGATCAGTTTCTGGATATTGCCGCCGGACAACAGGCCGGTCTCCGCGTCCGGGCCCTTGCAGCGCACGTCATAGGCCTCGATCAGCTCACTCGCCCGGGCCCGCGCGGCAGGCTTGTCGAGCAGGAAGCCGCCGCGCGAGGCGGGCGGGCGGCGGATGTCTTCGCTGGACAGATTCTCCCACACCGTCATGGCGCCGATCACCCCTATGGCGTTGCGGTCCTCGGGGATACGGCCGACCCCAGCGGCGACTACGCCCTCGGGCGTTAGCTGCACCGGGCCTTCGCCGAACAGGGTGATCCGGCCCGAACTCGGCCGCGCCAGGCCGCTGATCACGCTGGCCAGATCGGCCTGGCCGTTGCCAGCCACCCCGGCGATACCGACGATTTCATGGGCCCGCACGGAAAGCTCGATACCGTCCAGTTTGGCCGCACCCAGGGAGACCTTGTCGAGGCGCAGGACTTCCTCGCCGGGCGCCATGGGCTCCGCCTTGGGCCGCACCACGCTGCGCCCGACCATCAATTCGGCGAGGCTGTCGCGGTCGGCTTCGTGGGTCTTCACCGTGCCGACGATGGCGCCGCGTCTGAGCACCGCGACCCGGTCGCTGACACTGAGGATTTCATGGAGCTTGTGGGAAATGATGACCACCGAGCGGCCCTGCCCGACTAGACGGCGCAGGGTCTCGAACAGGCTGTCGGTCTCCTGCGGGGTAAGCACCGCCGTCGGCTCGTCGAGGATCAGCACCTGCGCGTCGCCATAGAGGGCCTTGAGAATTTCGACACGCTGGCGCTCGCCGAGGGAAAGCTCGGAAATCAGGGCGTCGGGATCGACTTCGAGGCCGAAGTCCCGCGCCATGGTGAGGATATGATCGCGGCCGCGCGCCTTGTCCTGACGCCAAGACCACAGGGATTCACGGCCCAGGATGACGTTTTCCAGAACCGACAGATTGTCGGCCAGGGTGAAATGCTGATGCACCATGCCTATACCGGCGGCAATGGCGGCATCGGGCGAGCCGGGGGTCAGGGTTTCGCCACCAACATTTATGTGACCCTCGTCGGCGGTGTAATGGCCGAACAGGATGTTCATCAAGGTGGTCTTGCCGGCGCCGTTTTCTCCAAGCAACGCAAGGATCTCGCCCTCAGCCAACGACAGCGTTATGCCGTCGTTGGCGAGGAGAGAGCCAAAGCGCTTGGTAACGCCAACGATCTCGAGGACGGCCATGGCCGTGACGACCCGCTGGCTCAGTCGAAGCGGGCTTTAGTAGGTCGACTTCGGTTCGTCGTCGATGATCTCGACGACAAGCTTACCGGACATGATGTCAGCGGTCATGGCGGTGACCTTGGCCTTGGCGTCGGCCGGGATCTTGCCGTCGAACTCATAATAGGGCGCCAGGCTGGTGCCGCCCTTCTGCATCATGGTCCATTCCTTGTAGTTGGCGGCCTTGAAGGTGCCCGCCTTGACCTCGGCGATGGCGTTGTCGATGGCAGCGCCCATATCCCACAGGGCGGAGGTGACGACCACGTTCGTGCCGTTCTCTTCCTTGTTCATGTCGTTGACGTTACCGAAGGCGAGAATACCCTTCTCGCGGGCCGCGTCGACCACTCCGGCGCGCTCCGCATAGAGCACATCGACACCGGTTTCGACCTGGGCGTAGGCCGCTTCCTTGGCCTTCGGCGGATCGTACCAGGAGCCGATGAAGTTGACCTTGAACTGGACGTCGGCGTTGACCGAGCGGGCGCCGTTCATGAAGGAATGGAACAGGCGGTTGACCTCGCCGATGGGATAGCCACCGACCATGCCGATCTTATTGCTCTTGGTCATGGAGCCCGCGAGAATGCCCATGAGATAGGTCGATTCATGGATGTAATTGTCGAATACCGCGAAATTGCTGCCATGGGGCTCGAACGGATCGCCCATCAGGAAGGCAACGCCGGGATAATCATCGGCCACCTTGCGCGCCTCGCGGCTAATCCCGAAGGCCTCGCCGACGATCAGGGCGACGCCGCCCTCGGCATATTCGCGCAGCACGCGGATATAATCGGTGTTGGCGACTTTTTCGGAGAATACATACTCGATGTCGCCACGGCCCTCGGCGGCGACCAGGGCGAGATGCAGCCGGGCGTCCCATTTCTGCTGGATCGGCTGGGTGTAGATGCCGGCGACCTTGATCTTGGCGGCGTCCGCCGTGGTCGTCCAAACCATCGCGCCGATAATCAGGGCGACGACGGTCAGTCCCTTAGCGGCCAGTCCTTTAGTAATGAATTTCATTGGTCTTCCTCCACTGTATAAATTTAGTTTGTTGGATAATTGGTAGCACGTTTCCCCCCGCTTGCTCACCGTCATTCCGCGCCAGCGGCGGGATTTTTGGCGGCAACGGCTCCGGGATTATTGGGATGGGTCGTCCAGTTGGCGTAGGACCCATCGATCGGCCGCTTGGTGCGCGGATCGACGCCCTCGGTCATGGCGACCAGGGAGATGCAATCCTCGATTGGGCAGACCGAGACGCAGAGATTACAGCCGACGCATTCCGCATCGACAACGTCGAAACGGCGCTCGCCGTTGCGGCTCGCCGTGATCGCCTGATGGGAGGTATCCTCGCAGACGATATAGCAGCGGCCGCATTTGATGCAGAGATCCTGATCGATGCTGGCTTTCACCACATGGTTCAGGTTGAGATATTGCCAGTCGGTGACATTGGGCACGGCAAGGCCGACAAAATCGTCGAGCCGGGCGTAGCCCTTGTCGTCCATCCAATCGTTGAGACCCGAGATCATGTCCTCGACCACGCGAAAGCCATAGACCATGGCGGCGGTGCAGACCTGCACATTGCCGGCGCCGAGCGCCATGAATTCGACCGCATCGCGCCAGTTGGTGACGCCTCCGATGCCCGATATGGGGAACCCCTGGGTCTCGGCGTCGCGGGCGATTTCGGAGACCATGCTAAGCGCGATGGGCTTGACCGCCTCGCCGCAATAGCCGCCATGGGTGCCCTTGCCGTCGGTATGGGGATTGGGCGCCATGGCCTCGAGATCGACGCCGACGATGGAATTTATGGTGTTAATCAGCGACACCGCATCGGCCCCGTTCTGCTTGGCGGCACGGGCCGGCTGGCGCACATCGGTGATGTTGGGGGTGAGCTTAACGATCACCGGCATGCGGCTGTGTTGCTTGCACCAGCCGGCGACCATGCCGACATATTCAGGCACCTGGCCGACCGCCGCCCCCATGCCGCGCTCGGACATGCCGTGGGGACAGCCGAAATTCAGCTCGATGCCGTCGCAGCCGGTATCCTCGATTAGGGGCAGGATTTTCTCCCAGGAAGCTTCCTCGCAAGGCACCATGATCGACACCACCACGGCGCGGTCCGGCCAGTTGCGCTTGACCTGCTTGATCTCGCGTAAATTGATGTCGAGCGGCCGGTCGGTGATCAGCTCGATATTGTTGAAGCCGATGACCCGGCGGTCGCCGGCATGGATCGCCCCGTAGCGCGGCCCGTTGACATTGACGATAGGCGGGTCCTCGCCGAGGGTCTTCCAGACCACGCCGCCCCAGCCCGCCTTGAAGGCGCGCACCACGTTATATTCCTTGTCGGCCGGCGGCGCCGAGGCGAGCCAGAAAGGGTTGGGCGATTTGATGCCGATGAAATCGTTGCGGATGTCAGCCATGTCTCACTCTCCCCTCAAATGCTCATCCATGGAAGTGGCGGCGATCTTGCCGTCCTCCACGGCGGCGACGGTTAGGTCCTGGCCGCCGGCTATGCAATCGCCGCCGGCCCACACCCTGGTCATGGAGGTGCGGCGCGCCTCGTCAACGGCGATGCGTCCACCGTCCAGGGTCAGGCCGCAGGCCCCATCGGGCGCGTATTTCTGGCCGATCGCCTTGAACAGCATGTCGGCGTCGACGACGAATTTCTCACCGGTGCCTTGGAGGCGTCCATCGCCGTCGGTTTTGGTATATTCGAATTCGACGGCGGCGATCTCGTCCGCCTCGCCGATCAGGCGATGGGGCTGGGCGTTGCAGATGATCTTGACCCCGTCGATCTTCGCCACATCCTGCTCGTAGCGGCTGGCGGCCATGCGCTCGACGCCCCGGCGATAGATCAGGGTGACATTCTCAGCCCCCAGGCGTTTGCTCTGATCGGCGATATCGATGGCCGTCATGCCACCGCCGATAACCACCACATTGCGGCCGACTTCGAGGCTCGACAGCTCGTCGGCCTGGCGCAGCTCGGCGATATAGTCGACCGCGTCGCCGACGCCTTCGAAATCTTCGCCCTGTAGGGCCAGGCCGTTGACAGCGGCCATGCCCATGGCGAGAAACACCGCATCGTGATCCGCAACGAGCTGCTCCAGGGTCACATCCAGGCTCAAATGCTTGCAATAATTAATGGTGATGCCGCCGATGGCGAGAATGTAATCCACCTCGGCCTGGGCGAAGCCGTTGACCGTTTTATAGGCGGCGATGCCGTATTCATTGAGACCGCCGGGCTTCGGCTTGGCCTCGAAGATGGTCACCTTATGGCCCAACAGCGCCAGGCGATGGGCGCAGGATAGCCCCGCCGGCCCGGCGCCGACGATGGCGATATGTTTTCCCGTGGGCTCGGCGCGGGTGAAGACCTGACGGTTAGCGTCGATCAGGCCGTCGGTGGCGTAGCGTTGCAGCAGGCCGATCTTGACCGGCTTGGTCTCGGCGCTGTTGCGCACGCAGGCTTCCTCGCAAAGCTGCTCGGTCGGGCAGACCCGCGCGCACATGCCGCCCATGATGTTCTGTTTGAATATGGTCTCGCCCGAACCCAGCCGGTTGCCGGTGGCGATCTGGCGGATGAACTGGGGAATGTCGATGGCGGTCGGGCAGGCCACGATGCAGGGCGCATCGTGGCAGAAGTAGCAGCGGTCGGCCTCGACCTCGGCCTGATGGGCGTTCAGCGGCGGATGAATATCGGCGAAATTGGCTGCGTAGTCCGCCCCCGATAGCCGACCGGTGGCGATATTTCTGCTGCGCTGATCCCCTGACATGTCCCCACTCCCAGTTGGTATTGCCGTCAAGTATTGATCACTTGATCAAAGTTTTATCAACTGGTCAAGAAATTATTTACGGCACCCTCACCTGAATAATCAGCAGATCGATATCCTCGCCGGAATCATTGACCAGACCGTGCTCGCCCCCCGGCGGGTTGAGCATCATATCGCCCTCCGCCACGGAGAAGCTTTCGCCGTTCATGGTCATGACGCCACGGCCCTTGAGGACGATGTAGAGTTCTTCGTTGTCGCCGTGGCGATGGGTGCCGACGGTCGATCCTGGGGGTAGCAGCAACCGGTCGACGAAATCCCAGTTGCCGCGAAAATCGTCACGCGACCAAATTTCCGCAAGCCCGACCGACCCTTCGCCGTCATGAATACCAACGCGAGGTTCCAGCGGCGTGGTGAGGAAATTTCTTTTCATAGCGCTCTCAAAATCCTTATGCCATTGCTTAAGACTTAGCCATTCTCCGCTTCCTCGCGCCGCATCTCAAGGGTGAGCCATTCCTCCTCGGCGGCAGCGAGGTCGTTCTCGGCGGCATCCAACGCGCTCGATTTGGCGGCGAAGGCGGCGGGATCGCGGCCATAGAGATCGGCATCGTTGAGGCTCTCGCGGAGCTCAATGATCTGCTCTTGCAGCGCCGCCATGCGCGAGCCGGCGGCTTCGAGGCTGTGCTTGTCCTTGAAGGAAAACTTGCGGCCCGGGCGGGGCCTTGCCTGCTTGCTCTTCACCTTGGCGGCTTTTTCAGGCGGCGGTTCCAGCGCCCCGCGCTGGCCGATCATATCGCTGTAGCCGCCGGCGTATTCGCCCCAGCGGCCATCGCCTTCGGCCGCGATCACCACGGTGGCTACCCGGTCGAGGAAGTCGCGGTCGTGGCTGACCATGATCAGCGTGCCGGAATATTCGCTCAGCATTTCCTGCAACAGATCGAGGGTTTCGAGATCAAGATCGTTGGTCGGCTCGTCGAGAACCATCAGGTTCGACGGCCGCGCCAGGGCGCGGGCCAGCATCAGCCGGCCACGCTCGCCGCCCGACAGCGCACTGATCGGCGTGCGCGCCTGATCCGAGGTGAACAGGAAATCCTTCATATAGCCGATGACGTGGCGCGGCTTGCCCTCGACCATGACCGTATCGCCTTTGCCGCCGGTCAGGGCCTCGGTCAGGGTCCATGCCGGATCGAGGCTTTCGCGGCGCTGATCCAGGGTCACCATGTCAAGATTAGCGCCCAGGCGGATACTCCCGGTATCCGGGGCAAGCTGGCCGGTCAGCAAATTCAGCAGGGTGGTCTTGCCGGCGCCGTTGGGGCCGACGATACCGATGCGGCTGCCGCGCTTGATGCGCAGCGAAAAATCCGCCACCACTGCCCGGCCATCGTAGGATTTGCCGATTTCTTCCGCTTCGGCGATCAGCTTGCCGGACAGTGCGCCCTGGCTCTGGGCCAGCTTGACCGAGCCGAGAGCCGGCCGCTGGTCGCTGCGCTGCTGGCGCAGGACCTTGAGCGCCCGCAAGCGCCCCTGGTTGCGCTTTCGGCGCGCGGCGACGCCATAGCGCAGCCAATCGTTTTCCCGGGCAATCTTGCGCTTCAGTTTGTGACGATTCAGGACCTCGGCCTCGAGCTGTTCATCGCGCCAGGCCTCGAAATGGGCAAAACCCTTGTCTAGGCGACGGATTTCGCCGCGATCAAGCCACAGGGTGGCGGTGCTGAGATTTTCCAGGAAGCGCCGGTCATGGCTGATCAGCACCAGGGCGCAGCGCAAAGATTGCAGCACCGTCTCGAGCCATTCGATGGCCGGCAGGTCGAGATGGTTGGTCGGCTCGTCGAGCAATAGAATGTCGGGCTTCGGCGCCAGGGCCCGGGCCAGGGCGGCGCGCTGGGCCTCACCACCGGACAGGGTTTGCGGCGCCTCATCGCCGGTCAGGCCGAGCCGGCCGAGCAGCGCCCGGGCGGGATGGGGGTCGCCATCGTCATCCATACCCGCTTCCACATAGTCCAGCACCGATGAGAACCCAGCTAAATCCGGCTCCTGAGGCAGATAGCGCAAGGCGGCGCCGGGGTGGATAAAACGGCTTCCCCGGTCGGGATCGAGGAATCCGGCGGCGATCTTGAGTAAGGTCGACTTGCCCGAACCGTTACGCCCCACCAGGCACAGCCGATCCCCCGGCGAGACCACAAGCTCGGCCGCCTCAAGCAAGGCGGCGCCGCCGAAGCTGAGGTCGATGTCTTGCAGAGTCAGAAGGGGTGGCGCCATGGCGGGAACAATAAATACTACGGGATCATTTGGGACCAGCCCCAATTACTAAACAGGGTTCACCAATCCACCGTGACGTCTGCCTACTGCCGCTTTCCGGTCATGCAAGGCGACGCCGCGTAACCGTCATTATGCGCCCTTATTAAAGATCGGTGTCCAGCGATAGTGAAGGAGACTTTCCCGAAGGCTTTCAAACGGGTCGCTAGCAGGGGCAAGAGTGTTCCTGTCCGTGTGCTCCTGTACGCGCTGCGTGCCGCGAATGTATATGGTGAACTGGCCCGAGACGTCCTGCTGGGCATAGGTCACGCCGGTCGCCTGATAGTGAAACGGCTCGGATCCTGCAAAATCTCGGGATCCTGCGTCCGAGGGGGCAAGGCCAAGCGCGATAACGCCGAGCAACCATAAGCCACTCATGGAGCTGAAGATGGCCAATGTGGAGCGAAGCTGTTAGTCTAACCCATTCTTAAACATTTGTTTCCCCTCGATTATATGAAAATTCTGTATGAACTTCTCCAACTTAACTAACGCCATATTAATCCTTGACGGTCATGCCAGCTATGACCGCCGTCATACATGGTTAATTTTCTTTGAGGGCCGGCACGTAAGCAGAACAGGCCGAATTCCGGAACTCCCCGATTGGCCCGTCGGTAAGGCTTGGATGGGAGGCAGTTCACTTGGCGGGGAAATGCTATTATGATTTCCTGAGTTGAGAAGAATATGGGAAATAACGGGGTTAAGCGTTTGACGGCGCTGGCCCCTTGGCCTTGAATGACGATCGTACACCCGTTGCCTGAAAGAGGATGCCGGCCATGATGAAATTTGTAATGACAGCGATGTTCGTTGTTGTACTGTCGGGATTTTCAGTGCCCGCCTCGGCCGGCGAGGATCAATGCGAGTGCACCGCGCGCCACCTGGACAAGATCAAGATGCGCGAATACCTGGCAACCATGAAGGCTGAGAAAGCGGCCGAGGAGGCCGCCGGGCTGGAAGCAGAGAGCGCCGGGGATGAAACCGACGCGGCGGCAACGGAGTCAGGCAACGAAGACCAGACTGACGGCTGAGCGGCGGCTGATCATACCGGCTCCGAGGTGATGGGAATTCAGCTTCTGGCTGACGATCAACTCTGTTGTTCAAGGTCTGCAAGCTGTTCGTCAATCACCTCAAGCATTCGGGCGCCATCCATCGTTCCGTAGTGGCCGGGATAGACATGCTTCACCGGCAACTTGCGCATACGCCGGATACTGGAACAATAGCTTTCAGGGTCAGACGGCGGCCAGGCGGGTCCATGATTGCCGTCGTACAGCATATCACTGGTGAACAGGCTACCCGTCGCTGCTTCCCATAGCGCCAGGCCACCGGATGATCGTCCCGGCACATGCAGAACCTGCAATGATCGATCCCCCAGATCAAAGATATCGCCATCCTCCACGAGCCGCGATGGCGTGGCGGGGATAAATACATAATCTTCAACCCTGTAGCCTTCCCACGGCAAGGACCACAAGGTCGTGTCGTTCAAGTAAGTACTGACGTCGGCTTGTTCCCTATCGGGAGCGTTCAGAGCAGGCGCATCGATCGGGTGGCAGGCCCGGTCCAGGAAGCTGTTCCAGCCACCGGCATGATCATAGTAGCTGTTCAGGGCCACGGCCGTGACCGGCTTTTGGGCAATCGCTTGCACCAAGGGGGCGGGGGGAACGATGCCGCTGCCCGTATCCACGACGAGATCGCGTTCACTGCCACGAACCAACCAGATATCGCCGACAGCATAGGAATCGATGTGTGACTCCCGCAAGCGAATGATGTCGTTGTCACAGACTTCTATGGAAAACCAGACTTCGGCAATCGGTTTCACTGAATCAAGACCCTTCTCAATGGCCATCTCATTTCCTGCACATGACTGCATAGCTGCTCTCATAGTTCAGGGTATCCAGATCAATAGCATCTTTCGAGCCCTACATCCTTCGAGAACGCGCATTGCTCTTTCGTATTTTGACCTTTGATGGCTAAAGCAGGCACCGCCGCATCGGTCATCCTGGGCGACACGGCGGTCGCGGATTTTATCCATGCGGCGAAGCCGGATGTGGCCTGTGTAACCCCGGCGGCGGCGGCCTTTGCCGCCTTTCAGGCACTGGGGTCGGCCGGGTCAGCGTCCTCACGCCCTATAGCCAGCAGGTCACCGCTGAATTGGTGGCGTACTTCATCGACAACGGTCTTGCCGTGGCCAACGCCGAATGTCTCGGGTTCGAGGATGACCGGGAGATGGCGCGCATCAGCCCCGCCAGCATCATCGATGCCGGAGAGAGCGCCATGGCGGATGACGCCGAGGCGCTGTTATCTCCTGCACGGCCTTTCGGGCGGTGGCCTGATATCCGGGGTCGCCCTGGCGATGAAAGACGCCAAGCCTGATCTTCGCGTTTGCGGCGTCTCCATGGAGCGCGGGGCGGCCATGATCGAGGGCCAGCGCGCGGGCAAGCCGGTGATGGTGGAGGAGCTTCCGACCCTGGCTGATTCCCTGGGTGGCGGCATTGGTGCGGACAACCGCTATACCTTCAAGATGGTGCGCGACCTGGTCGATGAGCTGGTGGTCGTCAATAAGGTGGAAATCGCCAACGCGATCCGCCATGCCTATTGGCAGGAGAAGCAGGTGATCGAGGGTTCCGGCAGCGTCGGGATCGACGGTGAACCGGAAGCGGCACCATCTTCAATAGTTAGATCGGCTCGCCCTTGAGCATTTTACTGAGGATTTCGACGCGCATCGCAATGGACGGCATATGGGGGTTTATTTCGAGCGCCCGCTCAAACCAGAACAGGGCGGCTGGTGCGTCTTTCAGCTCGGTATAGATCAGCCCCATGCCGGACAGGGCGCCGAAATGGCGCGGCTCAAGGGCCAGGGTCCGCTCCACATCTGAGATCGATTCATCGTAGCGCCCCATGAGGAAATACAGCGTCGCGCGCTTGTTCCAGCCCTCGGCGAAATCCGCATCGCCTTCGATGATGGCGTTGAAGCTCTCCAGCGCCGTGGCGAACCGGCCTGCGTTCATGGCGGCGACGCCGTCGGCCATCAGCCGGTCGAGTTTTTCATCATCGGCAGCAGTCCAGAGGCCCCAGATCATCGCCTCGATGCCAGCAGTCTCGCCGGGGTTGTCGGTGACATGGAGACGCGCAAACAACGCATCCAGGCGGGCATCGTCCTGGCGCGCTTCGACGCTCGGTGCAAAGACCACCGCCGCCAGTAACACGAGAACCGGGAAGAGACGTTTCATGGTCTTCATGATAGGGCGCTGATCCCGCTTGGGCCAACACAATAGCGTGATCGCAAGGGGGTTAGTCGGCAAGCGCCGCCGGGCGCGGGCCGCCGGTCGCCCAGTCGATCAGCTCGACCGGATGGATGACGGGAACGGACGAGGCCCGCTCAAGCTGATTGATGCAGCCGATATTGCCGGCGGCGACGATCTCCGCGCCGGTGCGCTCAAGGGTCTCGATCTTGCGCGCGAGAAGGCGCCCGGCGAGGTCCGGCTGCAGCAGGTTATAGACCCCCGCCGAGCCACAGCAGAGATGGCCGTCGGGCACATCGCGCACCTCGTAGCCCGCCGCCGCGAGCACCCGCTTGGGCAGGTCATGGAGCTTCTGGCCGTGCTGGAGAGAGCAGGCCGAATGATAGGCGACGACAGGGCGCGGGCCGGCCTTCTCGGGGGTAATGCCGAGCTCATCCAGCAGCTCGCTCACGTCTTTCGCCAACCCTGCGATTTCGCCCGCCGCCTCGGCCCACTCAGGGTCATCGGCCAGTAAATGGCCGTAATCCTTGACCATGGTGCCGCATCCCGAGGCATTGGCGATGATGGCGTCGAGCCCGTCGCCCTCTATCTCGGCGCGCCAGGCCGCCAGATTGGCGCGGGCGCTTCGGCGGGCGGCGTCTTCATGGCCCAGGTGATGGACCAGGGCGCCGCAGCAGCCGACCCCCTCGGCCACCACCACCTCGCAGCCCAGGCGGGTCAGCAGGCGGATAGTGGCCTGGTTGATCGACGGCGCCAGCACTTGTTGGGCACAGCCCGTGAGCAGGGCGACGCGCCGCCGCCGGGTGCCAACGGCGGGAATGACCTGGGGACGATCAAGGGGTGAAGGGCTTTCAATCCGGGCCGGGGCCATGGCAACGAGAGAGGCCAGGCGTCCCGGCAGGAATCGCGCCAAGGCCCGCATCGGCCGCGCCGCGTGCAAGGCGAGGCGGAACAGCCCGGGGCGCGGCACCACCAGAGACAACAGGCGGCGCAGCATCCTGTCGGCCCAGGGCCGCTCATAGGTTTTCTCGATATGGACCCGGGCGCTGTCGATGAGACGGACGTAATTGACCCCCGAGGGGCAGGTGGTGGCACAGGAAAGGCAGCTCAGACAGCGGTCGATATGGGTCACCACCCGGGGCGCCGGCGCCGTTCCGCGCTCCAACATCTGTTTGATCAGATAGATACGCCCGCGCGGGCTGTCGAGTTCGTCAGCCAGCAAAACATAGGTCGGACAGGTGGCCAGGCAGAAGCCGCAATGGACGCATTTACGGAGGATGTTTTCGGCTTCCTCGATCTCGGAGGCGGCAAGCTGGGCCAGGGTGAAATTGGTCTGCATGGACTACCGATCAGAACAGTTGATCGCCTCCGAGACCTTCGACGACCTCCGCCCAATCACCGCCATCGGGGCGCGAGCCCGCGACCAACCGCGCCTTGTCGCTCTCATCGGTGATCCAGAACCACAGCCGCCCGTCGCGATAGGTAGCGCCGACCCGATAGACATGGCCGGCTTGGGCAAGAAGCGCGATTTTACGGTCGCGCGACAGGGACATGGCGCAGCTCTCGCCGGTTGTGCAAAGCGCCCCATGACGATAATTGAAATAGACCGCGTGGCGACCGGCAGTGACCTCGACGTTACGGTACATTGGCTTGTTGCCGCTATCGACGAGGTCGGTATCGTCGATCCGCGTCAGGGTCACATGGCCGCGGCCGAAGAGATAAACCTCCTCGGCGGGGCCACCCCTGACGACGGCGGTGTCATCGGCTGAGAACAACGCCGGGCCGGGCGGCTGTGGCGGCGTCGCAATGCAGGCCGCCAGCAACAGCAACGCGGCCGGCGCCATCCACCGGCATCGTCTGACAGGAGTCCTCGTCGTCATGATGCAAGACTATCACGAACCGTATGGCTGAGGTGTTGCGGAATCGTGTCTGTCGGCGCTACAACCGCAGTATGGTCACAACAGATATCGTCATTATCGGCGCCGGCCCGGTCGGACTGTTCGCGGTGTTCGAAGCCGGCATGCTGCGCATGCGCTGTCATGTCATCGACGCCCTCGACATGATCGGCGGCCAGTGTGCGGCGCTGTATCCGGAAAAGCCGATCTACGACATCCCCGGCTATCCGCGTATCGACGCCCTGGAGCTGGTCGACAAGCTGATCGAGCAGGCGGCCCCATTCGAGCCGGTCTATCACCTCGGCCAGCAGGTGGTGGCCATAAGCGAGACCGAGACCGGCTGGCGTGTGGGTACTTCGACGGGGGATGAGATCGAGGCCCGCGCTGTGATCATCGCGGCGGGCTGCGGCTCGTTTGGGCCCAACCGTCCGCCCCTGGAAGAGCTCGAACAATACGAAGGCAGCTCTGTGTTCTATATGGTCAGCCGCCGCGAAGATTTTCGGGACAAACGGGTGGTCATCGCCGGCGGCGGCGATTCCGCGGTCGATTGGGCGGTCTCTCTCGCCGAGGTGGCGGCCCGGGTATCGGTGATTCACCGCCGGGCCAAATTTCGCGCGGCACCCGACATGGCCGAACGCTTGGGCAAACTGGCCGAGGACGGCGTCGTCGATTTGGTGGTTCCCTATCAGCTCGACCGGCTGGAAGGTCGTGCTGGGCGCCTGGATGCGGTGGTCGTGCGCGACCTGGACGGGGCCGAGCGCCGCCTTGAGGCCGATGCCCTGTTATGCTTTTTCGGCCTGGCCATGAGCCTGGGACCGATTGCCGACTGGGGCTTGTCCCTCGACCATAACCACATCACTATTGAGGCCTCGACCACGCAAACCAACCGGGGCGGGATCTTCGCTATCGGCGATATCGCGCGCTACCCGGGAAAGCTCAAACTCATCCTCAGTGGTTTTTCGGAGGCCGCCCTGGCGGTCCACGCCATTCACCCGCTGGTCTTTCCCGGCGAGGCATTGCATTTCGAATATTCCACCAACAGCGGAATTACGACTCTGAGCGAGACGTGACATCCATCGGTAGATAGCTGGTTATCCTGGTGCCGGCGTCACTCGATTCCACATCGATATGGCCGCCGTGAAGCTCGACGAAAGACTTTACCAGCGGCAGGCCCAGACCGGTTCCCGCTGCATGCACAGGGGCATTGCCGTGGCGCCAGAACTTTTCAAAAATACGCACCAGGTCATCGTGGGGAATACCGCCGCCGGTATCGCTGACTGCAATCGCTAGAACCCCCTTGTCCTGGGCAACCTTCAAGGCCACCGTTCCGCCATCGGGGGTATATTTGATGGCGTTGCTGAGCAGGTGAAAAATTGACTGTTTAATACGCCGTTCATCGCCGACCATATCGCCGAGGTTAGCCGCACAGTCGTAATCCAGGGTGACGTTCTCGGTGCGCAGGCGCTGGTGAGTCAGCGTCAGAATGCTTTCCAGCATAGCGTCAATATTGAAGGCGCCGATATCAAGCCGCATATGGCCGGCCTCGATAGTGGCAAGGTCGAGGATGTCGTTGACCAGCTGTAAGAGATGCTGGGATGAATCAAAGATGCCCTGGACATATTCGGCCTGACGGGTCTCGAGACTGCCGAAATATCCCGCCGACAACAACTCGCTGAAACCGATGATGGTGTTGAGCGGCGTACGAAGCCCGTAGGAAACATTGGAAATAAACTCCGACTTCAAGCGGTCGGCCTCCTGGAGCGCTTCATTGCGCTCGCGCAGCGCCAGTTCCACATTGTTGCTGTCGGTGACGTCGAGATAGGTCATCAAGGTGGCGCCGTCGGGCAGCGGCACACTGGCCCATTCGAGAACCGTGTCGTCGGTGCGATCGAGCCGGTTGAAGCTTGGCGAGCGTTCGGTGGTATGGGCGATGATGCGCGTCTTGAAGGCGTTCCAATCGTCGCCGTGATCGTAAAGCTCTCTGGTCATCTCGAGGATTTCGGCGATATGCGGCTCGCCGTCGAGTTGATCACCGTCGAGCTTCCAGATGCGCGCATAGCCGGGATTGCGCAGCTTGAGGCGGCCATCGCTGCCAAACACGGCAACGCCTTCATAGAAATTGTCGAGGGTGGCGCTTTGCACCGCGATCAGCGTATTGAGAGAGCTCTCCAGGGCCAGGGTGTCGGTCACGTCCTCGAAGGAAAACATCAGCCCGCCGAAGGGATGCGGTGTCGTCTTGAGATGCAAAGAGATACCGCTGGGTAGGAACAGAACCTCTTCGTAGGGTTCTATCAGATCGGTAAACATGGCCTCGCGCTTGTCCCTGAAGGCGGAATAATCCGGCACCTCGGGCAGGCGGCGTTTGGTTCGCAAGTGTTCGAGCACTTCCCTGTACAGAGGTTTCTCGCGCAACCATTCGGGATCGAGATCGAACATCTTGGCGTAGGCGCTATTGGCAAACTCGAGCTGCTTGTCGGGACCGTAAATGACGATGGCGGTGGACAGGCTACCGATCACCTCGGCATGGGCCGCCATATGCTGTGCAAGATCGCGCTGGTTTTCCTCCATCTCGGTCACATCCCAGGCCGTCCCAACAGTACCGCCGTCCAGGGGCGCCTCGGTCAAATGGAGCAATCGCCGGGCACCGTTGACCACCACATGATATGCGGCGCCCTGGACGTCCCCCGTGTTGCGCGCCTTATCGGCGAGCTCATAAGCCTTCTTCTGGTCCGCATCGGCGACCAGCTCGATGCCCTGCCCTTCCGTGGCAGACGCCACGTCGGCCTCGACAATTTCCGCATAGGTTTTGTTGCAATAGGTCAGGGCATGATCCTCGTCGCGCCGCCAGATCGGCAACGGGACGGTGTCCAGGGTCTCGATCAGGCGATCGCGGGCGGCGCGCCCGGCGGCGCTGGCGGCCTCCCTGTCGCTCACATCGCACAGCCATAAGATCATGCCGACAGGGTCGTCTCGATTTGGCACGGCTCGGGCGGCGACTTCGAAATGCCGTGTGCCGTCACGAGTTGCCACCGTCATGTCGAAGTCATCACCGCCGCCGCGCACCGTATCGATGCCCGCGACAAGAAGCGCATGATGGTCTTCATCGAGCGTCGCCATGAAAGCTTCGAGGCTGTCTCCGAAGGCCGAGGAAAAATTGGACGACAGCCGTTCGCCGTCTTCGCGGTAATCCACAAAGCAGAATCCGCCGGGCATGGCGTCCAGCATGATCTGCTGAAGATCGCTGTTTAATTTCATCTGCCGCCAGGCCCTGAAAGCCCAGGGCAAGAAAACCGGCGGCCGGGAGCAGGCTCAGCATTGCTAGTCCCCGGGCATGGGCGGCCCAGGAGACAAACGCCCCGGCGACCAGCAGGATAGCCAGGCCAAAAGCCAGGGCCCACGCGCCGAGAGCGTACATGCGGCTTGATTTTAATCTCAACGTCACATCGGGAAGCTTAAGGCCCTATTTACCATCAGACAAGATGGCCCTGGAGACGCGACCGTTCAGTTCAATCCGCTTTCAGCGATGAAACGGGCGGAATCTCTAGTAGCGATATTGGTCGGGCTTGAAGGGTCCGGCGGCGTCCAGGCCAAGATAGTCGGCCTGCTTGTCGGTCAGCTTGGTGAGGCTCACGCCGAGCTTCTCGAGATGCAGGGTGGCGACCTTTTCGTCGAGATGCTTGGGCAGCACATAGACCTTGTTTTCATAGGCATCTGCATTAGTCCACAGCTCGATCTGGGCGAGCACCTGATTGGTGAAGGAACAGCTCATGACAAAGCTAGGATGGCCGGTGGCGCAGCCCAGGTTGACCAGGCGGCCCTTGGCCAGCACGATCAGGCGCTTGCCGTCGGGGAAGGTTATCTCATCGACCTGGGGCTTGATCTCGTCCCAGGCCAGGTTTTCCAGGGCGGCGATCTGAATCTCGCTGTCGAAATGGCCGATGTTGCAGACGATGGCGCGATCCTGCATGGCCCGCATGTGATCGATCGTTATGACATCGACATTTCCGGTGGCGGTGACGAAGATATCACCGAGCGGCGCCGCCTGCTCCATGGTGACCACCTCATAGCCTTCCATGGCAGCTTGCAGCGCGCAAATCGGGTCGATTTCGGTAACCAGCACGCGCGCGCCCTGGCCGCGCATACTCGCCGCCGAGCCCTTGCCCACATCGCCGAAGCCGCAAACCACCACGACCTTGCCGGCGACCATCACGTCGGTCGCCCGCTTGATGCCGTCGATCAGGGATTCCCGCACACCGTAGAGATTGTCGAATTTCGACTTGGTGACCGAATCATTGACGTTGAATGACGGCGCCATAAGGGTTCCGTCGCGCTCCCTATCGTAGAGGCGGAGTACGCCGGTGGTGGTTTCCTCCGACAGGCCGCGCACGTCGGCCATGAGATCGGCATGGTCATCATGCATCATCAGGGTCAGGTCGCCGCCGTCATCGAGGATCATGTTGGGGCGCCAGCCATCGGGCCCGATGATGGTCTCGCGGATACACCATTCGGCCTCTTCCTCGGTCTCGCCCTTCCAGGCGAAGACCGGCACGCCGGTGGTGGCAATCGCCGCTGCTGCCTGGTCCTGGGTCGAGAAAATGTTGCAGGAGCTCCAGCGCACCTCGGCGCCGAGAGCGGTCAGGGTTTCGATCAGCACGGCGGTCTGTATGGTCATATGCAGACAGCCCGCGATTCGCGCGCTCTTGAGCGGCGCGGCGGCGCCGTATTCCTCGCGCAGCGCCATCAGACCCGGCATCTCGGTTTCGGCAATGCTGATCTCCTTGCGACCCCAATCGGTCAGGGAAATATCAGCGACTTTGTAGTCGGCATTCTCGGTCATAAAGAACTCCTGGGGGTTAGTATTAGGCGCGGATCAGAGATAGTGCACATAGGGATTAAAATGGCCTTACACATTAAAATGGCCTTACACAACCGCATTGAAGTCATCGAGCAGGGCGCCGATGACGCCGCTGTCGGATTGTTCCATCATGGTGCGCACCCGGCGCGTCGCCTCGTCCAGACTGAGCGCGCGGATACGCTGCTTGACCAGGGGCAGGCCGGTGGACGACATGGAGAGATGGCGGATGCCGAGACCCAGCAGAAGGGCGCTGTAGCGCGGATCGCCGGCGATCTCGCCGCAGATGTTAACCGGAATACGCGCCCGCAAGGCTGACTCGGTGGCGAATTGAATGACCCTAAGAACCGCCGGATGGAGCGGATTGTACAACGACGCCACCTGCTCGTCGCCGCGGTCGATGGCCAGGGTGTACATGGTCAGATCATTGGTGCCGATGGAGAAAAAATCACAGACCCTGGACAGGCTGTCGGCGGCCAGGGCAGCGGCGGGCACCTCGATCATGGCGCCGATGGGCGGCAGGGGATCGGCTATTTTCACCCGCTTGCGGCGAAGCCGGCGCACCACCTTGTCCATCACCTCGCGCACCTTGCGCACCTCGGCGGCGGAGCTGATCATCGGCAGCAGAATACGGATCTGGCCATGAACCCCGGCCCGCAGCATGGCCTCAAGCTGATCTTCCAGCAGGGGGCGCACCTTGAGCGACAGACGGATAGCGCGCAGGCCGAGGGCCGGATTGGCGCTCGGCACAATATGATCGGATAGGGAAAAGGCCAGCTTGTCGCTGCCCGCATCCAGGGTGCGCAGGGTGACCGGGCGGCCTTCCATGGGCTCGATGATCTCGCGCAGGGCGCTATATTGCTCGTCTGCGCTGGGCGCCTGCTCGCGGTTCATATACATGAACTCGGTACGCACCAGGCCGATGCCCTCGGCGCCGGATTTCAGGGCGCCGGCGACTTCGCTGGGAAATTCGACATTGGCATGCAGGGTGATGGTGACCGCGTCGCGGGTTGTCGCCGACAGGCTTTTGAGCCGCGCCAGTTGGCGCTGACGTTGGGCGATATCCGCCTGGCGGGCCCGATAATGCGCCATGGTCGAGGCCGTCGGATTGACCACCACGCGACCGGCGCCGCCATCGATCACCACCATATCGCCCTGACGCAGCTTGTGGGTCAGGCCGGCGATGCCGATGATCGCCGGCAGACCGAGAGAGCGCGCCATGATCGCGGTGTGCCCCTGAGGCCCGCCCAGCACCGTGGCAAAACCACCGACCCGTTCAGGATCCATCAGGGCTGTGTCGGCGGGGCTGAGTTCTTCGGCAATGATGACGGTGCCTTCCTCAAGATCCGAGAAGGCCTGATAGGGCACCGCCATGAGGGCGCGCAGCAAGCGACCGCCGACATCGCGGACATCCTGCAGCCGGCCCGAGAGATACTCATCCTCCATTGCGGCAAAGGCTTCGCTGATCAGGCTGAGTTCTTCGGCGACGGCGGCCTCGGCGTTGATCTTCTGCTTGGCGATGCGCTTGTCGACGCCGCGCACCAGGCGTGAATCGGCGAGCATCAAGGCATGAGCGTCGAGCAGATAGCCGAGCTCCTCGGCGGCGCTTCCGGGCAGCGCCAGGGCCTTGGAGCGTAGTTTTTCGATCTGCCCGCCGGCAGTCTTCACCGCATCGGCAAAGCGCGCCCGTTCGGCCTTGAGCTGCTTGGCCTTGATGGTGAATTTGGGCACTTCGATGGCGCCGGGCTCAACCACATGGGCCGGACCGATGGCGATGCCCGCGGCAACGCCGATCCCGTCGAAATACTGCTCGCCCGATGGGCGTCTCTTGGCTGCGCGTTTCGCCGCCATAACCTGTCCTCGATCTATTGTCTTAAGCTGGATCAACTCTCATCGAATTTGCCCGTGACCATGCCGGTGATCGCCTCGATTGCCTGGGCGGCCTCGGGGCCATTGACGATCAGCTCGATCTCACAGCCCCGGCCGGCGGCCAGCATCATCAACCCCATAATAGACAAGCCCGACACCTCGGTATCGTCCTTGCGCACGGAAACCTCGGCGTCGAACGCCCCCACGGTCTTGACGAACTTGGCGGCGGCGCGGGCATGGAGGCCGCGCTCATTGGCGATCACCAGGGTGCGGCGCAGCACCGCCCCATCGGTGGGCGCCTCGACCTCCTCCTCGCCAGCCAGCGGCATCAAGCCTCCCCAGCGAGCAGAACACTAGCGACATTGATGTATTTCCGGCCCGCCTCCTGGGCCGCGGCGACCGCATCAGCCAGGACAGCGCTATCGCGGATACTGGCCAGCTTGATGAGCATCGGCAGGTTTACGCCGGCGATCACTTCGACATTGGCCTTGTCCATGATCGATATGGCGAGATTCGACGGCGTGCCGCCGAACATGTCGGTCAGGACGATAACGCCGTCGCCGTCATCGACCTCGGCGACGGCAGCCAGGATATCCTTGCGGCGCTGGTCCATATCGTCCTCGGGTTCAATGCAGACGGCGCCGATGTTGTTTTGCGCGCCGACCACATGCTCAGTGGCGGCGATGAACTCCCGCGCCAGCCCGCCATGGGTGACCAGCACTAAGCCGATCATAAGGCCGCCACCAGAGCGATAGGCTGTTGAGCTGCCGCAACCGCGAGACGCACCCTGGCCGGGGCCGAGGCAGCCTCAGCGACGAGGCGCATGAGCGGCATCTCAACCTCAAGCAAGGAACAGACCATGGGCTCGGGCATGCGCTCGATAGTCTCCTCGTCGACCAGGTCGATAACCAGATCGATGGTCGTATAAGCGGTTGAGGGCACGCGCATGATGCCCATGCCACGCACCTCAATCATGCCGGCAATATTGCCAGGCGCCCGCCCTATAAGGGCGCCATCCAAAACCTCAAGATCGACCCGGTCATCGGCGATCAGGGAGGCGCCGTCGTCTATCAGACGCAGGGCCAGGTCCGATTTCCCGCTGCCTGACGGTCCGCGCAGCAAGACGCCGACGCCGGACAGTTTTACGCAAGTGCCGTGAATTTGATGCGTCATGCTGGAGAAGGTGAGCCGTTGATGCCTCGGAGTCAATATAGGCGAATCCCGGGCTTCTGCTGTTATGCCGCGTGGCTGGTTGCCGAATCGGTGAGCAGAGCATAGATCGCCTCGGCGCTGTCGCAGCCGCGAAGCTTTTCGCAGATCGTCTTGTCGCGCAGCAGCCGTGACACCCGCGCCAGGGCCTTGAGATGGTCAGCACCTGCGGATTCGGGCGCCAACAGCAGAAATATCAAATCGACGGGCTGATCGTCGATCGCCTCGAAGTCGATGGGCTGTGCGAGCCGCGCAAACAAGCCGTGCAGCCGATCGAGATCGGCGAGCTTGCCATGGGGGATAGCGATGCCGACGCCAACGCCGGTGGTGCCCAGGCGCTCGCGTTCTATCAGCGTGTGAAAGATGGCCCTCTCGTGGAGTCCGGTCACCTGTGCGGCGCGTTGGGCAAGCTCCTGCAGAAGCTGCTTTTTGCTGCCCGCTTTCGAGTTGGCGACGACACCGTCCACACTGACCAAGTCAGCGATTTCCATGATGCGTACTTAAAACCTTGTTATTCGTCGGCGAGGTTAATTTGATCGCGGTGATGATCGCGCTTCTTGCGCTTGTAGCGCCGGAGTTGTTTTTCAATATGGTCGACAGCCGTGTTGAAGCTTAAATGGATTTCTGCTTCGTCGGCCTGACCTTCCCACTCCATACCCTTGCCCACATGAACCCGGATATGGGTGCGGAACAGGGCACCTTCGTGGGAGAACACAACCTGGGCGTGGATGGCATTATCGAAGTATTTAGTGACACTTTCGGTAATGCGCTTTTTAGCATGGTTGCGCAAGGCTTCGCCAACATCGATCCGCTGACCGGTAACCGAAATTTCCATATCGTCCAGGGTTCCAATTTACGACGATTCGACTTAATGGCAGCCGATCCCAGAGGGGGGATGTCGCACCGGCAACCGCGAGAGGCCCGGACCATAGTTCCCGTCCTGTGGCGAGTCAATAGCCCCGCCGGGGGCTGGCTATGAACCCCGCAGGGGGCTGGCCCGCCGACGCCGCATGGAAGACGGAATATTCATGGCTTCGCGGTATTTAGCGATGGTGCGCCGGGCGATATCGATGCCCTCGCTGCTTAATCTCGACACCAGGCGGTCATCGGAAAGCGGCGCGGCGGCGTCTTCGCCTTCGATCAGCGCCTTGATCCGGTAGCGCACGGATTCCGACGAATGCGCCGCCTCCCCGCCAAGGCTGCTGGCAATCGCCGTGGTGAAAAAATAGCGCATTTCGAAAATCCCGCGCGGCGTGATCATATATTTATTGGCGGTGACCCGGCTCACCGTGCTCTCGTGCATATCGATCGCCTCGGCAATATTGCGCAGCACCAGCGGCCGCAAATGCTGGACGCCGTGGTTGAGAAAACCTTCCTGCTGGCGAACCAGTTCGGTCGCCACCCTGAGGATGGTGGTGGCGCGCTGGGCCAGAGACTTGACCAGCCAATTGGCGTTGTTGAGACAGTCGGAAATATATTCGCGGTCGCGCTTGTTTTTTGTTTGTTTGCTGATCGTCGCGTAATAGCGCTCATTGACCAGCACCCGAGGCAAGGTTTCGTTGTTGAGCTCGATGATCCACTCGCCGCCGCCCTGGCGGACGATGACGTCGGGCACCAGGGTCTGCGCCACTTCGCTGGTGAAGGCGAGGCCGGGCTTGGGATTAAGCGCCTGGATCTCGGCCAGCATATCGGCAAAATCCTCATCGTCGGCGCCGCAACGCCGCCTCAGGGTCTGGTAGTCACGGTCGGCCAGCAGGTCGAGATTATCGACCAGTTTGGCCATGATCGGGTCCAGCCGATCCTGCTCGCGCAGCTGCAGAGTCAGACATTCCGCCAGATCGCGGGCGAACACGCCGATCGGGTCGAAGCCCTGGAGCCTCTCCAGGGTGGCCTCGACGCGGGCCTCGTCGCAGCCCAGACGGTCGGCGATTATGGCGATATCGCCGTCGATATATCCGGCGTCGTCGAGCAGGTCGATGATATGCGTGCCAATGATCCGATCGACGGGGTCGTCAAGATCGACGTTGAGCTGGTTCAACAGATGATCTCGCAGGCTGATATTCGCCGCGGGCGCAAAATCGAGGGCGCTGGACGCCCCGCTTGCGGCGCCTGTGGGCGTGCTGCGCCAAACTTCCATGGTCACAGGCGGCGCGGTTTCGGATCCCTGATCGCTGTTCCACATATTGTCATAATCGGAGTCGAGCGCCTCCACCGGGCTCTCAGCCGGTGTCGCCTCACTGTTTTCCGGCTGGTTTTCGGCCGGCGTAGAGGATTGATCGTCATTATCGGCGCGCTCGAGCAGAGGATTCTGCTCAAGCTGCTCATCCACATAGGCGGTGATTTCCAGATTGTTGAGCTGCAGCATCTTGATCGCCTGCTGCAGCTGCGGCGTCATAACGAGCGCCTGGCTCTGGCGGAGATCGAGGCGGGGGGCTAGAGCCATGGGCGGCTCCAATCCGGTCTCAAAGGCTGAAGCGTTCGCCCAGATAGACTCTGCGGACATCCTCGTGAGAAACGATGTCGTCGGGCGTTCCCTCCATCAACACGGCCCCTTCGTGCAGGATGTAGGCGCGGTCGATGATTTCGAGAGTCTCGCGAACATTGTGCTCGGTAATCAGCACACCGATGCCGCGATCCTTGAGATGCGACACCAGATCGCGGATATCGGCCACCGCTATGGGGTCGATCCCGGCGAGCGGCTCGTCGAGCAGGATGAAGCTCGGCTGGGAGGCCAGGGCGCGGGCAATCTCCACCCGCCGCCGCTCGCCGCCCGACAGGGCCGGCGCCGGGGTGCGCCGCAAATGGGTGATCGAGAACTCGGCGAGCAGGTCTTCGAGCATGATCTCGCGCTTCTCGCGGGTCGGCTCCACAACCTCGAGAACGGCGCGGATATTGTTCTCCACGGAAAGCCCCCGGAAGATCGACGCCTCCTGGGGCAGATAGCCGATGCCGAGGCGGGCGCGGCGATACATGGGCAGATCCGTGATGTCGTGACCATCGATGGAGATGGTCCCGTAGTCGGGGGCGATCAATCCGGTGATCAAATAGAAGCATGTCGTTTTACCGGCACCATTAGGTCCTAGAAGGCCGACCGCTTCGCCACGCCGCACCGACAGACTTACATCGCGCAGTACGGGCCGCTTACGGAACTCTTTGCCGAGATTTTCGGCAACCAAACCGGCATTATCGCTAATCAGACGCGCCGGCGTCTCTTTTGGGGCCGACGCCCCTTCAGATGGACCCTGGGATCCCGCCGTCATCGACCGATCTCGTTAACTAACAATCTGGTCTACTCCGCATCATCGTTGCTGGGTACGAACAAAGCCTTAACGCGTCCGGTGCCCTGGTTACTTTCCTGGCCTACAGCAGTTCCGCCCGATACCCGGGAACGGCCGCTGATGAGGTCCATATCGAGGCGCTCGCCACGAATGACGCTCTCGCCACGGGTCAAAACCACGCCGCCCGTTAACTCTATCGTATCTTCATCAAGGTTGTAGACACCTTTCTCGCCCTGGGCAATTTCCGTGGGCGAGGACAGGAAGACATTACCGAAAGCCTCGATCATGGTGATGGCGTTACTCTCTTGTGCATTGGCGCGGTAATGGACCACAAGCTTGTCGGCACGCAGGTTGAGATCGCCCTGAGCGGCGTCCACATTGCCGGTAAACACCGCAATCTGCTCATCTTGCTGAACTTCGAGGGCATCGGCGTTTATTTCGATGGGCAGGGACGTGTCATAGCCCTTATTGATTTGCGCCCGGACATCCCCGGCTGCCAGGCTAAACACCAGCAGGAACAGCGCGCTAAGAGCGGCCAATCTTTGGGTCATGACTCTACATTGCCTCACAATGCCTTAGAGCCGGGATAGTAGGTAATGCGAACATGGCCTTCGAGAATCAGGGATTTTCCCTCATGTTCGAGGCGGAAACTATCGGCATTGAGCATGCCGAACGGACCCTGGCCTTCAATCGGCTGATCGCCGTGGGCGCGCTTCGTGCCAAGATTGAACTCCGCGCGCTGAGTGTGGAATTCATACCCCGAGTCCGAAAAGAAATTGACCGAGCCGACCAGGACCAAATGTTCGCTTTCCCTATTAAACACCCCCGAATCAGCCGTCAGGGCGAGCCAGGAGCCGTTATTCAGCATAATATCGGCCTCGGGCTTGGTCAGGCGGAAGGCGTCTTCGACACCCTCTTCCTCGGCCATCAGCTCGGCTGTCAACGTGTAGGGCTGGTCTTCGTCGTCGGAGCCCATGTAACGGGCGTTGGTCATGAAAACCTTTTCATCCAGGCCGATGCCGATGCTGGCGAAGGACAGCGGGATACCGTCCTCGCGCCCGCCGAGATAGGGCCAGCTCACGACGATGACGACCAGAGCCGCGGCGCTGAGCGGCAACATCAGCTTCATCAGCCCGACGAAGCGGCTATACCGTTCGCTGACGGAAACGATTCGCGGCGGCCGCGCCATATGTTCGCTGAAAGATCGGCGCGCGCTCATCGGTGACGCGCCTTCATAAGCACAGTCACATTCACAGTCAAAACCCGGCGAATCCTGTCAACGATCATAACGTTAATTATGGGGCGTTCCGGCCCTAAATACCACCCTACGAACCGATGGCCCCCGAACCAATGGCCCCCGAACCAATGATCTGTGGCTAATGGCTGAATATGTCCGGATCTTCCCAGCCCAGTAAATCAAGCTCGGCGCGGACATTGAGGGCGGCGAAACAACCGGCGGCGAGACCCTCACGTCCTTCGCGGGCGAGCAGCGGCTCCAGTTTCTCACGCAGGGCATGAAGATGCAGCACGTCGGAAGCCGCGTAGGTGAGCTGCTCCTTGGTGAGCTCCTGAGCGCCCCAATCGGAGGTCTGCTGCTGTTTGGACAGCTCAACGCCGAGCAGGTCGCGGCACAGGTCCTTCAGGCCATGGCGGTCGGTCGAGGTGCGCACCAGCTTGGAGGCGATCTTGGTGCAGAACAGCGGTGTCACATCGATGCCGAGATGACGCTTGAGCATCATCAGATCGAAGCGCGCGAAATGAAACAGCTTGGTGACGGCGGCATCGGTCATCAGGGCGCTAAGCCTGGGGGCGTCATAGACTCCATTGGCGAACTGCACCAGATGGCAGACCCCGTCGCCCGCCGAAAGCTGGACCAGGCAGAGCCGGTCGCGGCGCGCATCCAGCCCCATGGTCTCGCTGTCGACCGCTACGGCATCGCCGAAATCGAGTCCGTCCGGAAGATCGCCTTGATGAAGATGGATGGTCATAGCAACCCAATTTCAAGGAAGAGATGGTACCCAGGAGAAGACTCGAACTTCCACGACCATAAGGTCACTAGCACCTGAAGCTAGCGCGTCTACCAATTCCGCCACCTGGGCCCAGAACATGGGCCGCCAACTAGCCCCAACGTCACCCCGTTGTCAAGCAACGGTCCATACCGGGCTCGCTCTGAAAGGCG
Source organism: Alphaproteobacteria bacterium (assembly GCA_046582565.1). Lineage (GTDB taxonomy): Bacteria > Pseudomonadota > Alphaproteobacteria > JAAXGF01 > JAAXGF01 > JAYGED01. Next base: position 31,944 of record JAYGED010000099.1, read on the forward strand.
GGGCGGGGCGCAAGCCCGCCGCTGAAACGATCGCCCCGCTATCTTATATATAAAGTTCCGGTCTAGGCGCTTCTCGATCCCAGCGGCATGAGGAACAGTATGGATATTCAGACGCTAACCAGATTTTTCAAATGGTGCACGATCCTGAACGGGGGCTTGTTGGCCTTCTCGGCCTTACTCTTCACGGCCTTCCCGGATTTCGCCTACGGCGCGCAAGTCAAATTCTATCCGATCTCCCGGGAAGCCTTCGACCTGATGTTTTACGGCTTCCTCGGCTTGCTCAAACTGTTCTTTCTGTCCTGCAATCTGGTGCCCTACGTGGCCCTGGTGATAGCCGGAAAGAAAGCAGATTAAAAAAAAGCGCATTATCCGGCTTGCGAGGCTGTGGCGGTTTCATGCCGCGACCTCGGCCAGGAATTCGGCTAGCAGCGCGCCACAGTCCCTGGCATGGGTGGTGATCAGGAAATGGCTGGCGTCCTCGATCACGGCCGATTGTACGTTCGGAAGGCTGCTCTCCAGCGCCTCGGTGATTTTGACAATTACCGGATTGGCCCGCGCGCCGCGCACCACGAGCGCCGGTATGGCCAATCGCCCATAGTCGGCCCTGGTGGACTCGAAGCCATAGTACGTGTGCCAGTCGAGCACATTGGCAAAGGCGGTCGCCCGGCAATACTCCCGCACCGCCTGGGGCATGGCGGCGAACGAGCCGGCGCCGCCCCAAAAATCGATGACCCGGCCAGCGGCATCCTGCTCGCCGGCGTGGTAAGCGGCTTCGAACGCCCCACTCATGCGCTGCATGGACGCGAACAGATCCGCATGGACGCCGTCGCGGACGAGGACCAGGGGGTTGGCCTCAAAGGTGGCGATACTGAGCAGGTCGACAGCACCGCCAAGCGCCGCCGCCAGGGCAACAGTAGCGCCGAGAGAATGCCCAACGAGATGAACCGGCGCGCCGATTTCCCTGGCCACGGCCTCGATCAGGCGCACTTCATGCTCCATGCCGTAATCATCGAGACTCCGGGTTTCCGCCGTCGCGCCATAGCCACACAGGCTGGTGGCGACGAATCGATAGCGTTGCGGCAAATATTTCTGCACGCCGAACCAGGCTGCCGGCGTGCCGAAGGACCCCGGCACAAACAGAACCGGCGGACCCTCGCCGCTCTCATAAAAATCGATCCCCAGTCCGTCGATGGCCAGTCCGTCGATGGTCAACACGCCGGCTTTATCATGACTCTCAGAAATAGGCCCACCACAGGAGATAGCCGCCAAGCGCCACCCGATAGACCACGAAAGGCGTAAAGCTCGCCCGCTTCAACCAGGCCATCATGGCGCCGATGGTGGCGAGCGCCGCAACGAATGATAAGCCGGCGGCAATCATCGCGGCCAGGCCGAGTTCCATATCGCCGACGCCGTAGAGCTTGTAGCCGACCAGGACGCCCGCAGCCAGTATGGTCGGCATGGATAGCAGCATGGAAAACCGCGCCGCATCGGCCCGCTCATAGCCCAGGGCGCGCGCGGCGGTCATGGTGATGCCGGCGCGGCTGGTGCCGGGGACCAAGGCCAGCACCTGGGCGACGCCGATGAACAGGGCATGGGAAAAGGTCATATGCTGGACCGTGCGGATGGTCATGTTGAGTGTGTCGGCGGCATAGAGCAAAAGCCCGAAACCCAACATGGTCCAGCCGATGAGCGCCGGCGAGCGCAGCATTTCGAGGCCGTACAGGGATAGGGCGGCGCCGGCGATAACCACTGGAACGGTGGCAACGATCACTTGAAACATCAGCCGGGTGCCGGGCGCATGGGCGTTGTTTCCACGCCGAACAAGGCCCTGCAGCATGGCCCAGACATCGCGGCGGAAATACAACAGGACCGCGCCAAGGGTGCCGACATGGACCGCGACATCGATCATCGGCCCCTGATCGGGCCAATCGGTGAAGACCGGTACGAGTATCAAATGGGCCGAGGAGCTGATCGGGAGGAACTCGGTAATCCCTTGAATCACGGCCAGAACGACGAGATTGATCCCCGTCACGTCAACGCCTCCCCCCTGATCTATAAGAATGGCGGCTTTTTCATCGCGGCTCGGAGTATACACGGCAGTCGAATCCTTCGACTATGGCGAAATAAGGACCGTTTCGGCCCTATTCTTCCCTCGCTTCTCCGATAATTCCCGTTTATAGTGGAGATCTTCACGGTAATTTGGTTGTTTAAGGTCAGTTATATTGTCCTTGTTTCGGGAAATCCTGTCCCGAAGCCATAGTTGCGACGGTTTTTACGTTAAGGACGAGGGAGAAGCCTGGGTGTCTTCGACATTGCTTAAATTCATATCCCGCGACCGCCAGACGCCCGATAAGCGGGGCGTCGCCGAGCGGCGGGGGGATTTTGCCGAAATCTATCAGGATTTTCTGCCCCAAGGCGCCACCGAACAGGCTGCGCGCTGCTCCCAATGCGGCATCCCCTATTGCCAGGTCCATTGCCCGCTCGGCAACAATATCCCCGATTGGCTCATGCTGACCGCCAACGGCCGTCTCGAGGAGGCCTATGGCCTGGCCTCGGCAACCAATACATTTCCCGAGATTTGCGGCCGTATCTGCCCCCAGGACAGACTGTGTGAGGGCAATTGCGTCATTGAGAAGGATTTCGATGCGGTGACCATCGGCGCGGTGGAGAGCCATATTGTGGAGACCGCTTTCGCCGAAGGCTGGGTCAAGCCGCCCAAGCCGAGCGTCGAGCGCGAGCAATCCGTCGGCATCATCGGCGGCGGCCCGGCCGGGCTCGCCGCCGCCGACCGCCTGCGCCGTCTGGGCTATCGGGTCGCCGTCTATGACCGCCACGACCGAATCGGCGGCCTGCTGATTTACGGCATCCCCAATTTCAAGCTCGAAAAGCATGTGGTGACGCGCCGCATCAGCCTGCTCGAAGAAGGCGGCGTCGATTTCCATACGGATTTCGAAGTCGGCCGAAGTGAGAGCTTTGAAGCCTTGCGCGCCCGGCACGACGCCCTGCTCATCGCCACCGGAGTCTATGACGCCCGCCCTATGACCATACCCGGCTCCGGCCTCGGCAATATCGTCCCGGCGCTGGATTATCTCATTGCCAGCAACCGCAAGGGACTCGGCGACCCCGTGCCGGCGTTCGATCAGGGCGGCCTCGATGCCCGGGCCAAGCATGTGGTGGTCATCGGCGGCGGCGACACCGGCATGGATTGTGTGCGCACCGCGGTTCGCCAGGGCGCTGAACAAGTCACCTGCCTGTATCGCCGCGACCGCGACAACATGCCCGGATCCCAACGCGAAGTCGGCCACGCCATTGAAGAAGGCGTTCATTTCGAATGGCTGGCCGCTCCCGAAGCCTTCCTGGGTTCCGACGTGGTGGGCAGCGTGCGGGCGCTGCGCATGCGCCTCGGCGCGCCGGACGCCGAGGGCCGGCAATCGGTGAAACCAGTCCCGGATTCGACCTTCACCCTGCCCTGCGATCTCGCCATCCTGGCGCTCGGCTTCGATGCACAGAACCTGTCCGTGGTGTTCGAAGAATCGGCGCTGAAATTGACCCGCCATACAACCCTCAAGATCGCCGGACAGAGTATGATGACCAGCCTCGACGGCGTTTTCGCCGCCGGCGATATCGTGCGCGGCGCGTCCCTTGTGGTCTGGGCGATCAAGGACGGCCGCGATGCCGCCGACAGCATCGACACATATCTGCGGGTCAAATCCGCCAACCAGAACGCTACCGTGGCGGCGGCAGAATGAATAAGTTCATCGCCGAGTGGCAGGCCAACGCCGAGCATCTTGAGCGTCATGGGCTGTATGATCCGTCCCATGAGCACGACGCCTGCGGTGTCGGGCTGATCGCCGCCATCGACGGCAAGCCCCGGCGCGAGGTGGTGCTGGCCGGCATCAGCGCGCTCAAGGCGGTGTGGCATCGTGGCGCCGTCGACGCGGACGGCAAGACCGGCGACGGCGCCGGTATCCATGTGGAAATACCGCAGAATTTCTTCAAGGAGCATATCGCGCGCACCGGTCATGTGGCCGGTGGCGGCAGGCTCGCGGTCGGCATGGTGTTTATGCCCAAGACCGACCTCGGCGCCCAGGAGCTTTGCCGCGGCATCGTCGAGACCGAGATTCTCAATTTCGGCTATGAAATCTACGGTTGGCGTCAGGTCCCGGTCGACGCCTCGGTGATCGGCGAGAAGGCCAACGCCACCCGGCCCGAGATCGAACAGATCATGATCGCCAACCACGACGCCCCCCAAGAGGACGACTCCGATGACGGGGCCGAAAACGGCGACGCGGGAGAAGCCAAATTCGAACTCGACCTCTATATCATCCGCCGCCGCATCGAGCGCCGGGTGCTGGAGGCCCATATCAACGATTTCTACATCTGCTCCCTGTCGTGCCGGTCGATCATCTACAAGGGCATGTTTCTCGCCGAGCAGATCGACGATTTCTACCCGGACCTCAAGGATGATCGCTTCGAATCGAGTTTCGCGATCTATCACCAGCGCTACTCGACCAACACCTTTCCCACCTGGCGCTTGGCCCAGCCCTTTCGCATGCTGGCCCATAACGGCGAAATCAACACCATCCGGGGCAACATCAACTGGATGAAATGCCATGAGCCGCGCATGGTCAGCACCCTGTTCCGCGAGCACGGCGAGGACATCAAGCCGGTGATCCAGTCGGGCTCTTCGGATTCAGCAGCACTCGATGCCGCCTTCGAGGTGCTGGTTCGCGCCGGCCGCCCGGTGACCCTGGTCAAGACCCTGCTGATCCCCGAGGCCTGGTCCAAGGAAGTCGCCATGCCCGAGGCCCACCGGGCGCTTTACAGCTACTGCAACACGGTGATGGAGCCGTGGGACGGGCCCGCCGCCATCGCCGCCACCGACGGCCGCTGGGTGCTCGCCGGCATGGACCGCAACGGCCTGCGTCCGCTGCGTTACGCGGTCAGCAGCCGCGGCCTGCTGGTGGTCGGCTCGGAGACCGGCATGGCGCCGCTGCCCGAGACCGAAATCATCGAGAAGGGGCGCATCGGGCCGGGCCGCATGATCGCCGTCGATCTCACCGAGGGCCGGCTCTATCACGACCGTGAAATCAAGGACATGCTCGCCGCCGACCAGCCGTACCGCGAGTGGGTGCGCAATATCACCGAGCTGCGCCATCAACCGGGCGCCGACGCCGCCCTCGAAGCGCGCTACGAGGGCGCGGACCTGCGCTGGCGCCAGCACGCCGCGGGCTACAGTATGGAGGCGCTTGAGCTGGTTCTGGCGCCGATGATCGAGGACGCCAAGGAGGGCAGCGGCTCGATGGGCGACGACACCCCCCTGGCCGTGCTGTCGAAAGGCTATCGCGGGCTGCATCATTTCTTCCGCCAGCAGTTCAGCCAGGTCACCAACCCGCCCATCGACAGCTTGCGCGAAAGCCGCGTCATGTCGCTGAACACGCGGCTCGGCAACCTGACCAACGTGCTCGACGAGGACGCCAGCCAGACCAATATCCTGTTGCTGTCATCGCCGGTCCTGACCAACGCCGATTTCATCGACATGCGCGAGCGCATGGGGGACAGCGCCGCCGGCATCGATTGCGGCTTTGCCGCCGATGGCGATGAAAACGCCCTGCGCGACGCCATCGCCCGCATCCGCCGCGAGGCCGAGGACGCGGTGCGCGGCGGCAGCGTCCATCTCATCCTCGATGATTCCCATATCGGCGAGGATCGCGCGGCGATACCGATGATCCTGGCGGCGGGCGCGGTTCACGCCCATCTGGTGCGCAACGGCCTGCGTACCTACACCTCGCTCAACATCCGTTCCGCCGAATGCCTGGATGTGCATTATTTCGCCGTGCTGATCGGCGTCGGCGCGACCACGGTCAATCCCTATCTCGCCCAGGACAGCATCATCGACCGCCATCGCCGCGGCCTGGTGGGCGGGCTCTCTCTCGAGGACGCCATCGCTCGGTACAAGCGGGCCGCCGATCAGGGGCTGCTCAAGATCATGTCGAAGATCGGCATCTCGGTGGTGAGCTCCTATCGGGGCGGCTATAATTTCGAGGCCATCGGCCTGTCGCGCACCCTGGTCGCCGATATTTTCCCGGGCATGCCGTCGCGTATCTCGGGCATCGGCCTGGCCGGTATTCAGCGCAAGGTACTCGAAAAGCACGGCGCGGATCGCGGCGATGATGAGGCGCCGCTGCCGATCGGCGATCTCTACCGTTATCGCGTGGGCGGTGAGACTCATGCTTTCGCGCCCGAGCTGATCCACATGCTGCAAAGCGCGGTGTCCCGTGATTCCTATCAGCTCTACCGGAAATACAGCCGGGGGGTCGCGGACCTGCCGCCGGTCAATTTGCGCGATCTGCTGGATTTCCGCCCCCTCGGCGAGGCGATCCCCGTGGAAGACGTGGAATCCATCACCGGCATCCGCCGGCGTTTTCTGTCGGGCAGCATGTCGCTCGGCGCCCTGTCGCCCGAGGCCCATGAGACCCTGGCCATCGCCATGAACCGCATGGGCGCCATGTCCTGCTCGGGCGAGGGCGGCGAGGATGAGGAGCGCTATCAGCCCCGGTCGAACGGCGACAACGCCAATTCCAGCGTCAAGCACATCGCCTCGGCGCGCTTCGGCGTCTCGGCGGCCTATCTCAACAATTGCTCGGAAATCGAGATCAAGATCGCCCAGGGCGCCAAGCCCGGCGAGGGCGGGCAACTGCCGGGTTTCAAGGTGACCGCCGAAATCGCGGCCCTGCGCAATGCAACAGCCGGGGTGACGCTGATTTCACCGCCGCCCCACCACGACATCTATTCCATCGAGGACCTGGCGCAACTGATCTACGACCTCAAGCAGATCAATCCGGTGGCCCGGGTCTCGGTCAAGCTGGTCGCTCAGGCCGGCATCGGCACGGTGGCGGCAGGCGTGGCCAAGGCCAAGGCCGACGTAGTGCTGATCTCGGGCCATTCGGGCGGCACCGGCGCCAGCCCGCTGTCCAGCATCAAATACGCCGGCGCACCCTGGGAAATGGGCCTCTCGGAAGTCAATCAGGTGCTCACCCTCAACCGCCTGCGCCATACCATCAAGCTGCGCGCCGACGGCGGCATCCGTACCGGGCGCGATATCGTGATCGCCGCCATGCTGGGGGCCGAGGAATTCGGCATCGCCACCACTTCCCTGGTGGCCATGGGCTGCATCCTGGTGCGCCAATGTCATTCCAACACCTGCCCGGTGGGCATCTGCACCCAGGACCCTAAGTTACGTGAGAAGTTCGCAGGGAGCCCTGAGAAGGTCATCAACCTCTTCAGCTTCATAGCCGAGGAGGTGCGCGAGATCCTCGCCTCTCTCGGCGCCCGGTCCCTGCTTGAAATCGTCGGGCGCAGTGATTTGCTGGCCCAGGTCAGCCGGGGCAGCCCCTATCTCGACGATCTCGATCTCAATCCGCTGCTGGTCCAGGCCGATCCGGGCGATTTTGCCCGCCACTGCACTCTAGAGGGCCGCAACGAGGTGCCCGATACCCTCGATGAGCAGATCATCGAGGATGTGGCGGCGTCGCTTATGGCGGGTGAGAAGAAACAGGTCGCCTACAGCATCCGCAACACCCATCGGGCTATCGGCGCCCGGCTGTCGTCGATGATCACCCGGCGCTTCGGCATGGATAAGCTCAAAGCCGGCCATGTGACCGCCCGCCTGCGCGGCTCGGCAGGCCAGTCCCTCGGCGCCTTCCTGGTCCAGGGCGTCAAGCTCGAGGTGTTCGGCGACGCCAACGACTATGTGGGCAAGGGCCTGTCGGGCGGTGAAATCATCGTTAGGCCGACGGTCTCGAGCCCGCTGGCGGCCCACAAGAACACCATCATCGGCAACACCGTGCTCTATGGCGCTATCGCCGGTAAGCTATTCGCCGCCGGCCAGGCGGGCGAGCGCTTCTGCGTGCGCAATTCCGGCGCGGTGGCGGTGATCGAGGGCTGCGGCTCCAACGGCTGCGAATATATGACCGGCGGCATCGCCGTTATCCTCGGCGCCGTGGGCAATAATTTCGCCGCCGGGATGACCGGCGGCATGGCCTTCGTGCATATGTCGGAAACCAAGATGCGCCAGCGCATCAACGCCGACACGGTGGTTTTCCAACGCATCGACAGCGCCCATTGGCGTGCCCTGCTGCGCTCGCTGATCGTCGAGCATGGCGAACAAACCGACTCACGCCACGCCCAACGCCTGCTGGAGAACTGGGATGTGGAGCAGGACCGCTTCTGGCAAATCTGCCCCAAGGAAATGATCGACCACCTGGAACATCCGCTGTCCGACGTAGCCTTAGCCGACACCGGGGATTAGGATTCGGTAGATGCGGCCCGCGGCGCTTGATGCGTGGCGCACTTAGCGTATACCTTCGCGGCCATGCGCACCCTTTATCATCTCTGGTTGTCGCCTTCGTCGCGCAAGGTGCGGCTGGTACTGGGCGAGAAGAAACTCGACTTCGAGATGGAGGTCGAGAAGACCTGGGAGCGTAGAGACGAATTTCTCAGCCTGAATCCGACCGGCAAGGTGCCGGTGCTGATCGAGGACGACGGCATCGTAATCGCCGACTCAACAGCCATCTGCGAATATCTCGATGAGCTTCATCCCGACCCGCCGCTGATCGGCAGCAGCGCGCCGGCGCGGGCCGAAACCAGGCGGCTGGTGGCCTGGTTCGATGAAAAATTCCGCATCGAGGTGACCGACAATCTGATCGGCGAGAAGGTCAACAAACAGTTCCTCGGCCTCGGCGAGCCTTCGGTGGAGGCGATTCGCGCCGGGTTGACCAATCTTAAATCGCATCTCGAGTATATTTCCTGGCTCGCGGATTCCCGTAACTGGCTCGCCGGCGACGAGCTGTCCCTGGCTGATCTCGCGGCGGCGTCCCATCTGTCTGCGCTGGATTACCTCGGCGACGTGCCCTGGGAAGACTATCTTCGGGTCAAGGAATGGTATGCACGTCTGAAATCACGGCCCAGTTTCCGCCCGCTGCTGAAAGACCGCATCCCCGGCCTGATGCCGCCCAAGCATTACGCCAATCTCGATTTTTAAGTCTTCCTGGGATTTTTAGGTGATTTTGGCGCGGTCTGAGTGATGAGAGTCCCTACGGGGTGATTTCATAGACCTTGTTGCCGTCGCTTAGGTCCTTGATCGTATCAATGCGCCCGCCATCCCAGTGATAACTGATATGCCGTCCCTGAACCGGCACGTCCATCACATCGGGATAGAACGCGGCAAAACAATTTCCGCCCGCATTCCGCACGCTGGGATAAACAACCCCGTCGCTGTTATCAGCCTTGGCATCTCTGGCAAAGGCTTGAGACGCCGTATAATCAGAAGGATCAAGCAACGCGCCAAACCCGCCACTTCGAATATCGTCAAGCTCTGTGTCGATGTCTCCGATAAGCTCGCATTTATCAGCGATCCAGCCAGGCTCCTCGTGTGTTTTCGCGTAAAATAATTCTGTGTGGAAAATGGTTTCAAACATGGCGGTCTCATAACTATCAGCGCCATAGAAGGCGCCGAAAGACCCGTCATGAAATCGCCCGGGACTGTCGAGGCTTACGTGAGTAAACGGGGCCATTACATAGGATGATCCCGGACCGCTTACGCGGCGCGCCAGGGGAACCAGATCAAGATTACCGATCGTTTCTTCCAGCCTCGGGTTTGTCTTTTGTTCAGCAGCCGCCAGAAGTGCCCAATCCGCCGGATCGGCAATATCTTCGAAAAGATCTATGGTTGGATGAGCTGAATTGATGAACCGGTGATACGTCCAATACACCGGCGCCAGGGGAGCCCTTACCATGGACTACGCGAAGCATCCAAGTAGCGGCGCACCCGCATTAGATCCGTCAATTGTCCATCCAACATTATGTCCAGTGCCGAGCGCCCGCCAAATGTCTCGTTCGGACGCTTGATCCAGCCATAGCCGCGCCGCGCGCCCTTGAACAACAGCCGCAAGGCTTTGTGCATAGCCATCAAGTTGGATAGCCGCGCTGAAAGATCAGGACCAACACGACCATATTCCCCCGCCTTCCACCGTTTGTAGGTGCGCGAGGCAATGCCGCCGAGCAGAATTGCGGCCTGTTCATCACTCACAGCCCAACGATCAAACAGATTGATGACCGCGCGCTGCATGGCATGGATCTCGTCATCCGAGAACGTGATCCTTGGGGGATCGTTAGCAGCTTTACGAGGGGGAACATTTATCGTTTCAATAAGACGAAGATTTGGCATATGCATCCCTCCAATGACATTTGTCGTAAATATAATCTATTTATGACAAATGTCAATAACAAGGTCTTTAACGCCACAAAACCCCACAGAATCTACAGGGCCACTCACAATCCATTAACCGCTTGAGCGACTGTTTAAGCTGTGCATTCAATATAAATTGATCGGATATTACTGTAGTCATCATCTAATGACCGAGACAGACCCCCAGACCATCAAGGCTGAGATCGCCGCCCAGGCCCGCGCCCTGGGGTTCGATCAGGTCGGCTTTGCGGCGCCCGAGCTGGGCCCAAAGGCGGCGGAAAATCTTAGCGCCTATCTCGATCAGGGTCGCCAGGGGGATATGGCTTGGATGGGGCACAATGCCGAGCGCCGCGCCGACCCCCGGGCGTTATGGCCGGGCGTCGGCACGATCATTGCCCTCGGCCTCAATTACGGCCCCGCCGACGATCCCCTGGCCGCGATTGAGCGGCGCGGGCGCGGGGCGATTTCGGTCTATGCCCGGGGCGGCGATTATCACAAGCTCATGAAGGGCCGCCTGAAACGCCTGGCGCGTGGCATTGTTGAAACTTATGGGGCCGAGACCTACGGCGCGGAGGTGAAAGTCTTCGTCGATACGGCGCCGGTGATGGAAAAACCCGCCGCCATGAGCGCCGGTCTCGGCTGGCAGGGCAAGCATACAAATCTGGTGTCCCGCGAGCTGGGTTCCTGGCTGTTTCTCGGCGAGGTCTTCACCAGCCTGGAGCTGCCGCCCGATGTACCGCACGAGGATCATTGCGGCGCCTGTTCGGCCTGTATCGATATCTGCCCGACGGCGGCCATCACGGCGCCCTACGAGCTCGACCCCCGGCGTTGCATTTCCTATCTCACCATCGAGCATAAGGGCCATATTGCCGAGGAATTCCGCAAGCCCATGGGCAACCGGATTTACGGCTGCGACGACTGCCTGGCGGTCTGCCCCTGGAACAAGTTCGCACAGCCGACCCAAGAACCCGCCCTACTGCCCCGCGCCCAACTCACCGCGCCCCGGCTCGGCGATCTGGCGGCCCTTGACGATGCCGCCTTCCGCGCAGTCTTCGCCGGCTCGCCGATCAAGCGTACCGGGCGCGACCGTTTCGTTCGCAATGTGTTGATCGCCATCGGCAACAGCGGCGATGAGAGCCTGGCGCCCCACGCCGAAGCCCTGCTCGACGATCCCTCGCGCCTGGTCCGCGCCATGGCGGTCTGGGCCTCGGCGCAATTGCTGGAGGCTGGGCAATTTGAGCGGTTGCGGGAGGCTCGGATGGCCGACGAGAGCGACCCGGAAGTCCGCGCCGAGTGGGGGCTATGATAGCTACCAGTCCACCGACTCTATCCAGATACTACGGCAGAAAGGGTTCTACATCGGCGATCTGTCGGTAGACCGGACAACTAACCAGGCTGCGCTCTCGCCTCCCAATAGCTTTCGGCACATAGCATCCCTTTGCGATGGACGCCTCGATCGCTCTCAGCTTGAGCTGAGCCTAGGTCATGGACTCATTAACGCGTAGCCATATCCGTATAGATGCCAACTTTATCATGGCGAGGTAGTTGAGTCCATGACCTAGTCCCATCCCCCGTATTGTGATGGTCCCTGTATGCAGCATTGTGGCAAGCCGGATCGGAGCTGCCGGATATAAGTTGATGCGATCCTCGCACGAGACATGGAACTCATCGCAAGACCCGCCCTGGACACAAAGGTGTAACCAACAAAAGAGACCGCCATGCGACGTAGACTAAAACCACCTTGACAGCAAGCGCCTCATATAAGCGGACATT
>JAYGED010000142.1:0-1720 GCA_046582565.1 Alphaproteobacteria bacterium
CAGACGTCCCCGGGCCCGTCACGGTATTGCCCGCAAGCGACGTCCATGACGCGGGCCGTGCCCTCGGCATGACGCCCGGCCATGGCACAGGCGAGCCCATCGAGAATACAAGACCCGGTCTTGGCGATCACCGCATCCGGCACCTCGGCGGGATCGAGCGAAACGCACCATTCAGCCAATACGTCCGTGGTCCAAACCTGGCTCATGGTTGAGGCCCCCCGCGGGTCAGGCGCTCCCGGTGACGGCTTCGTTTTCCCGTTTGCGGGCCGCCAGTTGCTGGAGCAGCACGGGAAGCGCCAATACCACGGCATACATGTCGCTGGTATAACCCGGCGCGACCATGAACAGGGCGGCCACGGCAATCAGGATTCGGTAGGGTATCGGCATATTGGTGAGGAAGTAAGCGCTGACGGCGGTCGCCATCATGAACACGCCAAGAGCGCAGGTCAGTGTGGTTTCCAGGAAGGCGCCCCAGGTGAAGTATTCCTCTAAAACGATCAGCATCGCCGGCGAATAGACGAACACCATGGGCACCAGCAGCTTGCCGATGCCGAACGTGAACGCGGAAACGCCGGTCTTGAACGGATTAGCGCCGGCTATGCCGGCGGCGGCGTAGGCCGAGGCGCAGACCGGCGGCGTGATTTCCGAAATGACGCCATAATAGAGCACGAACAGATGCGCCGCCAGCGGCGGAACGCCCAGGTCGGCCAGGGCCGGTTGGGCGACGGTGACGAGCATGATGTAGAGCGCCGTGGTCGGCAGTCCGGCCCCCATCATGATGCAGGTGACGGCGATCAGGACCAGCGACACAAACAGGGTCAGATCCTTCAGGGTCAGATCCATCAGAGGAATCCAGGAAATCAGGCCGAAAATGTTTTCGGAGATGGTTAACGCCCCCTCGGTGACCATGAAGCCGAGGCGGAAACCGAGTCCCGTTGAGTTGACGACACCGACGACGATGCCGATGGCTGCGCAGACGGCGCCGACGGCGAGGGAGTATTTGACACCCGTGACACAGCCGTCGATGAGGTCGCGCACGGTGATCCGGTGCATGGGATTGAGGAAGCCGACGACCAGCGCCACGGTGATTCCCCAAAACGCCGCCATATGCGGCGAGTAGCCGCTGAACAATACATAAATCAGCGCCACCAGCGGCAGGGCCGTCGGCCATCCCTTTTTGATGACCTCGAACAGCTTCGGAATTTCTTCTTCCGGCACACCCCTGAGGCCCAACCGCTTGGCCTGGAAATGGACGATGCAGAGAACACCGACGTAGTGCATGGCGGCCGGCACGGTGGCGGCGATGACGATAGTGGTGTAGGGAACTTCAAGGAATTCCGCCATGATAAAGGCGGCAGCGCCCATGATTGGCGGGGTGATCTGGCCGCCGGCGCTGGCTGCCGCCTCGACGCCGCCGGCCATGTGACCGGGGTAGCCCATTTTTTTCATGTTGGGGATGGTCAGCGAGCCGGTCGATACCGTGTTGGCGATGGAAGACCCCGAGATGGTGCCGAAGAAGGCCGATGAAACGACGCTGACCTTGGCCAGACCGCCGGTGTAACGGCCGGCGATCACCGTCGCCATATCGACGAAGAACTGGCCCAAACCCATCCGCTGCGCCAGCACGCCGAAGAGGACGAAATGGAAGACCACTGTGGAAACGATCCACAGCGTAATGCCGTAAATGCCTTCGGCGGGGAAATACATGTTGTTGATGTAC
>JAYGED010000204.1:0-8707 GCA_046582565.1 Alphaproteobacteria bacterium
TCCGCCACGTGTCTCTGCGGCGGCGCGCTTCTCCTCGGCGGCGATCTTGGCCGAATAGCCGTCGGTCTTCTCGGCGATGCGGGCGCGCTTTCCAGTACGACCGCGCAGATAATAGAGCTTGGCCCGGCGCACGTCGCCGCGGCGCACCAGCTCGATGGAATCGATGCGCGGCGAGTACAAGGGAAAGATGCGCTCAACGCCTTCGCCGTAAGATATCTTACGCACCGTGAAGGACGAGTTGATGCCCCGATTGCGGCGTGCGATGCAGACGCCCTCGAAGGCCTGGACACGCTCCCGGGTGCCTTCGACCACCTTGACCTTCACGATCACCGTATCGCCGGGCGAAAATTCCTGAATCGGGCGCTTTTCGGCCAGCTCGACCATGCGCTCCTGTTCAATCGACTCTATGACATTCATCGCTTTGACCTTTCGCTTCTCTCATCTCTAATTGCTCTTATCCGAATAGCGCGCCCAAAGATCGGGCCGGCGCTCCCGGGTTGCTCGTTTCGCCTGTTCCAGGCGCCACTCAGCAATTCGTTTGTGGTGCCCTGATAAAAGCACCTCCGGTGCCGGGCGCCCTTCCCACTCGGCGGGTCGGGTATAATGCGGATATTCCAGCAATCCGCTCTCGAAACTCTCTTCATCCAACGACGCCGGATCGCCGATCACGCCGGGCAGCACCCGAACGCAGGCATCGATCAAACTCAACGCCGCCACCTCACCGCCCGACAACACAAAATCGCCGAGGCAAATCTCTTCCAGCCCGCGCGCCTCGATCAGGCGCTCATCGACGCCCTCATAGCGCCCGCAGACCAACGTCAGCCGAGGTTGCTCGGCCAGTTCCCGCACCCGGCGCTGATTAAGCGGCCTGCCGCGCGGCGTCATTAAAATACGCGGACACCCCTCATCCCCGGCGCAGACATCATCGATGGCAGCACCCAGAATATCCGCCCGCATAACCATGCCAGGACCCCCGCCGAAGGCATTGTCGTCGACGGAGCCGTGGTTATCGCGCGCATAGTCGCGAATGTCCACTGTTTCCAGCCCCCAAATGCCTCCGTTAAGCGCTTTTCCCGCGAGGGAATGGCCGAGCGGCCCCGGAAACATCTCGGGAAACAGCGTCAGCACCGTAACGGTCCAGGCCGGTGATGCCCTATCGCTGCTCATGTCTCGTCCTGCTTCTCACCGGTCTGCTCGTCTGTCTGCTTTGGCAGCTCGATGACCAGGCGGCCGCCGGGAATATCGATATTCGGCACCGTATCCTTGTCGAACGGCAGCATGATGCTGTCACCGCGAGGGCCGCTCACCTCGAGAATATCGCCGGCGCCGAAGTTATGCAGCGCCGCCACCTCGCCAATCGTTCCGCCATCCGCACCGACGACCTCCAAGCCAACCAGGTCGGCGTGGTAATACTCATCGCTCTCGGCCTCGGGCAGGGCGCTGCGTGGGACATGAAGCTCGATACCCCGCAGGGCTTCCGCCGCGTCGCGGTCGCTGACCCCGGCAATTGAGGCGACCACCACCCCGCCCTTGAGAGTTTCGTGCAGGGTCAGCTCCACCACCCGGCCAGCTGGACCGTCATGCAACGGCCCGTAGGCTACCAGATCGGCGGACCGCTCGGTGAAGCTGGTGATGCGGACCCGGCCGCGCACGCCCTTCGGCTTGGTGATGACGCCGAGTGCGACCCAGCCCTGGTCCGCGTCAGCCGCCGCTTCAGGACTTTTTCCCATCATCACTGTCTTTGGCATCACTGTCTTGTGCGTCACTATCATCGGCCGCAGCATCCTCGGCGGGTGCCTCCTCAGCTGGGGCTTCCTCAGCCGGAGTTTCCTCAGCCGGAGTTTCCTCAGTGGGCGCTTCCTCAGCAGCAGCCTCCTCAGCGGGCGCCTCCTCAGCCGGAGCCTCCTCAGCCGGGGCTTCCTCAGCAGCGGCCTCCTCAGCGGGCGCTTCCTCGGCAGGAGCTTCCTCAGCAGCGGCCTCCTCAGCGGGGGCCTCCTCAGCCGGCGCTTCGGCGGCCTTGGTGGCGGCCTCGGCGGCTTCGGCGGCGCGTTCCTGCGCCTTAGCCTTGGGCTTGGATTTCTCCGGGCGGTTGGGCTGCTCGGGCATGGCGATCACGCCGGCCTTGCCCAGGAACAGGGCGACCCGGTCCGACGGCGTAGCACCATGGCTGAGCCAATGCTTGGCGCGCTCCTCGTCGATCTTGATGCGCTCCGGGTCGTCATGCTTGAGCAACGGATTGTAGGAGCCGATTTTCTCCACGAAGCGGCCATCGCGCGGGCTGCGCGAATCGGCAACAACGATACGGTAATAGGGCCGTTTCTTGGCGCCGCCGCGCGCCAGACGAATTCTCAATGCCATTAGTCCATCTTTCCTGTTTGTAGCTTGTTATGCGCCGGGAAACCCGCCGCCCATTCCGGGTGGCAACATGCTCTGCATGCCGCCGCGAAGAAGTCTTTTCTTGCCGAGCTTGCCGGCGCGTTTCATCATCATGCTGATCTGTTTGAATTGCTTCAGCACCCGATTGACGTCTTGCACGGTAGTGCCTGATCCGCCGGCGATACGCCGCTTGCGCGAGCCGTTGAGCAGCTTCGCATTGAGGCGTTCGGCCTTGGTCATGGAGCCGATTATGGCTTGCTGACGGATCAGCAGATTTTCGTCGATATTGGCCTCGGCCATTTGTCTCTGGGCCTTGCTCACGCCGGGCAGCATGCCGAGGATGCCTTCCATGCCGCCCATCTTGCGCATCTGGCCGAGCTGGGTGGCGAGATCGTTGAAATCGAAGCCGCCCTTGATCATCTTCTTCGCGAGCTTCTCGGCGTCTTCCTGATCGATAGAGTCGGAAACCTTCTCGACCAGGCTGATGACATCGCCCATGCCGAGGATGCGCGAGGCGATACGATCGGGATGGAAGACCTCGAGATCGGCAAGCTTCTCGCCGACGCCGATCAGCTTGATCGGCTTGCCGGTGACGTTGCGCATGCTGAGAGCGGCGCCGCCCCGGCCATCGCCGTCGACGCGGGTCAGCACGATGCCGCTGATGCCGACGCGCTCGTTGAACGCACTTGCGAGTGTGACCGCATCCTGGCCGGTCAGGGCGTCGGCCACCAGCAGCACTTCGGCGGGATTGGCGATGTCGCGCACAGACGCCGCCTCGTTCATCAGCTCGTCGTCGATATGCAGCCGGCCCGCCGTATCCAGCAACACCACGTCGTAGCCTTCGCGCCGCGCCGTGGTCATGGCGCGCTTGGCAATCGCTAAGGGCTGCTCGATGATCACCACGGGCAGGGTCTCAACGCCCGCCTCACGGCCGAGCACGGCAAGCTGTTCCTGAGCCGCCGGGCGATGCACGTCAAGCGACGCCATCAGCACTTTTTTCTTGTGGCTGTTGGTCAGATACAGCGCCAGCTTGGCGGTGGTGGTGGTCTTGCCCGAGCCCTGCAGGCCGACCATCATGATGGCGCTCGGCGGCGAGGTGGCGAAATTCAGGGCTTGCGCCTCGGAGCCGAGCATTTCGGTCAGATGATCATGGACGATCTTGACCACCATCTGGCCCGGCGTGATGCTTTTCAGCACCTCGGCGCCGAGGGCGCGCTCCTTGACCTGCTCGATGAACTGCTTGACCACGGACAGGGCGACATCGGCCTCAAGAAGTGCGACGCGCACATCGCGCAGCGCGGTCGTCACATCGCCTTCGCTCAGCGCCCCGCGCCGCTTCAGCTTTTCAAAGACGTCGCCGAGGCGACTGGATAGGGACTCGAACATATAAAATCGGGCCGTTCAGTTGACGATGGGCACAAAACAAAAATTCGCCAGCCCGGAATCGCGAGGGGGGCTGACGTCAATCCTCAAAAGGAACTAAGCCTCCCGAAGAGGCGCGAACTGTATGGCGACGGGGGTAGGGAGTCAAGCTATCAGAGAAGCTCAAGCAAGGGCGACTTCGGCCAAGCGACGTGCATTATGGTGGCGCACGGTAAGATCGAGGGCTTGCTTGGTGGTGTCGGCCAAACAGCCGCCCTCTCTAGAACCCCACGCGATCCCCGCCCTTCAGTCCCAGGCGCTGGCGGGCCTCATCCGGGGTGGCGATTTCGAGCGACAGGTCTTCCAGGATGCGGCGGATCTTGGTGACCTGCTGGGCGTTGGATTCAGCCAGCTCGCCCTTGCCGATATAGAGGCTGTCTTCCAGGCCGACGCGCACATTGCCGCCCATCATGGCGCCCATGGTGCAGAAGCCCATCTGGTGACGCCCGGCGGCCAGGATCGACCATTCGTAATCATCGCCGAACAGCTTATCGGCGGTGCGCTTCATGAACATCAGGTTGTCGGGCTCGGCGCCGATACCGCCGAGGATGCCGAAGATGGTCTGCACGAACAGCGGCGGCTTGGCCAGGCCGCGGTCGAGGAAATGGGCCAGGGTGTAGAGATGGCCCACATCGTAGCATTCGAATTCGAAGCGCGTGCCGCAGCCCTCGCCCAGGTCGCGCAGCAGGCGCTCGATATCGGCGAAGGTGTTCTTGAAGATGAAGTCGCGGCTGCCTTCCAGGTGCTGGCGCTCCCATTCATGCTTGAAGTCCTGCATCTTGTCGAGGATCGGGAACAGGCCGAAATTCATCGAGCCCATGTTCAGCGAACACAGCTCGGGCTTGGCTGCAAGGGGTGCTGCGAGGCGCTCCTCGACGGTCATGCCGCCGCCGCCGCCGGTGGTGATGTTGACGATGCCGTCGCAGGATTGCTTGATGCGCGGCAGAAATTCCATGAACACGGCGGGGTCCGGCGTCGGCCGCCCGTCCTTGGGGTCGCGGGCATGGAGATGCAGCACGGCGGCGCCGGCCTCGGCGGCGGCGATGGCGGCCTCGGCGATCTCATCAGGCGTGATCGGCAGGTGGGGCGACATGCTCGGCGTATGGATCGAGCCGGTAATCGCGCAGGTGATGATCACTTTCTTGCCGTTAGCCATGAATTCTTACTCCCTGAGTTAAGTGCTACGCGTAAGCAGTATGACCGATCCACGCATTCCTGTACTAGTGCGGCCATGAGACAGTTTCATTATCCGGTCTGGTTGGGCGCGGTGACGACCACGGGCAATCCGGCTTTTGTCGTTCTGTTCATGCTCGAGACCTTCACCCGGGCGATCCTGGTGACGGTTGTGCCCTTGCAGGCGCTGGCTCTGCTCGGCGACGCCCAGGGGGTCAGCCTGTTTTATTTCTCGGTGAGCGGCATCGGCCTGCTCGGCGCCTTGTGTGTCCCCTGGCTGGTGCGCAAGCTGCGGCGGCGCTGGGTGGTCAGCCTGGCGGTATTCTATCTCTGTATCGCCGGCCCCCTGCTGGCGCACCATAGCCTGGTCGGCCTGGTTTTAGGTCTGGCGTTTCATATGATCGGCGCCGCGACCTTATCGATCTGTCTCAATCTCTATGTGCTCGATCATGTGCCGCCCAAGGTGCTGACCCGTTTCGAGCCCATGCGTATGCTGTTTACCGGCGCCGCCTGGATGATAGCGCCGGTCTTGGGGGTCTATCTCGGTAAATACGGCGCCTCCTGGCTGCCCTATGGGGCGAGTGCCGGGACGGCGCTCATCTTGCTCGCCTATTTCTGGTTTCTGCGCATGACCGAGAGCCCGATCCTGGCGCCGACAGCCGCCTTGCCGGCGACCAATCCGCTGCGTTTCCTGCGCCGCTATTTCGCGCAGCCCCGGCTGTTTCTCGCCTTCTTCCTGGCCGTCGGGCGCGCCGGCTGGTGGATGATGTTCTTCATCTATGCGCCGATCTATGCGGTTACCTCGGGCATGGACGAAGAGACCGGCGGCTGGATCGTGGCCGCGGGCTCGGCCTCGATGTTCGCGGTCACGTTCTGGGGCTGGCTTGGGCGGCGCTACGGCCTGCGCCGCCTGTTGGTCTGGGGCTATATCGCGGCCGGGCTGTTGACCCTGGGGGTCGGCGCCGCGGCGGGCACGACTTGGTTGGCAATCACCCTGTTGATTGTCGCCTGCCTCGCCGCCAGCGCCATCGACGGCGCCGGCAACGTGCCTTTCCTGCGTGCCGTCCGCCCCCGCGAGCGGCCCGAGATGACAGCCGTTTTTACGGCCTATCGCGACGTCGCCCGGCTCACCATCCCCGGCCTCTTCGCCCTGGTGCTGAATGTCTTCGCCCTGCCCGCGGTGTTTGTCACCTCCGGCTTGATCATGCTGGTGATGGGGGCTTACGCTCGCCATATACCCCGCCGTCTATAGAATTGAGGCCTACTTATGGATGTCGTCTATTCGGAAACCCACCTCAAGCATGCGCCCCGGCGCTTCATCATCCGTGGCGAATGGGCCGACAATCCCGAGGTTCCCGAGCGTGCTGAAAACCTCGTCGCCGCGGCGCGCGCCGCCGGCCATCGCATCATCGCGCCCGACGATTTCGGCGAAGGCCCGCGACGCGCGGTGCATGACATTCGGCTCCTCGACTTCCTGGAGAGCGCTCATCGTCGATGGCGTGAACTCGACGGCGCTGGACCCGAGATCGTGCCCAATACGCACCCGAACCGCCATCTCGCGCGTTACCCTGAAAGCGTGGTCGGCCAGGCCGGTTGGCATATTTCGGATACCGCCTGCCCGATCGGGCCCGGGACCTGGGAGGCAGCCATTGCCAGCGCCAACGTGGCGGTCCATGCCGCCCAGCTTGTACTCGATGGCGCTCCTGCAGCCTACGGCCTGTGCCGTCCCCCCGGCCATCACGCCTGTATCGACATTTCAAGCGGCTTCTGCCTGCTCAACAACGTCGCCATTGCCGCCGAGCATATGCGCACAAAGCTCTCAAAGGTCGCCATCATCGATATCGATGTCCATCACGGCAACGGCACACAAAGCATTTTTTATGGGCGCGACGATATCTTGTTCGTCTCCGTTCATGCCGACCCCAGCAACTTTTTTCCTTTCTTCGTCGGCTTTGAGGACGAACAGGGCGAGGGCGCCGGCGAAGGCGTCAACCTCAACCTGCCGATCACCCTGGGCGAAGGCGACGGCGCCTTCATCGCCGCGATCGAGCGGGGGCTGGCCAGAATCCGCGACTTCGAGCCCGAGGCCCTGCTGGTCTCCCTCGGCTTCGACGCCTACGAGGGCGACCCCTTATCACCCCTCACGGTCACCAGCGGCGGCTTCGAGGCGGCGGGCAAGGCCATCGCCACCCTGGCCACACCGACAGTGCTGATCCAGGAAGGCGGCTACGATTGCAAGACCCTGGGCCGCAACCTCACATGTTTCCTGAATGGGTTCGGCCTTGGTTGAGACGCCGCAAGAGATCGATATCGACCTCGGCGACCGGTCGGTCTATCGCTACTTCAACAACCATATTGTCCGCTTCGCCGACCTCGACCCGGAAGGCCATGTCAACAACGTGGCCTATGCCCAGTATTTCGAGTCGGCGCGGGTCGCCTTCTGGCGCGATGCCGGACGCCATCTCGATTGGGCGGACATAGCGGGCGTGATTGCAACCATGACCATCGGTTTTCGCGCTGAGATGGGCTTTCCCGGAGAAATCGAGATCGGCACCCTGGTGCTGGGGATCGGCAGGAGTTCGACCCGCATGGCCCAAGGCCTGTTCCGCGACGGCGCCTGCATGGCCACCAGCACGGCGGTTGCCGTGCAGATTGATAGCACAACCCGGCGTCCCATACCCTTGTCCGAAGAATTGCGTGAAGCCATCATGGTGCTAAGCGAAGGCCGCTGACGGTCCCCGGCGGTCGATAAGCCCGGATAAACAGTTGGACGGGGCCGCGGCTCTGCGCCTTCGAGGCGGCGGGCAGGGCCATCGCCGCCCTGGCCACACCGACGGTGCTGATCCAGGAGGGCGGCTACGATTGCAACACCCTGGGGCAAAACCTCATGGCGTACCTGGCGGGTTTTCTGGGCGGTTAACCTATTGCTATAATAAGAGATGGTTAATACAGCCTCCATCTCTTCATTGCGACGCTGGAAAAAACGCTTTGCCCGCGCCAGCGTCATACTGGCTCTCCTTATGGGATCGATTGCGTATCTTGCGGGCTATCGTATTGACGATATTCCTCAAAACCTCGATCACATTGTGCTCGCCATAACAGCTACAGTAACAGTCGTCGTATTCTTCATGATCGTGACGTCATCCAACCAATATCATCACGATTCTAAGCTATCTCCATGGATGGCTAAATGGGATAGATCGCCTGTTTGGACAAAGATATCCAATCGATACGAACTGATAGTATGGAACTTAATTCTCTTCCAACTTAGTTACACGAACATAAAATTAATCGCCGCCTATCTGCTCAAGATTGATCCTCCATCGCTAGAAACCAAGGGGTTTCTGGCCTTGCTCGCTGCTTACTCGATTTCGTTGACTGGATTATCTGCCACAAGCCTATGGATTTGGTACATCCATCGGCGCAGCACATTTGCGAAAATTCAAAGAGAGGAAGGTCCAGAAGAGGAGGAAAAACCAAACGAACAGGGCAAGCAGGAGAAAACAAAACCGGGCGCGTTTGGTGAAGAGCGGCAGGCAATTTCTACGTTCTTCAAAACCACGATAGCGGTGATCATCTTTATGTTCATTTACTTAATTTTAGGGGCTGACATAGATAAGCTCGAAGTAATCACATTTTGGCCTATTGCGTTAGAACCTTCAACAGATTGGCTGTAGGCCGGTAGTTGAAGCGCCACTCACATTCCTTGAGATAGAGATGGAAGTGGTGCTTGGGG
>JAYGED010000250.1:0-6423 GCA_046582565.1 Alphaproteobacteria bacterium
ACTCGTGGCCTTTCAAAAACGGAATTTGCCTGGTGACATCCTTCGGTTCGAAATACTCGGAGGTGATCAGGCCCGGCTGGCGAGTCGGTTCCAGCAAGGTCTTCCGGCCGATCAGAAGCGATCCATTCTGCTTGAAACCCACGGCGGCCGCGTGCTCTTGGTAGGCTCTTCGGCTGGCTGCCACCGCCTGACGGATGTGGGGATTTGCGGTGGATTGAAGGACCAGAGAGGCATTGCGCCCGGAAGCATGAAAGCCGGGTATCTCCTCTTTTTCAATGACCGCAGCCGGTTGGCGATGACAACGGCGAGACGCCCGAGGACGACACCCTCAGCGTCAACCACAAACCACGGCTTCTCGATGTCGGAAGGCGTGGCGTTATAGGTCTTCATGGCTTGATCTCAAAAATCTATTCTCAGAAGGCGCGGAGTATGCCATAGAATTTTGTACTGTCAACGAGAATAACGCATTAAATCAAATGATTAAGATCGCGGTATTATAATACCCTATTTATCTGTATCGCCCAGCGGCGGGATCGAGTAGGTCGCGGTGACGTGGCAGACCGCCTCCTCCTCGCCGTCGGAATGAATGGTCACCTCGCCGACCGCGAGACGCCTGCCGAGTTTCAGAATTCGGGCCTCGGCGATCAGGTCACGGGCGCGCGGGCGGCGCAGAAAATTTGCATTCAGGCTGGTGGTCACCGCCATCTCGACCGGCCCGATCAAGCCGAGCACCAGGGCATAAACGGCCACATCGGCGAGCGCCAGCATGACCGGGCCGCTCACTGTGCCGCCGGGACGCAGATGGCCCTCATCGAACGGCATGCGCATGACCACGCGGCCGGCCTCGATCAGCTCGCAGCGAATGCCGTATTGCACCACCAGCGGCAGCTTTTCATCCGCCAGACGCTCGAACTCGGCGACGGTTATGCGCGGTTTGCCGTATTCAGCCATGGTGATGATCCTTGGTATTAGTCCAAAAAAAGACTATATTTAGTCTATACTCGTTATAAGGAGCCCCTCTTGAAACTTCGCATCAAACCGATCAGCCACCTCAAGGCCCACACGGGAGAGGTCATACGCGATCTTTCCGAGCAGGGCGAGCCCCTCATCATCACCCTGCATGGAGAGGCCGCGGCGGTTCTACAGGATATCGCAAGTTACGAACAAACCCAGGAAACTCTGGCACTCCTGAAAATGCTGGCCATGAGCGGCAAGAGCCTGGAAGAAGGTAGAGTCCGCCCAGCCGACCGCGCCTTCACCCATATCCGTAAACGAGTTAAAGCCTGACAACGCTGCATGGCCTATCGGGTTCTTCTCGTCGAAGACGCAGAACGGGACATCGAGGAGATTTATGCCTATATCATGCGCAATGACTCGATCGATCGCGCCGAGGCTGTCCTGGACGCCCTTGAGGAGGTATGCGTCAGCCTGAGCGATTTTCCAGAACGCGGGAATATACCAAAGGAATTGCAGGAGATCGGGATTACGGTCTATCGCGAAATCCACTTCAAACCCTATCGCATTATTTACCGGATCATCGGCCGGGATGTAGTGATACATGGTGTCTTCGACGGTCGCCGAGACATGGAAAGTCTTCTACAACGGCGTATGCTACGATAAACCTTGAGCATCGTTACCAACGGGAATGGACCGGAATTTATGACCATCCAAGCCACCGCCACCGCCAATGAGGCGATCCTGCTGCGCGATGATGCGGATGGCATCGCCAGACTGACCCTGAACCGTCCCGCCGCCCGCAATTCCTTGTCCCTGGCTTTGATGGCGGACTTTCAGGCGGCGCTCGACGCGATCGACGAGGACGATACGGTCAAGCTGGTGGTGATCGCCGGCGCCGGTCCCGGGTTTTGCGCCGGCCACGACCTCAAGGATCTGCGCGCCAATCCGACCCGCGCCTACTACGAGCAAACCTTCGCCGCCTCCAGCCGCTTGATGCTGACCATCATGCGCCTGTCCAAGCCGGTGATCGCCCGGGTCCATGGCATTGCTACCGCCGCCGGCTGTCAGCTTGTCGCCACCTGCGATCTGGCGATCGCCTCCGATGACGCACGGTTCGCCACGCCGGGGGTCAATATCGGTCTGTTCTGTTCGACCCCCATGGTCGCCCTGGGGCGCAATGTGGGCCGCAAGCAGGCCATGGAGATGCTGCTGACCGGCGAGATGATCGACGCCGAAGAGGCGCAGCGCATCGGTCTGATCAATCGCGTGGCCCCCGAGGGCGGGCTCGATGCATCGGTCGCCGAACTGGCCGGCACCATCGCCGCCAAATCGCCCCTGGTCTTGAAAATCGGCAAGCAGGCCTTCTACCGCCAACTCGAAATGGATGTGGAGGACGCTTACGACTACGCCGCCGAGGCCATGACCCTCAATATGCTGGCCCGCGACGCCGAGGAAGGCATCGACGCCTTCATCGAGAAACGCACTGCGGTCTGGCGCGGCGAGTAACACGACGTGAATCACGATACCTATCCGGCGTCCCTGTTGCGCGGCATCCTGCGCCGCTGCAAAACCATGGTTATGGTCGGCGCCAGTCCGAATTGGGTGCGGCCAAGCAACTTCGCCATGAAATATCTGCAAATCAAGGGCTACCGGATCATTCCGGTAAACCCGGCCAGGGCCGGTGAGGAAATCCTCGGCGAGCGGGTCTATAGCCGCCTCGCCGATATTCCCGAGCCCTTCCCTATGGTCGATATCTATCGCAACGCCGAGGCCGCCGGCGAAATCGTCGACGAGGCGATTTCTCTGGCCGCTGATAAAGGCATCGAGGTGGTTTGGATGCAGCTTGGCGTGCGCAACGACGCGGCGGCGGCGCGGGCCGAGGCGGCCGGGCTGACGGCAGTGATGAACCGCTGCCCCAAGATTGAATATGGGCGCTTTAGTGGCGAACTCGGCTGGGGCGGCATCAACACCGGGATCATCACCGCCCGGCGCCAGTCGGTGATTTGAACATGGCGGTGATTTGAACATGACGGTAATTTGATCATGGCTGATGAAAAAGACGATTTTGGAATTGAGACCCGCGCCCTACATGCCGGGGCCCGGCCCGACGCCACCACCGGCGCGCGCTCGACGCCGATCTATCAGACCACCTCCTATGTTTTCGAAGATATCGATCACGCGGCCTCGCTGTTCAATCTACAGACCTTCGGCTACATCTACTCACGCCTCACCAACCCCACCGTGGCGGTGCTGGAGGAGCGTATCGCAAGCCTTGAGGGCGGCCGGGGTTCGGTTGCCGCCGCCTCGGGCCACGCCGCCCAGTTCCTGGCCTTTTTCTCGCTCATGGAGCCGGGCGACGAATTCGTCTCGTCACGCAATCTGTACGGCGGCTCGATCACCCAGTTCGGCCTCAGCTTCAAGCGTCTGGGCTGGCATTGCCACTTCGTCGATCCGACCGATCCAGAGAATTTCGCCGCCGCCATCACGCCCAAATGCAAGGCCATCTTCATCGAGGGCCTGGCCAATCCGGGCGGTGTGATCGTCGATATCGAAGCGGTGGCGGATGTCGCCCGCGCCCATGATATTCCCCTGATCGTCGACAACACCCTGGCGACGCCCTTCCTCTGCCGGCCGTTTGAATGGGGCGCCGACATCATCCTCCATTCGGCGACCAAATTCATCGGCGGCCATGGCAATTCGCTCGGCGGGCTGGTGGTCGAATCGGGCAAGTTTGACTGGTTCGCCTCCGGCAAGTTCCCCGGCATGACCGAGCCGGACCCGGCCTACCACGGCCTGACCTTCGCCGAGACCTTCGGCGATTTCGGTTATAGCATGAAGACACGCGCCGTGGGCCTGCGCGACTTCGGCCCGTCGCTGTCGCCCATGAACGCCTATCTTTTGCTCCAGGGGGTCGAGACCCTGCCGCTCCGCATGGCGCGCCATTGCGACAACGCGCAGGCCGTAGCTGAATTTCTCGAGGCCCACCCCAAGGTCGACTGGGTATCCTATGCGGGCCTGAAATCCAGCCCCTATAAGGCCTTGGCGGAAAAATACACGCCCCGGGGCCCGGGCGCGGTCTTCACCTTCGGCCTGAGCGGCGGGTTCGATGCCGGCGTCCGGCTGGTCGAGGCCTGCGAGCTATTTTCCCATCTCGCCAATGTGGGCGACACGCGAAGCCTGATCCTGCATCCGGCCTCGACCACCCACCGCCAGCTGTCCGACGAACAGCGCGAAACCAGCGGCACCACACCCGAGGTGGTGCGCCTGTCCATCGGCAT
Source organism: Alphaproteobacteria bacterium (assembly GCA_046582565.1). Classification (GTDB taxonomy): domain Bacteria; phylum Pseudomonadota; class Alphaproteobacteria; order JAAXGF01; family JAAXGF01; genus JAYGED01. The sequence continues at coordinate 4,236 of JAYGED010000250.1, forward strand.
CGAGACCATCGACGACATCATCGCCGACCTCGATCAGGCCCTGGATAAAGCCTAGAGGTCGAGCGCCATGACGGTGGGACGGCGGCGGTTCATGACCATCGCAGGCTCGGCCTTAGCCGCGACCCTAGGTTTTGCAGCCCGCGCCGCCGAACCCGAGCCCGACTTATGGCCGCGCTGGGCGGATCATGATCCGGACTCAACCGCCAGGATCAACCACTCCGCATGGCGGCGCTTCCTGCTGCGCTATATCGCCCAGGGCGAGGACGGCATCACTCGCGTTCCCTACGGCGCGGTGGCGGAAGCCGACCGGGACACTCTCGACGGGTATGTGGAAAGCCTCACCGCCCTGACCATCGCCGGCTATAGCCGCGAGGAGCAATTCGCCTATTGGATCAATCTCTACAACGCGGTGACCATGCAACTGGTGCTCGACCATTACCCGGTGGCGAGCATTATGGATATTTCGATCTCACCGGACGTATATTCGTTCGGCCCCTGGGATAAAAAGCTGATCGCCATGGACGGCGAGACCCTCAGCCTCGATGACATCGAACACCGTATCCTGCGCCCCATCTGGCGCGATCCCCGCATCCATTATGCGATCAACTGCGCCTCGGTCGGCGGCCCCAATCTCAGACGCTCGCCGTTCAGCGGCGCCAATGTCGAGCCCCTGCTCACCATCGCCGCCAAGGATTACATCAACCATGCGCGCGGGGCGGATGTTCGGGACGGCAAACTCCAGGTTTCCAGCCTGTATCGTTGGTATGCGGAGGATTTCGGCGACAGCGACTTAGCCGTCATCGAGCATCTGCGTAGCTTTGCCCGGCCTCCTCTCGCTGCGGCCTTGGCGGGCATCGAGACGATATCAGGCACTGACTACGACTGGTCCCTCAACGACACTGCCGCCTAGTTTTATAGATCGAACCTGGGCCGAAGCCGCAGGCCTATCCAGGTTCCGGGAAGCGCGCAAGCGATCCACAGCCAGCCGTGCAGGCTACTCGAGGCGACGCCCGAGAAGAAGGCGCCGATGTTGCAGCCGAACGCGATGCGCGCGCCATAGCCCATCATCAGCCCGCCGATGACGGCGGCGGCGAGGGATTTGAGCGGCAGGCGAAACCCCGGCGTGAAGCGGCCGGCCAGGCCCGCCGCCACCATGGCGCCCAGGATGATGCCGCCGTTCATCACCGACGTCACATCGAACCACAGGCCCCGGCCAAGCGCCCGGGCGGCGAATGATCCATTCCAGAAGGGGCTCGATCCCGGGTCCCACCCCATGGCCTGGGCGAGCTTGGCGGCCCACAGGGTAAAGCCCCAGGTGATCGACCAGGGATGGCCGGAGATCAAGACGGTGAGCCCATTGAGGGCGGCCAGCATGAGGGCGGCCAGCAACAAGGGCCAGGGGCCGCTGAGCAGATGCCGCCAGGTGAAATCACCGCGCCACAGGGGCCGCTGCTCGACATCGCCCCGCCAGCGGCGCAGGCCCCACCAGATCAGGGCGAGCAGGCCAAGCTGTAGCGCCAGGGCCGCGCCCCAACCGAACTTGGCGGCGAGCGAGATAGCGCCCATGCGCGGCATCGCCAGCCACCAGGGCATATCAAAGCTGGCCCAGAACCCGCCGAGGCAAAACGCCGCCAGGGTGACCAGCATGCGGACCGATCCGCCGCCGACCGTATAAAGCGTGCCGGAGCCGCCGCCGCCGCCAAGCTGCATACCGATGCCGAAGATGAAACTGCCGACGGCGACCTGCAGGCCGGCCGGCGCCAGGGCGCCGCCGAGCTTGCGCCCGAATATCTCGCCGTCAGAGAGTAACAAGGCGAAGATCACCATGGCCACGGCGAGCATGACGAGCTGGGCCATGATCCCGGAGACATCGCGATAGAGATAGGCGTTGCGGTAGGCGGATGTAAAACCGAAGGCGGCATGATAAAGGCTCACACCCAGTAGCCCGCCGATGACGAACAGAACGGCCATCCGCCAGCCGTCCGCCGCCAGCACCAAGGCGCCGGCGATCAGCGCAATCAAACCGGCGGCGGCGGCGACATACTGAATAGAAGAGTGCGACACCCGGTCGACAACGGCGGCATCGGGAGAAGCCATGATTTAATTGGCTGCCTAGTTGGTGCCGAGAACGAGCGCCATACGGGTCGAGGTTTCGATGTCCATCTCCAGCTGGGTGAAGTCAGCGTTG
>JAYGED010000259.1:0-29043 GCA_046582565.1 Alphaproteobacteria bacterium
GGCGCCGGGCTGGTCGGCGACGCCGTCGATCTCGAAGTCCGCGACGGCCGCCTGATCGCCTGGAAGCCGGCATTCGGCGGCAAGCTGGTCGCCGCCATCACCGCAAGCTCGCCGATCCAGATTGCGACCGTCCGCGCCGGCGCGTTGCCCTTGCTGGAGCCCCGCACGGGCCATGCCGAATTCGAGCGTCGGCCGGTCACGCCGCGCGGCCGTATCCGTATCAACAGCCGCGAGCGCGATGACGAGCTCGACGACCTGGCCTCGGCGCGGGTGGTCATCGGTCTCGGCCAGGGCGTGGCGCCGGAGGATTACCCCCAACTCGACGGCTTGCGTTCCCTTCTCAAGGCCGAATTGGCGGGCACGCGCAAGGTCACCGACCAGGGCTGGCTGCCACGCAGCCGCCAGGTCGGGGTGACCGGGCGGGCGATCGCGCCGGGCCTCTTTATCAGCTTGGGAGCGAGTGGAAAATTCAACCATTCCATGGGCTTCCGCCGGGCCGGCACGGTGCTGGCGATCAACAGCGACCCCGAGGCCTTGGTCTTCGATCTGGCCGATGCGGGTATGGTCGGCGATTGGCGCGAGGTTGTGCCGCAGCTGGTCGATGAATTGAAAAAGGGGGAATTATGACGGAGAGTGATCTTTGGCGTCTTACCGCCAGCGAGGCGGTCGCCCTGCTCAAGCGCCGAGAGGTCTCGCCGCTCGAGTTGATCGACGCCGCCGCGGCGCGCATCGAAGCCACCGACGGCGTGATCAATGCTATGCCGACCCTCTGCCTGGAGCGCGCCCGCGACCACGCCCGGCGCATCCTGAAAGAGGACGGTGACAGTCTGCTCGCCGGCCTGCCCATCGCAGTCAAGGACCTGGAAGACGTCGCCGGAGTGCGCACCACCTATGGCTCGCCGATCTATCAGGACCATGTGCCGACCCGCTCGAATATCCTGGTCGAGACCTTGGAATCGCGCGGCGCCGTGGTGATCGGTAAATCGAACACGCCCGAATTCGGCGCCGGCGCCTCAACCTTCAACGAGGTCTTCGGCAAGACCCGCAACCCCTGGAACCGCGAGAAATCGGTCGCCGGTTCATCGGGCGGTTCCGCCGCCGCCCTCGCCGCCGGTCAGGCCTGGCTCGCCACCGGCTCGGACCTGGGCGGCTCCTTGCGCACCCCGGCGAGCTTCTGCTCGGTGGTGGGGTTGCGCCCCTCGCCCGGCCGGGTCGCCCGTGGCCCGACCACCGAGCCCTTCAACAGCCTGTCCGTGGCCGGACCCATGGCGCGCACCGCGGACGACACCGCCCTGTTGCTCGACGCCATGGTCGGCCAGCACCGCGAAGACCCCATGTCCCTGGCGGCCCCCGCCGTGACCTTCGCCGAGACCGTGGGTGAGCGACGCCTGCCCAAGCGCATCGGCTACAGTCGCGACCTCGGGATCATACCGGTCGATCGCGAGGTGGCGGCAATCTGCGAGAAGGCGGCGCAGGAATTCGCCACCATGGGCGTCGAGGTGGTCGAGGCCGCGCCCAATTTCTCGGAAGCCATAGAGTGTTTCCAGACGCTCCGCGCCGCTGGTTTTGTCACCAGCCTCAGCGCCACCCTGCGCGATCATGGCGACAAGCTGAAGCCCGAGGTGATCTGGAATATCGAACGCGGCCTGGCCCTTGACACCGGCCAGATTGCCGCCGCCCAGCTTGCCCGGGGGCGGCTCTATAAAAGTGCCGTCCATTTCTTCGAGAACCATGATCTGCTGCTTTGTCCGGCGGCTATCGTGCCGCCCTTCGATGTGGACACGCGATATGTGGAAGAAGCCAATGGCATGCATTTCGATAACTACATCGACTGGGTCGCCATCGCATCCGCCATCACCCTGACAAGCTGCCCGGCGGTCTCGGTGCCGGCGGGTTTCACCGAGGCGGGCCTGCCCGTCGGCCTGCAAATCGTCGGCCCGCCGAGGGGTGAAGCCGAGGCCCTCACCGCCGCCGCCCTGCTCGACGACGCAAATGGTATCTCGAAGCTTCTGCCGGTCAGTTCCCTGCTCTAGATTTTTCCGCATCCAGCAGCTTCTTCTTGCGCGCAACGCCCCAGCGGTAGCCCGCCATGGCGCCGCTGGCGCCGATCACCCGGTGGCAGGGCACCACCAGCGCAGCCCGGTTGGTGGCGCAGGCGCGGGCCACGGCGCGCGCCGCCTTGGGCTTGTCGATGGCCTCGGCGATTTCGGAATAGCTGCGGGTTTCGCCATAGGGGATGGCGCAAAGGGCTTCCCAGACCTGACGCTGGAACGCGGTGGCGCGCACGTCGAGCGGCAGGGCGAGATGCGGTTGGCGGCCCTGGAGATGGGCAAGCAGGGGCTCGATCCAACGCCCCAGGCCCTTATCGTCGCGGCTGATCGATGCGGCTGGGTATTCGTCATGCAGCGCTGCCTCCAGAACATAGTCGTCATCGCCGAGATAGACGGCGGCGATGCCGCGCGTGGTCGCCGCCACCAGGAGCCTATCGAACGGGCAGGTGGTGATGGCGTAGGTGATCACCACGCCTTGTCCTCCCTTTTTGTAGGCCGCCGGGGTCATGCCGAGCTGAGACGGCGCCTTCTCATAGAGCCGGCTGGTCGAGCCATAGCCCGCCTCGAACAGCGCGCCGGTCACCTGATCGCCGCCGCGCAGTGATGTTTTCAGCCGTTCGATCCGGCACGCATCGTAATATTGCCGCGGCGAAACCCCGACCAGACGCTTGAAGCTGCGTTGCAGATGATACGGGCTGAGCCCCGCCATTTTACTTAAAGTATCCAGGGTCGGCGGACCCTCATCGCAGGATTCCATATAGCGGCAAAGCCTGCGCAGAGCGTCGATTTTTGGATCCGTCGCACGGCTATCACGTGGCCGGCAGCGCAGGCAGGCACGGAATCCGGCGGCTTCGGCGCCCTCGGGCAGAGCGTAGAATTCTACGTTACTGCGCTTCGCCCGGCGGCTTGGGCAGGAGGGGCGGCAATAGATCCCTGTGGTCGCCACGGCAAACACGAAGGCGCCGTCAAAGGCGTCGTCACGGTCCGCGACCGCCTGCCAGCGATCCTCGTCGGTGATTGATCGATGTTGTATCTGTTCCATGCCGTAAGACTACGACAAGGCGGGGCCGCATTTCTATCCGGTGCTTGCGCGCAAAGCCGGATTGTGTCGTGTCGTCTTCAATCCCGCCGCCGGCTTACCGAACAGCCAGCCCTGGCCGTAATCAACGCCAGCCTCAATGAGCATATCGGCCATTTCGTTGGTCTCGACCATCTCGCCGACGGTGATGATGCCGAGATCGGCGCACAGGCTGGCCATGGATTTCAGGAAGGCCTTGCCGTTGGTGGACTTCTGGGCTTCCTGGACATAGAGGCCGTCGATCTTGACGATATCTACGGAGAGGGCGCGCAAATACTGGAAGGCGGCGGCGCCTGATCCGAAATCGTCGAGGCAGACTAAATGGCCGAAATTTCGCAAGGATCCGATGACCTTGTTGATCGAATCGAAACTCTTGATCTTCCAGGATTCGGTGATTTCGAACATCACCTGTTCGCGGATCGGGTGACAGCACGCCAACAGTTCGTGCAGCTCATCGACAAACAGAGGCGTCTCGAGAGAACGGGTCGAGAGGTTGATGACGACGCTCAATCGGTCACCGTTCTCCCAGGCTTCGCGCACAATGCCGACGACCTTGCGGCACATGGCCATGTCGAAATCGGCAATCACGCTGACCTCTTCGGCAAAAGCGATGAAGTGATAGGGCGATGATTCGGGGCCGGTGGAATGGAGTCGCGCCAGGGCCTCGTAATGATGCACCTCGCGGGATGCCAGATCGACGATGGGCTGGAACAACGCGTCGAAATTTCCTTCGCCGATGATAGTCTTGAACGTGGCGATTTTATCGCGGGTTTCGTCGAGCATCTGTTTGTAGCCGTCGCTGAGTTCGGCCACGGTAATTTTGCCATGAGTCTCCGAGAATTTATTGATCGAATAAAGCAACGCCTTGGCGTTGTCGGTTTCCGACAGGCCGCCGGTATCGAGGGTGACGGTTGATGCAACAACTTGCAGGCCGTCGCCCGAGGTATCGACCTCCTTGGCGCGCTCGGCGATGATCTGCTTGAGATTGTCGATGTCGAGCTTTGCCTCATGGATCAGACCGAACTGGTCTTCTTCCATATGGCTCACCGCATCGCCGTTGAGCGAACTGGCGCGGAGATAGGCGGTGATGTCATCCATCAGTTCGGCCGAAGCGTCGTCGCCGACCCGACCCTTGATATCGCCAAGGCCATCGAGGTTGAGCAGGGTCATCTCATAGGCCTGGCCCGCCTCTTTCGCAGCCGCCAGGGCGGAAGCGGCAAGATCGGACAAACCGTCCTTGGTCAGCAGCCCGGTCGCCTCATCACGATCCACTTCATCCGTACCGTGGTCGAGGACCGCGATCCGGGGCGCGCTCAAGGAGAGAAAAGCGCGGTTGCTGTTATCGGGAAGGCATAAGCCGGTCAACTTGGCGCGAACCACTTGCCCGTTCGCATGGAGAAATTTGACCGTGATCGGGCCGAAACGACCCTGTCCAGCCGGCAATTCAAGCGCCGCCTTGACCAGCATCCGATCGCCTTTCGCGACAAAATCCCACAGGCTCCGCCCGGTCAGGTCTTCGACCGTTTGGCCGGTAAGCCACGGAATGGCGCCGTCGACGAAAGACATGGTTTCGCCGTCATCGAGTTTGATGAACGCATCGGCGGCGGCAAAGGCGAAGGCCACAAACCGGTTGCGGGCATAAATAGCTTGGTCGGCGCGCTTGGACATCAGCCGGTGAGTGGGCCCCGTCAGTTGACATGCAAGCCCCACAGCGAACCGGGCCGCAGGGCATAGATACCAGCATGCTAGACCGATAAGTTTAAGCGAACGTGAAGGTTTGGGACGCTAGGAAGCGCCCCGCAACAGGGCGATCAGCTCGTTGAATTCGCGGGTGCTCATGGCGCATTTCTCACGCAAGGCTTCCAGCCCAGCCTCGTCGGCCAGAGCGGTCTCGTCGAGCAGGCTTCGCAAGACGCCGAGCCCGGGGCCCGAGACGGCGGCGCCATTCAGGCGATAATCCTCAAACGCCTCCCAGACCAGAGGAACCCAGGCGGCCACCACATCACAGATGGCATCCGCATAGGCGCGGATTTCATACTGCGCATGCGGATCGGCGCGCAGCGAGAGGAAATGCAGCAGGTTATGGAGGTCGGTCTTCCAATACCACTGGGTGTAGTAATTGACCGGCAACACCATGCGCGCCAGCTCCCGGGCCAGGCCCTGGCGGTCGGCATCGATGGTCTCGCCGTCCTGGTTTTCGTTGAGCAGACGTTGGTAGAGCGCATAGGCCGTATCGCTGAGTTTGTTGATCTCCGAGCGCGCCTGCTCGGCGGCCTCGGGCGCCAGGTTTTCGTCCCGCCCCTGGCGATTGGCCGCGGACTGGGCGGCGAGACCGTCGGGCTCGGGCAGATAGAATTCATGATCCAGCACCGAATAGCGCGCCGAATATTCGTTGACGTTGGCGGTGCGGTGCCTGATCCACTGGCGAGCGACGAACATGGGAAGTTTGACGTGGAATTTGATCTCGCACATCTCAAGCGGCGTGGTGTGTCGGTGGCGCAGGAGATAGCGGATCAGGCCGCGATCATTGCTGACCTTTTTGGTGCCCTTCCCGTAGGACACCCGCGCCGCCTGGACCACAGCGCCGTCGTCGCCGAAATAATCGACCACCCGGATAAAGCCCTGATCGAGAACGGGAATTTCTGTATAGAGCAGGTCTTCCAGCGCCGGCACCGTGGCCCGGCGGGTGCTGTGCTTCGCTTTACGCTGCTCGTCAATCTCGGCGGCTTGCGCATCTGTGAGGCTGCTCGACGATGTCTTTTTCACGACGGCTTGGACTCCTCATACCCCACAAAATCTTGGCCATACTCTACAAAACCTTGGCGAGGCCAGTTTACCGCGCCATAGTCCCATTGGCCATCTTTGCGCGGGCTTTAGGATCAATTCGAGGCGTCTATCATGCAACTTCCCGAATTTAAACTCGAACGCTTCTTCGCCGAGCATGAGTTCAACGTATCCCATCTTTTATGTGCGTCCGATTGCGAGGCGATCAGCGTCGAGTCGCTTCTGGCTCTGGAGCCCGAGGCGCGCCAGGGGCTCGACGAGCTATGGCTCGGCTATACGGAATCAACCGGCCACCCCGATCTGCGCGCCGCCATTGCCGGCATGTATGAGACCATCGAGGCCAGCGAGGTGCTGGTCCATACGGGCGCCGAGGAGGCCATTCTCACCTTCATGAACGGGCTGTTTGAGCCCGGCGATCACATCATCGTCCATACCCCCTGCTATCAGTCGCTGATGGAAATTCCCGTCGCGATTGGTTGCGAGGTCAGCCCGTGGCAAGGCCGCGAGGATTTCGCCTGGGCGCCGTCCCTCGATGAGCTGGAAGGCATCATCAAGCCCGCCACCCGTGCGGTGGTGGTCAACCTGCCACACAACCCGACCGGCTATCTCGCCCCGCACGCCCTGTTCGACCGCTTGATCGAAATCTGCCGCGAGCACGGGCTGATCCTGTTCTGTGACGAGGTCTATCGCGGCCTGGAATATGACCCGGCCGACCGGCTGCCCGCCGCCTGCGACGCCTATAAGAACGCCGTCTCGCTTGGCGTCATGTCGAAGAGTTTCGGCCTGGCGGGCCTGCGCCTCGGCTGGGTCGCCAGCCACAACCGGGAAATTCTGGCGGCCATGGCCAACTACAAGGACTACACCACGATCTGCAATTCGGCCCCGAGCGAATATCTCGCCGCCATCGCCATCCGCCACCGTGACGCCGTGGTCGGCCGCAACCTGGACATCATTCGCGGCAATCTCGCCCTGCTTGACGACTTCTTCGAGCGCTTCAGCAACCAGCTCACCTGGGTCCGTCCCAAGGCCGGCTCCATCGCCTTCCCCCGCACCGCAGCCGACTCCAATGGCGGCACCAAGCTGTTTGGAGACCTGCTGGAAAAGAAAGGCCTGCTCATCGCCCCGGGCGGCAACTTCGGCCATGACGACAATAATTTCCGCATCGGCTTCGGCCGCGCCACCATGGCCGAGGCGCTCGGCGTCTTCTCAGATTATCTCGAGGGCGTTTCCTAGAGCACCATCCGATCAAGTTGAGTCGCTTTCAGCAACCCAATTGAAAGTGCCGCAGTTACTGATCGTCTAATTGTTTTTTGAAAATCTGCCCATAACCGTTGAGCGCATCAGCAATGCCTGAAAGTCGTAAGGCAAGCCAGAACGCAGCCTGATTGGCGCTTAACACCGGACGGCCCAGGGGTGCCTCTATTGCCGCTATAGCGCCGGTTGCGCGAAAACCGCTGCCGCCAATAACCGCAGCATCGGCATTATCCGGTGTGTGGGTTGTGACCCAATCGAATATCTGATCAGGCGTCATGTCCCCGTAGTCATCTCGGAGCTTCGCTTGCCCATGGCTAAGAACATCTATGCCTTGGTTTTGAAAATAGGCGGCACCTAGAGCGTCAAGGTCATCTGAATACCAAGGGGGATGGATAAGCGCAATCCGCTCAGCATGAAGAATTTTGAGAGCAATGACCAAAGCTGAGGATTGAATGATCACGGGAATATTCTTGGTCCGCTTCTCCAGACGGCTCTTTAGCTTTTCATCCTCGTCCGCTCCCAAAATATAACTGCTGCTGGTAAAGGCTAACACGATGGCTTTTGGTTTCACCGCACAAAGCAGCCCAGCGGCATCATCTACGGCGGGGGGGTCGGCGAATGCCTTGGCTATTTCGGCATCTACATGGGGAATAATCTCACCATCCGAGCCGACCATCCCCAGAGGAACACGGGCTGAATGAATGGAAACACCAGCGGGCGCCAACGCCTGAAACTCAGATTCCGGAACCGCGTCCATATGGGGCGTCAGAACGCCAATCCGTGCCCGTGTTCCTGACCCGTCTGGCATCCATTTGCTCATGTGCAGATAGCTCCGGTGATGTCACTCCACCGTACAGCTTATCCTTTGAATAAGGGGATAATTTCATCGGTGCCGCGACAACTCTAAGGTCTGCTTTCGGGGGTATAGCGGATATATTTCACTAAGTGCCGTCATGTCCGCAAATAGCCACAAGCTGACATTGCTGAGTCGCTGAGCAGTGATAAGGTGGGGTCATGGCACGGTCGCTGCGGCAATCTCCATGGACCGAAGTCGCAATTGGAAGGTTAAGAAAAAGCGCTGTCATTTTTGAGGGAACAGAACACGAAATGTCCTGCCATACGCATCCCGCCTGGGCGGTCTATGATCTGGACCGGCTGCGCGCTAATCTGGGCGAGCTTCGCCGCCATATCGGACCGGGCCCGGCTTTTATCGCCGCGCTGAAAGCAAACGCCTATGGCCACGGCGCCCTGCCTATTGCGAGGGCGCTCGACGGTGAAGGTCTGGCTGCCTTCATGACCGGCTCCTTCGACGAGGCCCGGCGCATGAAAGAGGCGGGATTGCGTACGCCCGTGGTAATGTTCGCCGGTGCGCTTCCATCGGGCATGGCCGAGTTGATCGAGGCGGGCCTGACGCCGACGGTGGTCGATTTGGCGGGCGCCGAAGCCGCGGCGCAGGCGGCGCCCCCAAGCGGCTCGGCCCAGGTCTATGTCAAGGTCGACGCTGGGTTGGGGCGTCTCGGCGTAGCCCTGGAAGAAGCCGAGCAATTCCTCGATACGCTGGCCACCATGCCGGGCCTTCGCATCGCCGGTCTCTACACCCATCTGCCCTTCGCCGACAGTTCCGGCCGCGGCTGGGCCGAGGCGCGCCTCAAGGCGTTCGATGGGCTACTGGATCGTCTGGCGGATGGCGGGCGGCTGCCGCCTCTCACCCAGGCGCGGGCAAGCTGCTGCTTGGCCGCCGGCTTGACTGACCGCGCCAACGCCGTCTGTATCGGCCATCTGCTTTACGGCCTGTCGCCTTTCACGGACGGATCGGTTGCCGACCTCTCCGCATATCGGCCGGTGCTGGCGGAAGTTGGAACCCGCCTAGTCCATATCGGCGATCACCGCCAGGGCAGCGATTTTGCCATTGGAGACAGCTATGGGCTGCGCCATGGCCGGCGCGCCGGAGTCGCTCCTATCGGCGTCTCGCATGGTTTGTCTCGACCGGCCCCGGGTAGCCGACCGAGTGTGCTGATACGCGGACGGCGGGTCCCGATCATCGCGGTCAGCCTGGAGCATCTGGTCATCGACCTCGACGGCGTAGACGACGCAGCGGTGGGCGATGCGGTGCTGCTGCTCGGAAGCCAGGACGATGCAGCAATCGAATTCGACGAGCTTACGGCCTGGTTTGGCATGTCGGGACTCGACACAGCCATGGCGCTTTCCGACCGGCTGCCTTCAAGTTATCGCTAGGAGAGGTGGGATAATGACCGACAATGATCGCTATCGGCTGACCAAGGAACAATGCGCTTGTTATCTCCAGGACGGCTTTATCTTCCTGCCTGATTTCATTCCAATTGAGGAGATAACCCAGGCGCAGGGCGAATTGACCGGGCTCTGCAAACTGATCCGGCAGGAAGTGATCATGGAGAACGACGGCACTACCGTGCGCTCGGTCATGAATCCCCATGTGTTCAGCGATTTATTCGCGCGCTTCGTGCGCCATCCGGGTCTGCTCGGGCCGGTGATGCAGCTTCTCGAGCGCGAGGTCTATCTGTTCCAGATCATTCTCAATTTGAAACGGCCCTTCGGCGGCGACATCTGGCAATGGCATCAGGATTACCCGACCTATCTGCACGATGATGAAATGCCCGAACCGCGCGCCGTCAACGCGCTGGTCTTCTTCGACGACGTGGTCGAATTCAACGGACCGTTGATGATCATACCTGGAAGCCACAAGGAGCCGGCCCACGAGGCCCCGGTAGATGACACGACGACCAGCTACCCGTTGCGCGCAATCGATTTGCCGGTCGTCGAAAGGCTCGCCAAAGAGCGCGGCATCGTGGCGCCGAAGGGCAGGCCCGGATCGGTCATCTTCGCCCATACCAACTTCGTTCACGGATCGGGCCCGAACCTGTCGCCCTGGCCGCGCACCCTGGCCTCGGTGACCTTCAACGCAATCGACAACAAGCACGGCCATTCACGCCGTCCCGATTGGGTGGTGTGTAACGACTTCACGCCGCTCGAGCCGATCGTTCCGCCGCTGTGATTTGGCATTGCGAATGCGCGCCGTGATTTTGATTGGCAGCGATCCAACTGACGACGCCAGAACCAATTCTGGCTAAATTCGCAGCCAATACAGATCCGACCCTCTAGTAGAACTCAGATCCCAAATGTCCGTTGTGGGAGAGGCTGCAATTAGAGAACATTCCACGCCTACCCTCTGAATGTCTTGTGTGGATGGCTCTAGACTAATATCTGGTTGTTACTCGGAGACTGACAAATAGAAGGAAACAACAATGAGTGACAGGGAAGCTCTACGGGCTGTGATGGACAGGTTCATCCACGAAATCTGGGGAGATCAACAGTTGGATGTTTTGTCCGAGATCGTCGAAGACGATGCCACGTTTTATTTCGGAGAAGACGTCCTCAATGGGGTCGGGGCCATTCGCGAGTTCATCGGGGCGGTTCATACAGCCTTCCCCGATCTCCGTTACGAGATCGCCGACCTCTTCATTGATGGCGACAAGATCGCCGTGCGCTTTATTGGCACGGCCAGCCATCAGGGCGACTACGACGGCAAGGCCGCGACCGGGAAAAATGTCAGTTATGAGGGCCTCTCGATTTTTCACATGGGCGAGGATCGGATCGCCAAGGGCTGGTCTCAGTCGGATTGGCCGCTGAAATTCCCGGATCTTTGAAGCCGCCCACGATTGAGACTCAGAGTCCGGAACCGCGACAACTCTAAGGTCAGCTTTCGGGGGTAAAGCGGACATTTCGAACAGTTGCGAAATACGGGCACCTTCGCCCCAAGGCAGGCGTTCGTCCGTCAAAACAAACACTTGTACTAACTGGAATGCGTTGCCTCGGATAACATTGGATAAAATTTGGATTCGCTATGTTAAGGTTTTGATCGACTAAATCCGAACAGCAATTTTGGGATACGTCTGTGACGTTGAAATGTGATCACATTTTAGAAAAGAATCTGTGCCATTTTGGCTGGAGTCGGGATACCGCGCCGCAGATAACCATCGCGCCCGGTGAGTCGGTGGAAGTGCGGATCACGGATACAGGCGGCGGCGAAATTACGCAGGAATCTACGGCGGATGACGTCAGTAGCATGAATTTCGAGAATTTCATGCCGCTTACCGGTCCCATCGCCGTCGATACTGCAAAAGCGGGTGATGCCTTAAAAATTACCTTCCTCGGGTTCAAGCCGTCAGGCTGGGGCTGGAGTATGATCAGCCACAGGTACGGCATCCTGCCAGATCAGTTTTCTGACACTTTTCTCAAAATATGGAATTACGATCCATCCGGTCAATCACCCATCGACTATGAAGGAAAGGCCCGTTTCCCCATGCGCCCGTTCCCGGGAATTATCGGGTTGGCCCGCAATTGCGAGGAAACACTGTCCTCCCTGCCGCCGCATACTTCCGGCGGCAATCTTGATGTGCGGGATTTGACAGAAGGAACGGAGATCTATCTGCCGGTGGAAGTTGATGGTGGGCTGTTGTCTCTTGGCGACACTCATGTGGCGCAAGGGCACGGAGAACTTGGCGGCACCGCACTGGAGAGTCCGGTCGATGTGTTGATCAAAGTGGAACTCGTCAAACAGATGAACATCACATCACCACAGTTCACAACTCGCAGCCGGCCAAACAGCCACATAGACGGGGCCGGATACTTTGTAACCTGTGGTATATCATCTGATCTTCGCGAAGGGGCCCGCCAGGCCACCTCACAGATGATCGAACTGCTTTGTCGCCTCCACAGTCTTACTGCCATCGACGCTTATCTTCTTTGTAGCCTGTGCGGAGATCTGATCATCAACGAGATGGTCAATAAGCCAGTGAACGTCGTTTCGCTGTATTTCCCGAAATCTGTTTTTAAATGATCGGTGAATTGGAAAATTAACGCTCCAATGTACCGACGGAGAACCCGACATGCGCCCAACACTTTACGGTAACCGCCACGCTGTTTCCGCCGGTCATTACCTTGCCGCTGCGGCCGGGAACGCAATCCTGGATGCTGGCGGAAATGCAATCGATGCCGGGTGTGCTACGGGCATGGCGCTCGCCGTGCTACACGCCGATGAAGTCAGTTTTTCCGGTGTTGCACCGATTATCATCCGTATGGCCAGTGGTGAGGTTGTGACAATTGCGGGGCTTGGGCATTGGCCCCTGTCCATGCCAGCCGATATTTTCATGCGTGAGCACGGCGGTAAAATTCCCGTTGGGGTGCTCAGGACCGTTGTACCGTCCGCACCGGATGCCTGGATCACGGCACTCCGACATTATGGCACCATGTCATTTGGCGATGTAGCGGCAGCGGCGATCGAGTTCGCTCGAGACGGGTTTTCTGTGTTTCAGTATCTTGCAACAGCGCTTGAAAACAATGCGGAGCAGGAGAGTCACTGGCCCGCCAACGCAGCGATTTTTATGCCGGGTGGCAGGCCACCACGCCTTGGCGAGCGTTTCATACAAACCGATCTGGCCGCAACAATACAGTACATGGTTGATGAGGAAACGGCAGCGGCGCATGGCGGGCGAGAAGCCGGATTAGAAGCGGCCCGGGCGGCATTTTATGTGGGCGATATTGCCGATAGCATTGTTAAGCATATGGAGAGCGAAGGGGGCTATCTCTCGCGCGATGACCTTGCCAATTTCTACAGCAAAATAGGCCCCCCCATTCAGGGGCGTTGGCGCGATTTTGAGCTTTTCACCTGTGGTCCGTGGTGTCAGGGGCCCACTCTGATTCAATCCCTGCTTATGATGGAAAAAGCAGGCTTGGGTGGACTGAAACAAAACAGTGCCGATTATCTTCATCTACTGATTGAAGTGATCAAATGTACCTTTGCGGACCGCGAATACTACTATGGCGATCCGGATTTTATTGACGTTCCCCTTGAGCGCCTGCATGGCGACGCCAATCTCGATGAATGGATTAAGCGAATTGACCCCAAACACGCCATGCCGGACATGCCGACGCCGAATGGTATTAACGAACCTTTTGACTATCCGGCAACCGAGGGCCTGCCGGGACGCGACCCCGACACGTCGTATCTCTGTGCTGTCGACAAATGGGGCAACGCGTTTTCGGCGACGCCTTCGGATGGGATGTGGCTCACGCCGGTTGTTCCCGGGACCGGCCTTATTCTGTCGGCTCGCGGCTGCCAGTCACGAACAGATCCAAGTCATCCCAGTGGCGTAGGTCCAGGCAAGCGGCCTCGCCTCACTCCCAACCCGGCACTTGCGCTTCGCGATGACGGCACCGTCGTGACAATCGGCGCCCCCGGCGGTGATGCCCAGGTGCAATCCATGCTTCAGGTGTTTCTCAATATTTTCCATTTTGGCATGGATGTTCAGGAAGCTATCGATGCACCGCGCATGACCTCTCACAGCTTCCCGTCTTCCTTCTCGCCGTTTAAACACTACCCCGCTGTGGTCAGTCTTGAGAACCGCATTGATGAGACGGTACAGAAGGATCTGGAAGGCCGAGGCCACCGCCTGAATATAAATCCCGACTACACCAGGAACGCTGCTGCGGTTGAAGTCATCGTCGCTGAACCATCACCGGGTTTCTTGCGCTCTGGTGCAGATCCGCGCCAGCCAGCATACGCAATTGTACGGTAGTGCCAATTGTTGAGCGGTGGTGTGAGACCGGCAACTCATCACTCAATTTGGAACGTTTAAACATGAAAGCGCATATTGTACTTGCCCATCCTGAGCCGAAATCATTCAACGGCCATTTGGCGAATACCGCTTCTCAAGTGCTGGAAGATCGTGGTTGGAGCGTGTCCATGTCCGATCTTTATAAGCAAGGCTTTGATCCCAGCGAGAGAGCGGAACACTATGAAGACCGACAGGATCTGGAGCGGTTCAATGTGCAGGCGGAACAACGTCATGCCTCAGATAACAAATCCATACCACCGGAGATACAGGAAGAAATCGCACGGCTGGATGAAGCCGACTTGCTGATACTTCAATACCCCATGTGGTGGCACCTACCGCCGGCGATCCTCAAAGGGTGGTTTGATCGTGTTCTCGTGTACGGTGAAGTCTATCGAAGCAGTTACAGATTTGAAAAAGGCCGTTTCACCGGGAAGAAAGCCCTCTTGTCCCTGACAGTTGGTACAAGCCCGCAGACGTATGCATACAATGGTCGCAGCGGCGACATCGATTTATTGCTATGGCCTGTGAATTTTACTTTGGCATATGTCGGTTATGGCGTTCTTGAGCCACATGTTGCCTATGGCGTTGAAGCCGGGGTCAGATACTCCGACCCGCATGAGGTTGCGGAACGCCTGACGCAAATTCCAAAAGACTACGCTTCACGTCTGCAATCAATTGAGAATGAAGACCTCATTTCCTTCAACCAAACGAGTGAATGGGGAGAAGACGGACGTATCAAACCTTCCGCCCCTGTCTATAGCCCCTTCCTTAGACATCGAGAACAGCTTGAAATCGAATGATGTCCGCTTTGGGTCAGGAGCAGACGTTTAACGACTGCCCACTCCCGAATGTCTGCTTCTGGGGGCAGAGCGGACATGGCTGTGGTCCCCTTATCACTCGGCCGCCTCGGCCTCCGACGCCGCATCGAGCCATTCCGGCGTGTCCGCTCCCAGCGTCGGGGTCGCCCGCGACCAATGCGGCTGGGTTTCCGACAGGGCTAGGATGGGGCCGAGATGCCGCAGTGGCCCGGTTGCGGGAATCGAGTCAATGCGCAGCGCGCCAAGTTCGACGTCAGACAGCTCCATGTCCGGTTCGGCAAATTCAGTCTTGCCCTGGCGGTAGATGAACATGCCTGACTGGCACAGCGAGACCCGGACGTGATAGCTGCCCCCTTCGCGCGCGCGGCGCGCCAGCGCTAGCAACACACCATAGGCGCCGAGATACCCCGTGGTGTAGTCGCACGCCGCCGCCGGCAACAGGCCGGGCCGGCCTGCGCCGCCTTCCCTGCAAATGCCGGTAACGGTCTGGGCGACCTGCTCCCAGCCGGCGCGATGGCTGAACGGGCCGTCGGCACCGAAACAGCTTATCGAGAGATAGACGATACCAGGGCAAATTTCCGCCACGTCTTGCGGACCGAAACCAAGGCCACTCAATACACCGGGGCGGAAGCCCTGTGAAAAAACGTCGGCGCCGCGCACCAGATTCTTGAGTTGGGCAGCGTCTTCGGCGGTCTTGAGGTTGAGATAACAGCTTCGCTTGCCATGGCTCGTATCCATGACATGTTCCGTGATCTGCGGCAGATGTTCGTCTGTCACCATCAACACGTCCGCACCGTGCTCCGCCAGCGTCCGCGCCGCAATCGGCCCGGCGAGGATGCGGGTCAGGTCGAGCGCACGAATACCGCTCAGTGGCCGATTGCCTTCGGGGAACGGTTTTGGGTCGCTATCCGCGATCTTGATTATCTCAACGATCGGCTTCGATTTCAGGACTTGGCCGTGCGGATGATCCAGCCACTCCGCATTGCTTCGCACCATGGCGCCGCAGGCGTGGGCTTCATCTATAGCCGCTTCGAGGTCGAGAGCGTCGCATTGCGCGACCGCCGTGGCGACGGACTCCGGATTGGGCTCGCAGCCGAGCACCCCCAGCACCCGTTTGCGCAAGTTCGGCAGGCCGAAATGCGGTAGGAACCAGCGGCCGTCCTTCGTCGGCCACGGCTGGGTGATCTTGAGCATCGCCTCATGCTCTTGGTTCACCACGGGTGCGAACGTGCCGTCCACGCCCAGTCTCTGCATGTAGCTGATACTGCGCAAGGCTGCCGCTGCGGACCGTGCGTCGATCGATGCGTTCTGTCTGCGGCCCGTCTTCAGCGCCCAGATATCCGACGCCGCGACCCCAATTCCGGCCACCACGGAAGCACAGGTTTCGCCGATCTTGAACCGCGTGGAAAACACCGGATCGGCGCCAGTGATCTCGACCTCGCCGTCGCCGGGCAGCGCTTCACCCCGAATTGCCATGACTTCTTCAAACGCGGTCGTCATGCGCTTGTTTCCAGCTCTTCGATATCCGATTTCTTGCGCGCCACCGTTGCTCCCCTATCCGCTAACGCTACCAGCCCGACGCCCGCGCCGCAATGCGCGGGTCATGGTTGCGGTCGCCTCGACACCGATGGTCAACACCTCTGCGGTATCGATCGGATATGGCCGTGATCCTGCGCGCCAACGAGGCATCCGTCAGCATGTATAAAGCGCCCGACATGAACGCCTTCATCGCGTTCAATAATGCCGCGGACTTCCTCGACGAAGAAGTCCACTTGTATCTCGACCTCATTTGAATGTTCGCCGACGGCGGCACCCAATTCGGCTGCCAATTGAGCCAATCGGCCTACGACGGCTTCGTGGTCGATGCCATGGTCATTGTCCGCATCGCGCCGGGCCACGAAGATGACTGGTCGTCGATCATCTTCACCAATTCCGATATTACCGAGCACAAGCGCGCCGAGGAGGCGCTCCGCAAGAGCGAGACGCGCTATCGGGATCTTTTCGAGCATTTGCCGATCGCCATCTGGGAAAAGGACTACTCGGCGGTCAAGACGATGATCGACGACCTAAAGGGAAAGGATGTTCGCGACTTCAGCCTCTATTTCGATCAGCATCCCGACATGGTTCGCGACATGGTTGCCGCCATCAAAATTCTCAATGTCAACCAAGCGGCCCTCGATCTCTACTGTGCGGCGAGCAAGGATGAGTTCTTCCGCTTCATGAACGGTTCCGAGGGACGCGTCGCGCAAGTCGATTTCCCGGCGCGGGAATTCGCTGCGCTGGCGGCGGGCGAAACCCATTTTGGATCGGAGGACGTGGTCCGGACCCTCGACGGGACTGATATCGTCGCATACTCTATCACCCACATCGACGATGCTCACAAGGACGACTGGTCGCACGTCATTACCTCGGAAGAGGACGTGACCATGCGCAAGCAGACCGAGGATGCGCTGATTACGGCCAAGGAGCATGCCGATTTCGCCAATCGCACCAAGTCAGAGTTCCTCGCCAACATGAGCCACGAGCTGCGCACGCCGCTCAATGCCATTATCGGTTTCTCCGAGGTTATGAAAGACGGGATGTTTGGACCCATCGGCAGTCCGAAATACGCCGAGTATGTAAAGGACATCAACGCATCCGGCGCACACCTCCTGGAACTCATCAACGACATTCTCGACCTGTCGAAGATCGAGGCCGGCAAGACCGAGTTGAATGACGAAATTGTCGACGTGATGCGGGTCCTTAAATCATGCCTCACTCTGGTTAAGGAACGGGCCCAAGCGGGCGGCTTGGAACTCTCGTGCGACGCCGCATCCAATCTGCCAGCGCTCTATATCGATGAGCGTAAGCTCAAGCAGATTCTGATCAACTTGCTGTCCAACGCGATCAAATTCACCCCGACCGGTGGAAAGGTGACCATAAGAATTTGGTCCCACTCGGATGATGGCTATGTGTTTCAGGTCGCCGACACGGGCATCGGTATTGCTCTCATCGACATTCCCAAGGCACTGGCGCCCTTCAGCCAGATAGACAGTGACCTCAACCGCAAATACGACGGCACCGGGCTCGGCTTACCGTTGACCAAGGCCCTCGCCGAGCTGCATGGCGGATCGTTGGACCTGCAAAGCGAGGTTGGCGTCGGCACCACGGTTACGGTGCGCTTCCCGGCCGAGCGGATCGTGTCGGAGACAGCGAACGCATCAACGGCGGCGCAAAATGAGTCCAGCGCGGCGGAGTGAAGTTCGACCTCTGGCAACAGTGAGTTTGTTCACGCAATCCACGGGAAGCAACGATTGCCCGGATTGCGTAATGTCCGCTCATAACCATAAAGAGATGTTTACGGATCATCGGATGGGGGCCGTCCACGGCATCAGAAGCAGGCTATCGCAGGTTTCAACGAATGAAGCCATCGACGGCTGTCCATAATAATGCTTTGGGTTATTCTGCGGCTGTGCCGCCAAGGGGTAGGGGTATCTTGATAAATTCCGTGCCGGAAGAACCCCACGAAAATTCTGGTTCGATCTGGGAAGCGTAAAGCGAGAGTCACAGATATGAAAATTACCGCTGTCAAAACATACATCGTGCCATCCGAAATATCCGCGACATCGTGGGGTCGGGGAGCTGCTTGGGTCTTGGTCAAGCTGGAAACCGACGCGGGTATCGTGGGCTGGGGACAGGCCTATACGTCCCACGAACGCGAATATGCAATGACCCTGGAGGTGAAAAAGCTGTCCCGCAGCATGGATGGCATGGACCCGTTCTGCATCAAACACTTCGTAACATCAGCGCACGACAGCATCGGTGATCCCCAGGATGGACTTGAAATTTCATCGGCTGCCGCCGGGATTGAAATTGCTCTCTGGGATATTGTTGGCAAGGCTCTGGAGACGCCGGTTCACAGATTGCTGGGTGGTCCCTGCCGCGACCGTATCGACGTTTATGCCAATTGCTGGAGTGACGAATCTCGGTCACCAGACCAGCTTGCCTCCTTCGCGGCGCAACAGGTGGAAACAGGATTTAAAGCCGTAAAGCTCTATCCTTTCCTCTATGGCAACAGCGTGGATGACGGCATCGCATGTTTGCGCGCCGTGCGCGATGCGGTGGGCCCCGATGTGTCAATTTTTGTCGATATGTGGGAAAGGATGCGCCCCGAAGACCTGCCCCGGATTATTGCTGCGCTCCACGCCCATAAGGTTCCGTGGTTTGAGGATCCGGCCAATGCAAACGATGTGGACTCGCTTGCCCGAATCCGCGCCCAATCGAAACTGCCGGTCGTCACAGGGGAGACGTTATACTCGAAACAGGAATTCCTTCGCCTGCTTGACCACAAGGCGGCTGACATCCTGAACCCCGACATAACCCGTTGCGGCATTCTGGGCACAAAGGAAATCGCTGCTATCGCGGAGCCGTTTCCCGCCACCGTTTCCGTTCACAACAACAACACCATGACCATCGGCCTCGCGGCGGCCATGCAAGCGGCGGCCGTCATACCGAATTTTGCGCTGGTCGAACACTTCCCCCGATTTGTGGAGGGTTCCAATAGCTTCTCGAGCTTCCCCTGCAAACTCGATGAAGACGGTTGTATTCCCTTGTCCCATGAGCCGGGGATAGGGGTTGAGGTTGATGATGCGGCCGTTGCCGCCATGGAATACAAGCCTGATTTGGACGATTAATAAACAGAGGATTGCTCGGACATTTATCTTCTTCCTATGCCCCCACATTTTGCGAGTTTGGAATCCGTTCTGGGTCATAACTGGACAGTCCCCAAGGCTCAACGCAAATGCGTTTATAGACAACAGTGAATTTTAGAAAAACTTTACTAATATTTGCGAACATCTAGCGTGACCGACATTCACTGAACAGAAAATCGAACTGGTCGGGATAAGCGGTCTGCGACATATCAATTCACGAGCCCGTAGCTATGGGCTCGGATCAGGCGAATGAAGATTCATGAGCGAGCAACTGAAAAATCACTGCGGAGACGTAACGGCACCCCTGGATCTCGGTGGTGAACAACACCTATCGCCGCGAGGCGAAGAGCTGTATCGCGAAATCTTCGAAGATTCTCCGGTCGCAATCTGGGTCGAGGATTGGTCGCGGGTCAAGGCAATGATCGACCGGCTCGCGCGTCGGGGAGTGAAGAATTGGCGGCGCTATTTCGAGCGTCGCCCCGATCAGCTCGTCGAGGTAAACAGTTTGTGCGAAGTGATCGACGTCAACGCCGCCACGCTCTCCATCTATGGTGCGACGAGCAAGGAGGAAGTTCTGCAGTCTACCTACGAAGCAAGAATGACCGCCGGAGAGTTGAAGCTGTGTTGCGATGAGATCGTAGCTGTTGCCGAGGGCGCGTCCCGTTTCGTGACCGAGGCCACCGAAACCGCCCTGGACGGATCCGAAATATTCACCCGCAGCCATGTAGTGATACCTGACGAGCATCGAAAAACCTGGTCGCGGGTGATCTTCACCATAGAGGACATTACCGAACGCAAACGGGTCGAGAAGGCGCTCCAGGTTAGCGAGCAAGGTCTCGCCAATGCGCAGCGCCTGGCGCACCTGGGCCACTGGGACTGGGATATCGTCTCTGGGGACCTTCACATGTCGGACGAGGCTTGCCGCATCTACGGCTTCGAGCCCCAGGCGTTTGCCGCGACCCTCGACACTTGCCTTCAGGCCATTCATGTCGATGATCGAGACCGGGTTACCGAGTCTGTCGACAAGTCAATTTCCTTGGGAAAGCCCTTCAGTAACGAGTTTCGTATCCTACGCCCTGACGGTTCCCAGAGACACGTTCGCGAGCACGGGGAAGTATCATTTGGTGACGATGGCGAGCCGGTGCGTATGATTCGATATCACCGAACACAAACGTGCCGAGGACGCGCTGAAAGCAAGCGAGACACGGCTGCACGCCTTCTTCGAGAACTCACCCGCGGCCATAACCATCAAGAATAACGAAGGCCAATATGTCCTGATTAACCGGCAGTTCGAGGCGTTGACCGGGCGGACCAGCGAGGAACTTGTAGGCGCAACGGCTTGCGAAATCTTTCCCGACAAATTATCCCAATCTCTTCTGGCGCACGACCAGGAAATGATCAAGCGCGACGGACCAATCGAATGGGAGCAGACGTTCGTCCATCCGGATGGCGTAAAGACATTGCTGATAACCAAGTTCTTTCTCATTGCGGCCGACGGTGAAGTCGCCAACATCGCTACCATCGGCACCGATATTACCGAGCGCAAGGCTGCCGAAAACGAGCTCCGCAGCGCGAATCAATATCTCGACAAACAAAGCCGTCAGCTCGAGGAACTGACACAGCACATGATCCAGGCCCGCGACCAGGCGGTGCTGGCAAACCGCACGAAATCCGAGTTCCTCGCCAATATGAGTCACGAACTGCGAACGCCGCTCAATGCCATCATTGGCTTCTCCGATGTGATGAAAGGCGAGTTGTTTGGGCCCGTCGGCGCGCCGAAATATGTCGAATACGTGGAGGACATCAACGACTCGGGCATGCATCTTCTCGAGCTCATCAACGATATTCTGGACCTCTCAAAGATCGAGGCGGGAAAAACCGACTTGCATGAGGAGGGTTTCAATGTGTCGAGGGTCTTGACCTCTTGCCTCACCCTGGTCAAGGAGCGCGCCAAAGAGGCCGGCGTCGAGATCGAATGCGACGCCGCGTCAAACTTACCCGCGTTGTATGCCGATGAGCGCAAGTTCAAGCAGATCTATATCAACCTGCTGTCCAACGCCATCAAGTTCACACCGCCCGGCGGCAAGGTGGTGACCAGGGTCTGGTATCACGAGAACGACGGTTACGTACTTCAGGTCACCGGCATCGGCATCGCTCTTGCCGATATTCCCAAGGCGTTAACCCCGTTTCAGCAGATCGACAGTGCACTCAACCGTAAATACGAAGGGACCGGGCTCGGCTTGCCGCTAACCCGGGCCCTTGTTGAGTTGCATGGTGGAACATTGGACCTGCAAAGCAAGGTTGATGTCGGAACCACAGTTACGGTGCGCTTCCCGGCCGATAGGATTGTGCCGCAGACGGCGAGCACATCGACGCCGGAGCAAAATGAGGCCAGCGCGGCGGAGTGAAGATCGACCACTGGCAGCCGTGAGTTTGTGCACGGAGCCCACGGGAAGCCCTTAAACACACTCATCAAGCGTCCATAGCAGAATTAGGTTGAGTTATTGATGCGAAGCATTGAGTTTGATCGTCTGATGAGGTCAACTATCCTGGAGGCCTTCAAAAAAATTAAAATCGACGGAATGGTGCGCGGATGAAAATGTCAAATTATGCAGCGTCTCATCCTTTGGTTCGCATCAGTTCCAAACGGTTCCAGAAATCCCCGTATTTCCATTGCTACGCTGACTCAAATGCGATCTTAGGCGTGTATGGAAAGCGCTTTTATGCGCTTTCAGTGGGCGAAGATCCTATCTCGCGTTATTGGACGTTAAGACAAAATGCGGTGCTCTATGATGTTCCCGAACGGCCGATCGAAATTTCAGGCCCGGATGCAATTCACCTTCTAGATCATGTGTTCTGCAGAACAGTCACCAGCCTCCCTATAGGCAGGGCCCGGTACGCAATTGCGTGTCTGCCAACGGGTGAAATTCTGATGGATGGTGTGCTGATGCGATTGGATAAAGATCGGTTTTGGTATGTCCAGGCGGATGGAGAGTTCGAAACCTGGTTGAGAGCGCATGGATTGGGCATGGAGGTTCAGATCAGCGATCCCGACTCTTGGGTCACGCAAGTACAAGGACCAAGATCATTGGATGTGCTGGCGGTCGCCTGTGACGATGGTATGCCGGACAAGTTCAATTATTTTGACGTTACGAAATGCCGGATGGGCGGCCAGAGCTTGCTTGTATCGCGAACCGGTTGGACCGGTGAGCTGGGCTTCCAGATCTACACGAACGGCGATGAAACCGATGGTGAGGCACTATGGAACCACTTGATGGTCGCGGGTGAAGCCTTTGGTATGCTCAGCAGCGGCTTGGAGTCGATGGGCATTCGCCGCATTGAGGCAGGAATACTGGACAACGGCACGGACATGGATCAAACGATGACGCCCTTTCAGGCAAACCTGGGACGTTTCGTGGATCTCGATAAAGCGGTCTTCATCGGCCGAGATGCATTGCTCCATGCCGATCGGCGACCCTTGCTATTTGGGCTTACCTGCCAGACATCGATTCCCCGGGCCGGTCTAAATGTTCGGCAGGGCAGCAAAATAATCGGCCGTATGACGACGGGCGCATGGTCACCGTTTCTTGATTGTGGGATCGGTTACATACGCTTGTTCGAGGCGGAGGATCATCGCCCTGGAAAGCCGGTGACCCTGATGGAAAGCGACGAACAGACACATGCCGCTGAAATCGTCAGCCTGCCATTTTATGATGAAAAGAAAGAAATCCCGCGAGGCTTGGATGTCACCATTCCTGAACGGTAGAATTGACGGGGAGTTCAATGGTTGTTCGGAGCAGCACACTTCCGCTTGGGGTCAACAACAAATCCATAGCTACAGGTCACGGCGCTCCTGCGAACCTGCGTAGAGTATCTGTTGCCAGGCGGCATTCACGTGATCGCGCAATTTCACATTATCGGGCGCCATATCGCGGCTCGGTCGCGGCGCTCTGGCGAAGTTGCCATAGGGGTCGGTGCCCCGCACCAATTGTGCATATGTCCTGGCTTTGGTCTGGACGACGTGGGGCGGAATATAAGATTGAATGGCGAACCCAATACGCCGGTCATCGCTGTTATTGGGTCGCGAACTATGGATCACCCGGGGATCGTGGAGCGAAATCTGCCCCGGTTGCAGGAGGATTTCGACGGCCTTGGACTCATCGACATCCATGATCTCCTGTCCGCGTGTCAGCAGATTCTCTTCACCGAATGTATCGTCGTGATCACGCATCTCGCCCTGGTGGCTGCCGGGGATCATACGCATGCAGCCACTCTGTGCAGTGCTCGGCGAGAGGGCGACCCAGGCCGTGACCCCGACGTGGGGCTCAAGACCCATATAGCGGGCATCCTGGTGCCAGCTGACAAAGCCCGGATCATGTGCCTCTTTGATGAAGAGTACGGATCCATAATTCAGGATATCCGGCCCGATAAGATCCTCAACCGCATCCAACAGGCCGGCGTTGTGAGTGATCTCGTCCAGAACGGTGAAATTGTAGTGGGCGTTGTTTCGATTTGCCCCAACAAAGGCTTCCGGCCACTTCGCCTCCGCCCGTTCAAGTGCTGTGCGCAATTGGCCGGCCTCAGGCTCCGTAAAAATATCGACAGGGGAGAGAAACCCGTCGCGTTTGAAAGCATTTACCTGCTGTTCGGTTAGTTTTTTGCCCCTCTGCATAACCTAGCGATCCATGGTCAGCACGACTTTGCCGGTGGAACGGCGGCCGCGCAGGAGGTTTAGCCCCTCGCCGGCCTGCTCCAGCGGCAGGGTCTGGCTGACCAGGGGATTGAGGCGGCCTTCATCGTACCAGGCGAGCAAGTGATCGAAGGCGGCGCGGAAACGCTCGGGCTCGCGGCGGCGGTAAGCGCCCCAGTAGAAGCCCAGCACGCCGCAATTCTTGACCAACAGGATGTTCGCCGGCGCCTTCGGGATGCGCCCCGAGGCGAAGCCGATGACAATGAGCCGGCCTTCCCAGGCGAGACAGCGCAGCGCCGTATCGAACACATCGCCGCCCACCGGATCGAAAATCACATGGCAGCCGACGCCTTCGGTGATCTCGCGCACCCGCTCGCGAAGATTCTCTGAGCGATAGTCGATGACATGATCGGCGCCGTGGTCTTGGGCGATGGCGCATTTCTCGGGACCGCCCGCCGCGGCGATCACCACAGCGCCCATGGCCTTGCCGACCTCGACGGCGGTGAGTCCGACGCCGCCAGCGGCGCCGAGCACCAGCAGGGTCTCGCCAGCTTTGAGATCGGCGCGCCAGACCAGCGCCCCATAGGCGGTGCCGTAGGCGACGGGAAAGCCCCCGGCGATATCGAAGGGCATGGCCTCGGGCAGATGGTAGGCTTCGCCCGACGGGATCGTCACCTGCTCGGCGAAGCCGCCATAGGCGCAGCCCGCCATGACCCGGTCACCGGGTGCATACCCGTCCACGCCGGGGCCGCAATCGAGCACCGTGCCGGCGATTTCCAGGCCGGGGCTGAAGGGGAATTCCGGGCTTTCCTGATAGCCGCCGCCGACCATCAGCGTATCGGCGAAATTGACCCCGGCGGCGGCCACGGCGATGCGCAGCTCGCCCGCGTCGGCGACGAGATCAGCAACCTCCTCGACAACCAAACTCTCCGGCTCGCCGAACGCCTTACAAAGCACCGCGCGCATCAGGAAGCCCACCCGTCCGCCGGCCTAACCTCGCCGGTGCGCAGACCGGCGCGGTTATGGATCGGCGCGACCAGGGAATCGGCGAGGGCTTGTTCGAGGTCATCATCGATAGCGCCGATAGCGCGCAGCACGGCGGCGACCGCCACTTGGGATGCGCGGCCGGCGCCGTCATCGACCTTGACGGCAACCCCCAGGCCGAGCGCCGGCAGGGCGGCGACGTAGACCCCTTCCGCCCCGGTCTTGGCGAGGATTGAGCCGTGGGACTCGCCGATCAGGGCGGTACAGAACCGCCCCGTCCCGGCGACCATCTCGGGCCGCGCGGTAATCGCCTGAGCGATGCGCTTGGTCGCCTGGACGCGCTCTGGCGCGAGACCGCTGGGGTCGGCGAAGCGCGCCATGGCCGTGGCGATACCGGTCAGCGGGATCGCCAGGGTCGGAATGCCGCAGCCATCGGCGCCCCGGGCGGCACGGCTCAAATCGATACCGCTCATCTCGCTGAGCACCTGGATCACCCGGCGCTGCACCGGGTGGTCGTAACCGATATAGCCCTTGGTCGGCTCGCCCAAATGGCGCGCCGTGGTGAGGAAGCCGAGATGCTTGCCCGAGCAGTTGTTGTGGGTCTGATCCGGCGAGCCGCCGCCGCGCAGCAGGCTCTCCAGGCTCGGCTGATGGCTCGGCAGGTGAGCGCCGCATTCCAGATCGGCTTCGGTAAGCCCGATACGCGCCAGCCAGGCCGAGACGGTTTCGGTGTGGAAGCTCTCGGCGCCGTGAGAGGCGCAGGCCAGGGCGATCTCGCTATCACCCAGGTCGTAGGCCTCGGCAGCGCCCGTCTCGATCAGAGGCAGGGCCTGGATCGATTTGATCGCCGAGCGCGGGAACACCGCCTGATCGATATTGCCCCACTGGCGCATGACTTTGCCGCCCGCATCGACCACCACCGCGGAGGCCCGGTGGCGGCTCTCGACCGCCCCGCCACGCGTCACCTCGACGGCAACGGGAGCGCTGTTGGTTTGAGTATCGGGCATGATTGAATTCCGTGGTTGAGGTTGGGGCTTGCTTCACAGACGCGCTACGGGCAGGTTTGCCCCATGAAAGGCTACTTCGGCATCGGCGTCGAGGGTATAAGCAAGGCGATGAACCTGGGCAACCTGTTTCGCTCGGCCCTGGGTTTTAACGCCAGCTTCATCTTCACCGTGAACGCCGACTTCAACCCCAAGCGCGCCCTGTCCGATACAGCGGACACGTCGGGCCAGATGCCGCTCTATGAGTTTGCTGACGCCGGTGCGTTGTTGCTGCCCCGGGGCTGCGATCTGGTCGGCGTGGAGCTGCTCGATGAGGCCGACGAGCTGCCGAGCTTTCGCCATCCGCGCCGCTGCGCCTATGTGTTGGGGCCCGAGCGCGGCAGTCTCACGCCGGCCATGGTGGCGCGCTGCGACCATGTGGTGCGAATTCCGACAAAAATCTGCATCAATCTAGCGACCGCCGGGGCCGTGGTGATGTATGATCGCCAGCTCAACCTGGGGCGCTTTCCCCGCCGGCCCATGACGCCCGGCAATGTGCCTGAGCCGCTGCCGGTCCATGTGGCGGGCGCCCCTAAAACCCGTAAGACCCAAAATTTGGCCCGCAAGGCCCAAAATAAGAAGAGCACGGAATGACCGAAACACTCAGCCAACTGGGAAACCCCACAACCCTTCCCGCCTCGCCCGACGAAGCGGTGCTCGAGCGCGTCGCCAACCCGCAGGCCGGCGCTGAATACCTTGTGCGCTTTACGGCGCCTGAATTCACCTGCCTCTGCCCGATCACCGGCCAACCGGATTTCGCCCATCTGGTGATCGATTATGTTCCCGACGGCTGGATCGTCGAGAGCAAGTCGTTGAAGCTGTATCTCGGCTCCTATCGCAACCACGGCGGCTTCCACGAAGCCACCACCATCGCCATCGCCAAGCGCCTGGTCGATGAGCTGGCGCCCACCTGGCTGCGCATCGGCGGCTACTGGTATCCGCGCGGCGGCATGCCGATCGATGTGTTCTACCAGACCGGGGCGCCGCCCGAGGGATTGTGGCTGCCCGATCAGGGCGTCGCCCCCTATCGCGGACGCGGTTGACGCGGCATCCCCAGTGGATAGAATCTAATATATGGTACCCATACGACGATTCTCCCGGAGCCTATAATGATCGCCAGATTTGCTTTTTTACCTATTCTTTTCGCCCTGTTTGCCATGGCTCCAGCCGCCGCGGCTGTCGAAACCCTGGGAACATTCCAGGACTGGACCGCCTATAAGACATCTCAGGGCGGCAAGCACATCTGCTACATGGCGGCGGCGCCCAAAAAGGACGAAGGCAACTATTCCAAGCGCGGCGATATCCTGACTATGGTCACCCATCGCCCGTCGTCCAAGTCGTTCAACGTGATTAGCATCCACGCCGGTTATAAGTACAAGAAAGGCTCGACCGCCGAGGTCACCATCGGCGGCGCCAAATTTATCCTGTTCACCAACGCCGAAACCGCCTGGGCGAACGATACGGCCGACGACAAGGCCTTGGTGAGAAACATGCGCGCGGGCGCGAACATGATCGTGCGCGGCAAGTCCTGGCGCGGCACCAACACCAAGGACACCTATTCCCTGCTCGGCTTCACCGCCGCCCTGCGCGCCATAAACAAGGCTTGCAAGGCCCCGTGAACCTTGCCCCCGTAATCCGCCCCCCCGTGATCGTCGCGCCCGCGGCCTTCGCGGCCCCGCCGCAACTGAGCCCCGACGGGCGGCGCAATCTGATCGGTCTCGCCCGCGATGAGCTCGCCCTTGAAATGGAAGTCATGGGCGAGAAGCCGTTCCGCGCCAAACAGCTCTGGCATTGGATCTATTATCGCGGGGTGACCGACTTCGCCGCCATCACCAACCTGTCGAAGCATTTCAGGGCAGAACTAGAAGCGCAGTTTGTCATTGCCCGCCCGGCCATCAGCCAGGACCAGAAATCCGCCGACGGCACCCGCAAATGGCTGCTCCGCATGATTGACGGCCAGGAGGTCGAGGCGGTCCATATTCCCGAGGCCGACCGGGGCGCGCTTTGCCTCTCGTCTCAGGTCGGCTGCACCCTGACATGCCGCTTCTGCCACACCGGCACCCAGAAGCTGGCGCGCAATCTGGACGTCGCCGAGATCGTCGGCCAGGTCATGCTGGCCCGCGATATGCTCGGCGAATGGCCCTCGCCTCGGGGCGAGCGGATGATCTCCAACATCGTCCTCATGGGCATGGGCGAGCCGCTCTATAATTACCAGAACGTCGCCGCCGCCATGAAGATCGTCATGGACGCCGAGGGCATCGCCATCTCGAAGCGGCGCATAACCCTCTCGACCGCCGGCGTGGTCCCCATGATCGAGCACTGCGGCGCCGAGCTTGGGGTTAATCTCGCGATCTCCCTGCACGCCACCAACGACGAGCTTCGCAACCAGTTGGTGCCGCTCAACCGCAAATACCCGATCAGTGAGCTCATGACCGCCTGCCGCAATTATCCGAGCGGCGGCAATACCCGGCGCATCACCTTCGAATATATCATGCTCGACGGCATCAACGATTCCCCCGCCGAGGCCCGCGCCCTGGTGAAGCTCATCGCCGGCATCCCCGCCAAGGTCAACCTGATCCCCTTCAACCCCTGGCCGGGCGCGCCCTATGGCCGCTCGTCCGACGCAGCGATCCGCGCCTTCGCCGAGATCGTCAACAAGGCCGGCTATTCCTCGCCGGTGCGCACGCCCCGCGGCGAAGACATCATGGCCGCCTGCGGCCAGCTAAAATCAGCCAGCGTGAGATTGAAGAAGGCTAGGGTTTAACCACAGAGACACAGAGGAGAAAAAGAATTCTTGGCGCTTTGCGCCGAAAAACTTTCTAGTGGTTACCACCTAACGGAAGAGTCCGTTTAGGAATTCCCAAAGCGTCGCGCATTTGCGAGTCTGGCGCATGCGCACTGGAATCACGATCAAAGTCGGCACCTCGGATCGTCTTCGTCTTGAAGGGATTGCCGGGGACCGTTGCGCCGCCCAGAAACATGTGTGGCGGGCGGCTA
>JAYGED010000268.1:0-3294 GCA_046582565.1 Alphaproteobacteria bacterium
GATGTCCAGGCGCTTTCCGGCCCGAAGTCTCTGCCGCCCGAACCGTTCCTCGGCCTGGGGTTAAAGCACGCTTGCGGTGCGTGCTCAACCAGCGCTCCAAGACGCTCTTCGACTGTGCCGATCTCCAGTGGAACTCTCAGAATATCCGCTTTCGGGGTTAAAGCAGAAGTGATCGGGGGCAAAGAAGAAGCCAGAGCATGTAAGAATTGATGCATATTTTGCGCCCAATTTCGGATGCTAGTGGCAACTTTCATCAGATACAGAGGCTCGATGTGTTGACAAGCAAATTATGGCAGTTGCGGGCCCGGATTCAGGTTGTGATCGACATATCGTGCCGCTGACCGACGTCCTATGATGCATAGCATGACAACCACTGTCGAGGTCGAGGAGGCGCTGCGCTGCGTCGGCCACATGAACGACGACGCGATTGATCTCGCCGATGCGGCGCTCATGCTTGCCGCGTTCGATCGTCCTGGCGCCCCGGTTGACACCTATCGCGACCACCTCGGGCAGCTCGCCGTGGAGTCGACCGAGGCGACGCTCGGCGCCAAATCGCGCGAAGAAAAGTTCGATGCCGTGAACGCCGTTCTGTTCGAACGCCACGGGTACCAGGGCGACAGCGAAACGTATGACGACATGCAAAATGCCAACCTGATGCGTGTCATCGACAGGCGAAAGGGTCTCCCCGTCGCGCTCGGCATCCTTTACATCCACGTCGCTCGGGCGCAGGGCTGGCGCTGCCACGGGACGAACTTCCCGGCGCATTTCGTCGTCCGCGTCGAGAGCGACGAAGGCGTTACCATGATTGATCCGTTCCATGGCGGCCAGGAACTCGACCGCGACGTACTCGAGCGGCGGCTCGAATCAATGATGGGCGAGAGCGCTGAACTTAAGCCCAAGCATTGCGTGGCGGTCGGCAACCGCGCGGTGCTCATCCGTCTGCAAAACAACATCAAGCTCCGCGCCATACAGGGCGGCGATTTAGCGCGCGCCGCGGAGATCCTTCACACGATGGTCCTGATTGCACCCGACCAGGCGGCGCCCCGATGCGAGCTTGCCACACTTCACGCCCAGCGAGGCGAGGTAAAGGGGGCGATACGCTTGCTCGAAGACTTCGTCGTGGAGACGGCCGATCCACGGGCACGGGACAGCGCCGCGGCGTACCTCGCCAGGTTGCGCTCGCGTTTACATTGAGCCGATCAGCCGCCGAACATCGATACCATCATGAT
The DNA here is from genome assembly GCA_046582565.1 of Alphaproteobacteria bacterium. Lineage (GTDB taxonomy): Bacteria > Pseudomonadota > Alphaproteobacteria > JAAXGF01 > JAAXGF01 > JAYGED01. Next base: position 1,230 of record JAYGED010000268.1, read on the forward strand.
CAAGCTTTCACATCATGGCGCACAGCTTCCTGCGCTGCTGCCTGACGGTTTGCTCCCTTGGGCGTAGTGCGTGACGCAATCGAGTTTGTGACAAAGCCTCATCTCTCGGTGATTGCGTGCCCGGAATTGTGGACTGGCCCCCAATTGAACCGGACAGCCTGACATAGCCTGGAGGCTCAAGGATATCCTTGAGCATATGCCTATGTCTTATCTGAATGATCATATTGAAATCATCATGGATGGTGGCCTCCGTCGTCGCTGGTCTGCTTCTGAAAAGCTCCGTATTGTTGAGGAAAGCTTTGACGCGGGGGAGACAGTTTCGAGTACTGCCCGTCGCAATGGCGTTGCGCCCAACCTGCTTTACCGCTGGCGCAAGCTGATGAGTGAAGGGGGAGCCCTCGCCGTGAGCCGTGATGAAAGCGTTGTCGGCAACTCTGAGGTCAAGCATCTGAAGCGACAGGTCCAGGAACTTGAGCGTCTTCTGGGTCGCAAGACCATGGAGAATGAAATTCTGAAGGAAGCCCTGGACAAGGCTGCCGAAAAAAACGGATCTCGCGGCTGCCGTTGCTGTCGAAGGACGGTGGCCAGTGAAGGCCGTGGCAACGGCGCTTGCTGTCTCCCGTTCCAACCTGATTGACCGCCTGAACGGAAAGACCCGGTCGCGGGGCCGGTACAGCCGCAGCGATGACAACTTGATCATCTCACAGGTCAAAGCCATCGTGGATCGACGACCAACCTATGGCTATCGGCGGATAACCAGTGTTCTCAACAAGGCGCGCGCCACGGCTGGTCTTGCTCCTGTTAATCACAAGCGGGTTTACAGGATCATGGCAATGCAGAGCTGGTTGTTGCAGCGCTGGACAGCACACAGGCCAGGGCGTGTGCATGATGGCAAGGTCATTGTCATGCGCTCCAATCTGAGATGGTGTTCTGATGCTTTTGAACTGACCTGCTGGAACGGAGAAGTTGTCCGTGTGGTTTTTCTGATCGATGCCTTTGATCGGGAAATCATCGGCTGGGATGCTGTTGCCAACCAGGGTATCAGTGGTTCCATGGTGCGCGACCTGATGTTATCTGCCGTGGAGCAACGGTTTAAGGCCCTGCAAGCCCCGCAGACCGTGGAGTTTCTCTCGGACAATGGCAGTTGTTACACAGCGCTGGAAACAAGACGCTTCGCCATGGGGCTGAACCTGCGCCCCTGCTTCACACCGGTGGCCAGTCCGCAATCCAATGGTATGGCAGAGAGCTTTGTCAAAACCTTCAAACGCGATTATGCTCGCATTAATCCGTTGCCTGATGCCGATACTGTGCTGATGGCGCTTCACCGATGGTTTGAGGACTATAACGAAAACCATCCCCACAGCGGGCTCAGATGGAAGTCACCAAGAGACTTCATCAGAGCCCGGCTTTAACCCGTCAGGGTGTCCGGTGAAACGGGGGTGAGTCCAATGCCCTTGCTCTTGATATGAGCACAACCTACAGCGGGGAGGCTGTTTAACCTCCTCCCTGTAGGCATGTTAATAGCAGAATCAAGAGATTCTGTCCATTTTTCAACGCATGAATTGAAGAGGAAAACACATGCCACGGAAAGAAACTGGAAACAAAACTTCGACTCTCGCCTCAAAAGTTTTGGCTGGGAAGAAGCCTACTCCATCTGAGGCCAAATCACTCGCGGCTTCAGTTTTAAGTCAGGACGAAACCAAGGGAAAAAGACCGAAAAAGAAATAATTGGTGCTTGATCCTTATGAAATGGCCGGAATCATTTGATTTTATGACACTATTTTTGAACGGTTCAGGCCCTTTCGATTGGGCGGTACTCTGACGAGGAATTAAGAGTAGATCACGTGATATACTTATCCCGCCTCGATTTCCTCGCGCTGAAGTTCGAGCTCGAGCCAGCGTTCTTCCGCAGTCGCCAGTTCGGCTTCGGCGGCTTCGATGGCGTCGACGGCTTTTTTGAAGGCGTCGGGGTATTTGGTAAAGAGATCGGGGTCGGCGAGATTGGCCTGGCTTTCAGCGATGGTGGCGTGAAGGGTGTCGATCCGGGCCGGCAAAGTCTCCAAGG
>JAYGED010000300.1:0-17005 GCA_046582565.1 Alphaproteobacteria bacterium
CGCCACCCCTTGGCCGACAAGCACTTCAACCTGCCGTAGCTTGGTGACGATCTCTTCCGGTCTGTGTCGTTTGATTCCCATGTCTTGATCCTCCTCTACTAACTATAGGGATGGACCAACTCATGGGGGGAAGACCAAGGCATGGTGCATATTTTCGGCGCGGACTATATGGACCCGACGAGCCGCGCGAAGCTCGCCTTCCTGCCCGAAAATTCCAACCCCCGCCACTCTTGACCGGCGCGGAATTCATTCGCTTCAGCCTGTCCTCATTCGGCTTGGAGTATGATCTTGTTCAGGCCAAAGAAATGGCGGACAATCTTGGCCTTGAGGCATCCGCACTCGACAAGCGCATGGGGGTCTATTCGAAGGGTATGAGCCAAAAGCTCGGGCTTCTTGCCACTTTCATGACCGGCCAGCCGTTGCTCATCCTTGATGAGCCCATGAGTGGCCTCGATCCCAAGGCGCGTATCTTACTCAAACAGCAGGTGGCAAAATACCGCGAAGCCGGCAACACGATCTTTCTCAGCTCTCACATTCTCGCCGACCTGGATGAGATGTGTGATCGCGTCGGCATTCTTCATAGCGGGAAGCTTGCCTACGACGGTACACCCGCGGACCTCAAGAAAAAAGCCGACACGGAATCGCTCGAGCATGCATTTCTAGAAGTTATCGGAGCATAGGCCGTCGATTAAGCGTCAACGAAGCTGCTGACCTTCCCGGTGCGGGCTCTTTCCTCGAGCAGCTTGTCGAGCCAGTCGGGGTCCATCTCGGGAACAGACGAGAGCAGAAGATCGGTGTATTCGTGATGGGGCGGGGTGAAAATTTCGTCCTTCGCTCCCTGTTCCACGACCTCTCCCTGCAGCATGACGACGACCTCGTCGGCGATCGCTTTCACCGTGGCGAGATCATGGGTGATGAACATGTAGGAGACCTGCAGTTCATCCTGAAGCCGTTGCAGCAATTTTAGGATTTCCTCGGCGACAAGCTGGTCGAGGGCCGAGGTGACTTCATCGCAGATGATCAGTTCGGGCTCGGCGGCCAGCGCCCTGGCGATGCAGACACGCTGCTTCTGGCCGCCCGACAGCTCGCCCGGATAGCGGTGGTTGAATTCAGCGGGCTCAAGCTCGATCATCGTCATCAGATCGTTGAGGCGTTCGTCTTTCTTCTTACCCGTGAGCCCGAGATATAATTCCAGGGGGCGGCTGATGATCTCACTAACTCGCTGGCGCGGATTGAGCGCCGTATCGGGCATCTGATAGATCATCTGCATACGGCGGAGCTGGTCGCGATTGCGCCCGACAAGCGCCAGGGGCATGACCTCGCCGTTATAGGCGACATGGCCCTCCATGGGCGGCAGAAGCCCGGTGATGACACGCGCCAATGTGCTTTTGCCGCTGCCCGATTCGCCGACCACGGCAACCGTCTGGGCGCGATATATCTCCATGTCGACATTCTTGAGTATTAGCACCCCGCCGGAACCGCCGTAGCTCGCGGTGACGTTTTCGACCTTCAACAGAGGCACGTCGCTCTTGTCTTCGATGACCGCCTGTTTCTGGAAGCTGCGCACGGCGACCAGCCGGGCCGTATATTCTTCCTTGGGGTTGGCGATCAGGTCGCGGGCATTGCCTTCCTCGACCAGATGGCCATATCGCAGCACCATGATGCGATCCGCCATCTGCGCCACCACCGCGAGATCATGGGTAATGTAAATCGCGGCGGTATTGAATTGCTTGACGATGTCCTTGATCGCCGCCAGAACCTCGATCTGAGTGGTCACGTCGAGCGCTGTTGTCGGCTCGTCGAAGATGATCAGGTCGGGCCGGCACGACATGGCCATGGCGGTCATCGCCCTCTGCAACTGGCCGCCGGAGACCTGGTGCGGATAGCGGAAACCGATGTTCTCGGGGTCGGGCAGCATCAGCCTGCGGTAGATTTCCACGGCATCGGCCTCGGCCTCGCGGCGCCCCTTGACGCCGTGCTGGATCGGCATTTCAGTATATTGATCGATCAGCTTATGGGCCGGGTTGAAGGCCGCCGCAGCACTCTGCGCAACATAGGCGATGCGCGAGCCGCGCAGCTTGCGGCGCTCATCTTCTGATATCGCTAAGAGGTCGATGCCGTCGAACATTATGGTGCCGCCGACGATGCGGCAGCCGGGCCGGGCGAACCCCATGCTGGCGATGCCGATGGTTGATTTGCCAGCGCCGGATTCGCCGATCAGGCCGAGAACTTCGCCGCGGCGCAGCTTGACATTCACGCCATGGACGATGCCGTGCCATACATCGTCGGCCTGGCCTTCGATCCTGAGATCCCGCATTTCCAGCAGGATATCGCCCTTGGTTCCCATTTTATCATCAAGTGTCATCGCGCAGCCCGCTGGTGATTTGCAGGAACCAGTCGACGACGAAATTGACGCCCACGGTCAGCAGGGCGATAGCCGCCGCCGGCAGAAGCGGGGTGATGTCGCCGAAGGTGATCAGGGTGGCATTGTCGCGCACCATGCTGCCCCAGTCGGCGAGCGGCGGCTGGATGCCCAGGCCGAGGAAGCTCAGCGCGCTTAAGGTCAGGAAGACGAAGCAGAAGCGCAGGCCGAACTCCGCGACCAGCGGGGCCATGGCATTGGGCAGCACCTCGCGACGCATCACCCACCACATGCCCTCGCCGCGCAGGCGCGCCACCTCGACGTAATCCATCACCACGATGTTCATGGCCACCGCGCGAGCGAGGCGGAACACCCGGGTTGAATCGAGCACGCCGATGACCACGATCAACGCCGGGATCGAAGTGCCGGTTATGGTCAGGATCATGAGAATGAAGATCAAAGACGGGATCGCCATCATCACATCGACCAGGCGGCCGAGGGCCTGATCGACCCAGCCGCCCCGGGCGGCTGCCAGGAATCCGCCTATGGCGCCGATGAAGAAGGCAAGACAGGTAGTGACGAAGGCAATGCCGATGGTATTGCGGGCGCCGTAGACCAGGCGGGTGAGCATGTCGCGGCCAAGATTGTCGGTGCCCAGCAGAAACCCCTCTTTGCCCCAGGGCTCGTATTCATAACCGACCACCTCGGATTCGCCGAACGGGGCGATGACCGGCGCGGCAACCGCAAGCATCACATAGATCAGAATAACCACCAGCCCGAACCAGGCGGTCGGCGGCGCCTTGCTCAATCCCCGCCAGTATAAGACCGCCGCGAAAGCGCTGCCCTGCATCACAGCGAGGCCCAGGAAAGTCGACCAGGGCCAAACGCTGAAGCCGTCCCAGAACAGCCCGGCGATGAGCAGATACTCCAGGGTCAAGGTGATAATCACCGTATCCCCCGCCGTGGTGCGCTCCAAACTGTTCCAGAAGCGCAATACAACCACGCTGTAGACATGAATGGCGATGAAGCCCAGCAAGGCCGACCAGGTATCGGTGTTGAAATTCTTCAGAAACAGCACCAGCACGAAGAAATGAACCGCCGTCACGGCGACGTGGCTGGCCCAGGGCGATGGCTGGCTGGGGGGATTGCCTTCGGCGGCCACGGTCATGTCATCACCGGGGATGCATCAAGCGCGGGTTTGTCGCGATCGATAACACGTCCGCGGTGAGATTGAGCAGGATATAGGTTCCCGCAAACAGCAGGGCGCTCGCCTGGACCACGGGGATGTCGCGCTTGGACACCGAATCGACCAGAAGCTGGCCGAGGCCGGGATAGACGAACACCACTTCGACGACGACCACGCCGACAACCAGATAGGCAAGGTTGATGACGATCACATTGATGATCGGCGCCAGGGCGTTGGGCAGGGCGTGCTTGACGATGATGCGCCCCCGCGACATGCCCTTGAGGCTCGCCATTTCGATATAGGGGCTGGCCAGAAGATTGATGATTGCCGCCCGGGTCATGCGCATCATATGGGCGATAACCACCAGGGTCAGGACCAGGGCCGGCAGAGCGCAGCGATAAGCCTGTTCCAAGATGCTCAGATCGGGGCTGACGTTCGAGATGCTGGGGAACCAGCCGGCTTTCACCGCGAGGAACAGGATCAGGATATAGGCGACGAAGAATTCCGGGAAGGAAATCGAGCTCAGGGTCAACACATTCACGGCGCGGTCATAGAAGCTGTTGCGATAGAGTGCCGCCAGGATGCCGAGGGTGACCGCAAGGGGCACCGATATGACAGCGGCCAGCGTCGCCAGGAATATGGTGTTCTTAAGCCGCCCGCTGATCAGTTCGGAAATCTCGCGCTGGTTGGCGAGGGAGACCCCCATATCGCCCTGCATCATACCGAACAACCAGTCGAAATAGCGCTGGTAGAGCGGCAAATCCAGGCCGAGCTCCTTACGGAAGGCGGCGACGGTCTCCGGCGTCGCCGCCTGTCCAAGGATTGCTTGGGCGAGATCGCCGGGCAATAACTCGACGCCCAGCGAAATAATCAGTGAGACGACAATAAGGGTAAGAACGCCCAGCGCCAAGCGCCGGGCGATCATAGCAGCTAACTTACCCAAGGGCGTTATGCCCTACAGTGACTGCTGTTGCCTCTTATGAGAACCACCAGCGTTCCATCCCTTTAACGCCGTCCAGGTCCCAGTTCGCCGCCAGGTTGCCATGGCTTAGTTTGGCCGTCATGGCGAACACATAGTTGGAGAAGATCGGGATGACTTCACCGCCTTCGTTGCTGACGATGGTCTGCATCTCGACATAGATCTCTTTGCGCTTGGCTTCATCCAGCTCGGCCCGGCCCGACTTGAGTAGCATGTTGAAACGGTCATGCTTGAAGTGGGTTTCGTTCCAGTTGGCGCCTTCGGCGTAGGCGATGGAGAACATCCAGTCCGCCGTCGGCCGGCCGCCCCAATAGGACATGCACCAGGGCTTCACCATCCAGACGTTCGACCAGTAACCGTCGGCCGGCTCGCGGATGACGTTGATTTCGATGCCGGCCTTGGAAGCATGCTCCTTATAGAGCACGGCGGCGTCGACGGCGCCGGCGTAGGCGGCGCTGGAGGCGCTCAAATCGACCGAGACGCTGGTCAGCCCGGACTGCTTGAGATACCACCTGGCCTTGTCGGGATCATAGGCCCGTTGTGGCAGGTCGGACGCGTGGTAGGGGTTCGAGGTGCCGATCGGATGATCGTTGCCGAGTGCCCCATGACCGCGCAGAACCGTGCGCAGCATGGCTTCGCGGTCGAGGCCCAGCTTCAACGCCATGCGCACATTGTTATCGTCGAAGGGTGCGATGTCGGTCAGCATCGGTGAGGTGAAATGCTGATTGCCGGTGGTCTCCTCGATGCGGATTTCCTTGTTGCGCTCGAGCAGGTTCAACGTCTTGATGTCGCAACGGTCCATGGCGTCGAGCTCACCAGTGGTCAGACCGTTGGTGCGCGCCACCACATCGGCGATGACCAGGGCTTCGCCGCTATCCACATGGCCCGCACCCTCTTTCCAAAAGTTGGGATTGCGCTTGTACGAGCTGCGCACGCCGGGATCATAGTCATCCAAGATATAGGCGCCGGTGCCGACGCCCGATTTCCAGTCGACCACGCCGTCCTTCGACGGCAACATGGGAATGTGGTAATCGCTGGCGATATAGGGGAAGTCGGCGTTGCCTTCTCTCAGGGTGAAGACCACGGTGTTCTTGCCGTCGGCCTTGATATCTTTGATCGGATCGACCACGCCCTTGGCGGCGGACGTGGAATCTTCGCCCCGGTGATGATTGTACGAGGCCACCACGTCGTCGGCGTCCATGGTCTTGCCGTTGTGAAACTCGACATCCCGGCGCAGCTCAAAGGTCCATTGGCTGGCATCGTCCGATGCGGACCAGCCCGTGCAGAGCTCGGGCGCAAGATCGCCGTCGTTGTTGACTTCGGTCAGATGGTTGCGCAGGGCATAGCCGACCCATTGCATGTAACTGTCGGTGAAAGTGCCTGGATCGAGCGAATCCGACGTCGAACCGGCGCCGATGCCAATGCGCATATGACCGCCCTTTTTCGGCGTTGCGGCCTTGAGCGCTTTGCTCGCCATGGTCGACGCCAAGCCGGCGGTGATACCAAAGGCCGCAGCGCGGCCAATGAATTCACGGCGTGAAATCTTGCCAAGTTCAAGAAGCTTGGCGTAATGCATTACTTGTTCCATTGGAGACCTCCCAGTCACAGGATTTAATTAGAATTTTTACTTTATTTACAGTGGGGGTAGTTGCATTGGTCTGTCAAGAGGTGGTTATTTAATCACACGGCCCCGAAATCATTGCCGAGGGAGTTCAGTCATGGCGACCCGAGACGACATAGAGGCCCGCAAACGAGAGATGCAGCCCTGGTATTGGTGAGGCATTCCGACATTTTTCAAATGCCCCTGGAACGAGGATCCGGCGGCTTGTGACATCGCCCTGATCGGGGTGCCGCACAGCGCCGGCAATGGATCGACCGAGCGCGACCAGCATCTCGGGCCGCGGGCGATCCGTCATGTGTCGGGGCGTTTGCGGCGAGCCCATCAGGCGTTTCGGCTGATCCCCTGGGACGAATTCAAGATCCACGACCTCGGCGATGTGCCCTTGCCCCAGGCCATGGACAATGAGGCCAGCGTCGGCCATATCGAGGATTATTACCGGCTGGTGGATGAGTCCGGCGCCCGCCCGGTGTCGTTCGGCGGCGATCATGCGGTAACCGGGCCGATCCTCAAGGCTCTGGCCGGCGAGGGGGCCAAGGCGAGCGGCGGGCGCAAGTGCGCCCTGGTCCATTTTGACGCCCATCGCGATGATTATGACCATATGGCCCATTGGCTCTGCGCCGTGCGCTCGGCCGCCCATTGGGCCGCCTATACAGTCCATGAGGGCCATGTGGATGCCGACCGCAGTATCCAGATCGGCATTCGCGGAAACCCTATGAAACCGCGCGATGATCCGGCGGAAAGCTCGACCGGATACCGCGTGTTGCCGGCCGATGAAATCTTCGACATCGGTCTTGAGAAGACCATCGAGATCATGCGCGAGAGGGCCGGCGATGCGCCGGTCTATATCTCCTTCGATCTCGACGTCCTCGATCCGGCAGACGCGCCGGGGGTGGCAAACCTGGAGGCCGGCTATCGTGGGTTGCGCACCTGGGAGGCGATCAGGATACTGCATGGCCTGCGGGGGTTTAATATCATCGGCGCCGATATCGTCTGCCCCATGCCGACGGTGGATAACCCGAACCAGATCACCGCCTTGACCGGCTCGGTCCTGATGTTCGAGATGCTCTGCCTGATCGGATATTGCTCTAATTTTTAAGAAGCTAGAGCATCTTTATCCGTGTGTTGGGTCGCTGAAAGCGACCCAAGCTGATCGGATGATGCTCTAGACACAATCCCGGGGCACGCTGGTTTCCCAGGTCTTGTGGTGGACGCGGTCGCCGTTTTCGTAAGCTTCGAGTTCGGCGCGGATGTGGAAGTTTTCCGCATCGGCCCACATCACCGTCCAGGTTTCCGTGCGCACCTGCCAATCGCCGCGCTCCAGTGTTTCGGTCCAATGGGTCTCCATGCGCGCGCTCAGCGGATCATGGGGCTTGATAGTGTAGGTTTCGCGGGCGATTTCGCCGGTCGCCAGGCCGAATTCGTCGGCACGGCGCTCGCCGAAATCATTGAGCACCCGCACAATTAGTTCGCCGCTGGCCACATCGCGCTCGACGGTGCGGCTTTTGCGTGGCGCGCGAAGCTCCGTGACAGCCTGTGGCGGCGCCCCTTCCGGGTCCGGGAAGACCGGCGCCGTCTCGTCTCGAAGCGGGCGCAGGGGAAGCTCAAGCATACTCACGCCGCCATAGAGCGTCAGGGTGACCGGCTCGGGCGACGGCCAGATCAGCGGCCAATAGGCGGTCGATAGGGCGAGGCGAATGCGATGGCCTGCTGCGAAGGAATGGGCCGCGTCATCCAGTTGAAGCCGCAGCCGGTAGCGCTTGCCGGGCTCCAGGATTTGCGGGTTCTCATGGCCGTCGCGGTGGCACAGATTGAGGACGCCGTAGGTGACGCGGCTCGAAGCGCCGCCCGGCGCCACATCGCACAACCGGGCTGCCAGGAAAGCCTGGGGCCGATCGACCGACAGCTCGACCTCGATCACCGGGGCGCCGAAGATCTCCGTTATTTCATCGAGGGGTAGGCTATCGAAAACCAGGGAGCCGGCGTCGTCCTCGCGTTGATCGGTCGGCATTTCGGGGCCCATCCACATAGCGCAAAAGGCGCCGCTAGCGACCCCTGTGGTCTGCGGCGAGCAGACAGTCAGCGCCGTCTCGGACGCCGCCTGGTCTCCCAGGCCGTCTCGGTTGAGGAAATAGATGCCGCGCTCGATGTTCGGCGATGGCCAGGCGGGCTCGGAAATCCAGCGTCCGGGTCGCTCGTCATACCAGGGCCGAGGCTCCGTGCTGTCTTGCATATAGGCGATATAGGCCGGATCGTCCGTGACCCCGGTATCGATGCCCTTGAGCCAGCAATCCCACCAGCGCAAGGACTCCTGCAGAAATCCGATGGCCGGGGCGGGCAGGGCAATATGGGGATATTTATGAGCCCAAGGGCCGGTCAGGCCTTTGACCGGCGCCGTTATCCCCGCCAGCAGCCGGGGCACCGCATTGGAATAGGCGTCGGCCCAGCCGCCGACGGCGAACACCGCCGCCTCGATGGCGCTGAAATCTTCGCAGATCGAACCATGCTTCCAATAGGCGTCGCGATGGGGATGGCTGAGCCAGGTCTCGATCAGCAACGGCATATTTTCGAGCCGATTGAGCCAGCTCTCACGCCACTCTTCGCCAACCAGCTCCGGGTCCGGCGGGCGTGACGAATAGGACAGCATGGTCGAGGCCCAGCCCAGGTTTTCGCAGAGCAGGGCGCCGCCCTTGTAATGAATGTCGTCGGCGTAGCGGTCGTCGGTCGAGCAGACGGTGATGATCGCCTTCAGGGCCGGCGGCCGGCGGGCGGCGACCTGAAGCGCGTTGAAGCCGCCCCAGGATATGCCCATCATGCCGACCATGCCGCTACACCAGGATTGGGCGGCGGCCCAGGCGATTACTTCGAGCGCATCGTCCTGTTCCTGGAGCAGATACTCGTCATGCATGAGCCCGTCGGATTCTCCACTACCGCGCAGATCGACGCGCAGACAGGCATAGCCGTGACCGGCGAAATAGGGGTGGGTCAGGGCATCGCGCACGGCGGTGCCGTCACGCTTGCGGTAGGGCAGATATTCGAGAATCACAGGGACCGGGGCGTCCTCGGCATCGGCGGGGCGCCACAGACGCGCCGCCAGACGGCACCCGTCGGACAGGGCGATCCAATAGTTTTCAATCTCTTCGACCCGCCTGGGGAATTGTCCGACCGACTTCATGACCAACAGGGTTGGCGGAAACCAATCCCAGAGCAAGAAAATATTTGATTTAAATTATTGAAAGCGGATTCGAGCTATGTAATATGATTCAGTGACATAGTGAGTAAGTGGATATTTTTCGGGGGATTTGGTTATGGCGTATGGCGAAGCGCGTGTTGCAGCGCTTTCCAGCAGCTTTAAAGCGCTGCAAGACAAGATCGAGTTTGAAGTGAATCTTCCCACGCCCGATACGGACAAGCTGGCCGGTTTTAAACGCAAGCTGAACCGTATCAAAGACGAGATCGACGCCCATCGCATCAAGCTGGTCTCCGCGGTCTAACCGCTGGAGTTAGTCGCGCTGGGCGATATCGGGCGGATCGAAGGCTTCGACTCTAGGGGCGGGGCCGGCAAATTTCTCTATTTCCACCAGGGTTGTGTGGGCACTGGAGCCTTGAGCGAGGCGCGACGTGCCCTTATCCAGAGTCAACACATTGGGATTGCCGTGACGGTCGAGGCCGGCCGGGACCTCCGGGTCATACCAGGCGCCGGTCGGCAGCACCACGGCGCCACGCATCACCGCGGGGCTGACCCTGGCTCCGGCGAGGCAGGCGCCGCGATCGTTGAACAGACGGATCACATCGCCGTCGCTGATGCCGCGTAAGTCTGCGTCGTCGGGGTGGATCATCGCCGCCTCGCGCCCCGCCACCTTATCCGCCGTGCTGGTGGCGCCGCAGTCGAGCTGGCTATGGAGCCGCGTGGTGGGCTGGTTCGACACGAGATGCAGCGGATAGTCGTCGGCCCGCGACGCGCCCAGCCATTCGGCGGGTTCCATCCAGGTGGCATGGCCCGGACAGTCGTCATAGGCGAAGCCCTCAATTGTGCTTGAGTAAATCTCGATGCGCCCGGACGGCGTGCCTAAGGGATGGGACGTAGGATCGCGTCGAAAATCCTCGAAGATCACCCGATTGGGCTCGGCCGTCGGCAGCTCGATATGGCCGTCCGCCCAGAAGTCGTCGAACTCGGGAAGCTCTATGCGCTGCTCCGAGACGGATTGCCGGAAAACATCATAGAGATGGCGTAGCCAGGCGGCCTCGTCGCGGCCCTCGGTAAAACGGTCGTGAAAGCCCAGGCGCGCCGCCAGGCCGCTGAAGATGTCGTAATCGGCGCGCGCTTCGCCCCGCGGCGTCACCGCCCGATGCATGGCGAAGATATGCGCATCGTTACTGGCGCGGCCGACATCGTTGCGCTCCAGCGCCGTGGTTGCCGGTAGCACGATGTCGGCATGGCGGGCGGTAGCGGTCCACCAGGGCTCATGGACGATCATTGTCTCCGGCTTCTTCCAGGCTTCGACCAGCCGGTTAAGGTTCTGGTGATGATGGAAGGGATTGCCGCCGCACCAATAGACCAGGCGGATGTCGGGATAATGCAGAGCCTGGCCGTTGTAATCGAACGCACCACCGGGATTGAGCAGCATATCGGCGATGCGCGCCACCGGAATGAAGTCGGCCACCGGATTGTCGCCTTGCGGCAGGGTCAGGCCGGACAGCCGCTTGACCGGATTGCCCATGGAACCCTCGGCGGCATAGCCGTACCCGATACCACCGCCAGGCAGGCCGATCTGGCCGAGCATGGCGGCCAGGGTCGCCGACATCCAATAGGGCTGTTCGCCGTGATCGCCGCGCTGGAGTGACCAGGCCAGGGTGATCAGGGTACGGCGGCCCGCCATGCGGCGCGCCAGCTCACGAATATCATCTGCCGCGATGCCGGTAATTGCCGAGGCCCAGTCAGCATTTTTGGGGGCGCCGTCCGTCTCGCCCATGAGATAGGGCTCAAAACGCTCAAACCCCTCGCAGTGGCTGGCCAGGAACGCCTCGTCATGGAGCCCCTCGGTGAACAGGGTATGCGCGAGGCCGAGCATCAGCGCCGTATCCGTGCCGGGCCGCGCCGCCAGCCAGTGCGCATCGAGAAAATCGGCGGCGTCGGTGGCCAGCGGGCTGATATTGACGAACTCGACGCCGTTTTCGCGCGCCTTCTTGAGCCAGCCGCGGGTCACATGGCGGCCGACGCCGCCGCCGCCGACCTGGGCGTTCTTGAGCGGCATGCCGCCGAACATGACGACCAACTCGCTATGCTCGGCGATCACTGGCCATACGGTCAGGGAATCGAGCATGTCGAGGAACTTTGTGCCAAAGACATGCGGGATGATGACCTGGGCGGCGGCGGTCGAGTAGCTGTTCTTCGAATAGCTGTAGCCGCCATGCTGATTGAGGAAGCGGTGGAGCTGGCTCTGGGAATGGTGGAAGCGCCCGGCGCTGGCCCAACCGTAGGAGCCGCCGAAGATCGCCGCATTGCCGTGCGCCGCCGCCACCCGATCGAGCTCGCCGGCGACCAGGTCGAGCGCCTGATCCCAGGGAACCGCGACGAAAGGCTCGGCGCCGCGCCCCTCACGGCTGTCCGGGCCGTTCTCAAGCCAGCCTTTGCGCACCATGGGCCGGTCGATGCGCACGCGATGATCGATCGCGTCTGTATAAGACTGACCGATCAGAGACGGATCGGAATCGTCCGCATCCGCATGGACCGCGACAATGCGGTCGTCCTCGACCTCAATGTCATAGGCCCCCCAATGGGTATAGGTCTGGATACGCTCGCCTGCCGGTTTGTCCATGAGTCTTCGCCTTATTTACGTAATGGCCGCCGTATTCGCCGCCTGCGCTATCTCTATCTCCGGCCCGGGGTAGACTTCGGGGCGGCCGAAGGGCATCTTTTCCACATAGAGCGAGGTCGACGGGAAGGCGAATCCGGTGCCCGCGCCCTCGACGATCTCCTTGACCTTGTAGGCCAGGGCTTCCTTGATCACCATCCAGTCGCCCCACTTCGTGGTCATGGTGAAGCAATAGAACATGATGTCGATGGACGAGCTGTTGAAGCTGTCCACATTGATCAGGGTGGTCGCCTTGGCCGGGTCGGTCTGGAAATCGTCGTTGCCGCGCACATAATCGGAGATGCCGGTGACGATCTCTTTTAACTGGGCCTCGCTGGCGGTGTATTCGATACCGATCATCCAATAAATGCGGCGATGGGTCATGCGCGAGAAATTGATCACCGCATCGTCAGTCAGCCGGGCGTTGGGGATGGTGGCGAGCGACATATCGAAGCGCCTGATCTTGGTGGTGTGAAAGCCGATCTCCTCGACCGTGCCTTCCACGTCGGGGGTGCGGATCCAGTCGCCCTTCTCGAACATATGATCGAGGAAGATGAAAAAGCCGGCGAACAGATTGGAGATCAGGTTCTGGGCGCCGAAGGCGACCGCCATGCCGACCAGGCCGAGGCCGCCGAGCAGCGCCGCGACGTTGAAATCCCATTCTTCCAGAACCGCGACCACGCCCAGGCAAGCGACGACGAATTTGCCGAGCTTGGTAAAGAAGCCGCGCAAGCTGTCGCGCAGGCCGCTTGCGCCGAACACCCCGGTCAGCTTGTCGAGCATGCGGGACAACGGCTCAACGCAGCGATAGACGGTCCAGAAGATGGTGAAGATAATCAGGGATCGCACCAGCGTGTCGATGAAACTGTTGACCGTTTCGGGGAACGGCGCCACCTCACCGGCGGCATAAATCCCCGCCACCACGAAGACGAAGCGCAGGGGCTCTTCAATAGCGGCGAGGATGGCGTCGTCGATATCCGTCTCGGTGCGCTTGGTTACGGTCTTGATGAAATGGATGATGAAGCGCGAAAATAGCCGCCTGAGGAACCAGGAACAGGAAGAAGATGGCGACAGCGGCTAGAACGTCGCCGAGACTGACGCCGAACATGCCGCTTGACCAGACGTCGTTGACTTTTTGCCAGAACCCCGCCATTCGTTTTATGGTTAACCCCGTTGGTGTGAAATTTCGCCGGCATTATGGCACAAGCGGGCAGCTTGGCCACAAGCCTTGTGCGGAAGTTGCGGATGTTGTGCGGTCGCGTTATAAAGTCGGTTAAGAAATAATTAATAAGTCGTTAATAGGCTGTTTTAAGAGGGAAGCAAACTACTCACTGAGATATAATGAATGGATTGAAAACACTCGTTTTTTCGATCATCTCAACACTCATTCTAGCGGCCCCGCCCGCGGCGGCCGAGGTCGGTAAGTACGGCTTCTTCATGCATTTCTCCACCGTCGGCGAGCAGGTCGACGACTTCGAATACAACGATGAGCGTGTCGGCATAATGCGCACCGCCGATTACGCCGCGGACTCCGCGGGCATGGTTCAATTCGGCTATAGCCTGGGCAATCTTCGCGCGGACGTGGAATTTGGCGTGCGCACTCTGGACGTGGAAAACATCACCGGTGCGATCAACGGCAGCGGCGACATGAATGTCTACACGGCGATGATCAACGGCGCCTGGGACTTCCTCCCCATGGGCGACATGACGCCTTACCTAGCTTTCGGCTTTGGCGGCATCATGGGCGCCGGAAAAATCTCCTACACGGACAGCAACGGCGACGCGGATAAAGCGAACGCCGGCGATATCATGCCGACCGGCCATGTGGGCATCGGCGGCCGCTTCGCCCTCTCCGACTCGGCCGCCATGACGCTGGGTTATGCTTTCCTCATGGCGGCTTCAAACGCCGAAGACCAGGGCAGTGTCAGCCCGACTCACAGCGTGACCCTGGGTCTCGACTACAAGTTCTAGAGCATATTCCGATCTTATAGGACCATTTGATGGTCCATAGGCGTTCATTCGGGTAGGCGCGCTGCGCCGCGCGATGCCAGAGCATCGGGCAAGCAGCGGAACGCCCCCGATGAGCGCCTATGGACCACCGAAGGCCGGGTTCTTTTGCCTCCTGGCCGCGTTCCGCCTCTCGACCGATGCTCTGCATCGCTCTTCGAAGCGCGCCTTGCCAGGAGACAAAATAATCCCGGTCAAATGGTCCTATAAGATCGGAACATGCTCTAGGCACAACCGGCGACACGGCTTGTGGCGGCGCGGTGATCTCGCGTATGAAAGGGTCATGCCGCACACACCGCTCGCCATCTCCGCCGCCGAAGGGCGGCGTTTGATTCTCCATCTCAATGGCCTGTCCGGCGCGCCCAAGGGTCGTATGAACAGCTCGGCCTTGCTGGCGCTGATCGAGCACCTCGGCTTCGTCCAGCTGGATTCAGTGCAGGTGGTGGCGCGCGCTCATCACATGATCCTGTTTGCCCGCGCGCCAAGCTATCGGCCGGCCATGCTGCGCCGTCTGATCGAGAAAAAATGCGATCTGTTCGAACATTGGACCCACGACGCGGCGATCATCCCGACCGCCCTCTATCCCTATTGGCGGCACGCATTCCGGCGCCAGCAGGGTGCTCTCGCCAAGCGATTTCGGAAATGGCACGGGCCGGGCTTCGAGGACGCCATCGAGCGGGTGCTCGGCCATTTGCAGACCAACGGCGCGGTCATGTCGCGGGATTTTGCCAGCGAGCGGGAGCCCGGGGCGGCTGCGGGTTGGTGGGAATGGAACGACGGCAAGACCGCCCTTGAATTTCTCTGGCGCACGGGCCGTCTGGCCATCGCCAAGCGTCAGGGCTTCCAGAAGATTTATGATCTCGCCGAGCGGGTCATCCCGGAGGGCCCGCGCAACGCCGAGGTCTCGCCCGAGGCCTTCATCGATTGGGCCTGCCAGGGCGCGCTCCAGCGTCTCGGCTTCGTCACGCCGGGTGAAATCGCCGGATTCTGGGGGCTGATCACCACCGCCGAGGCCAAAGCCTGGTGCGATGGTCAATTGGGCAAAGGCGGTAAAGTTATCCCCGTGGAAGTCGGCGCCGCCAAGAAGGCAAAGCCCCGGCGCCTGTTCGCCCGCGCCGATATCGCCGAGGCCATCGCCGCCGCGCCTCCGCCCCCCGGCCGCCTCCGCGTGATCAACCCGTTCGACCCTATCTTACGCGACCGCAAGCGCCTGGCCCGCCTGTTCGGCTTCGATTTCCGCATCGAGATTTTCGTGCCCGCGCCTGAGCGCCAATACGGCTATTACGTCTTCGCCCTGCTCGAAGGCGACCGCCTGGTCGGGCGCATCGACATGAAGGCCGATCAGGCCAAGGACCAGCTCGCCGTCGCCGCCCTCTGGATGGAACCCGGCCTGCGCCTCACGCCCGCGCGCCGCAAACGCCTGGAGACAGAGCTAAACCGCCACCGCCGCTTCACCGGCCTGGCCAACCTCACCTTCGCGGATGGGTTTCTTAAGCGGGACGGTTAGGGCGGGCTGTCAGCGATCAGCTTTCAGCTATCAGCCGTTAGCGAAGTAATCACCGCTTGGCTGAAAGCTGATCGCTGATAGCTGAAGGCCGAGCGCGACACGCTTTAAAGCACCCGAAGGGGCGTTCTGCCCGCTCATCCTGCACTTATTTCGCCCGAGATTAATCGCACAAAAATGTACGTTTTTCTTTGACGTTCGTACAAATTTGTCCGACACTGCTTGTCATGGACAGCAAGCAATTCATCCGCTCGATCCGCCGCCTGGCCCGCAAGAACAGCCTCGCCTTCAATCTCGACACCGAGAAAGGCAAGGGAAGCCACGTTATGATCACCCTCGGCGACCGCCAGACAACCCTGGTTGAGCGGCGTGGCGACATCGGCCTTATGCCGAGCTGGCCGCCATGTGCCGCCAGCTCGGCATAAGGCCGAAGGATTTGTGAGATGATTTGCGAGATGACTCGAGAAAGGAGACCATCACCATGACCCGCTTTATCTACCCCGTCCGCCTGACCCCCGACGAGGACGGCCGCGTTGTCGTCGAATTTCCCGATTTCGACTATGCCCTGACCGATGGTGCCGACGTGACCGAGGCCCTCCATATGGCCAGCGACTGCCTCGAGACGGCCCTCGCCCATTGCATAAATACGGGCAAGGATATCCCCGAGCCCAGCGCCCTGGAGCCGACGTTCGGCGATCCCTGGTTGACCACCGTCGCCCCCGGCCCGGTGATCGCCGCCAAGGCGGCGCTCTATACGGCCATGCGGGCGGGGCGCATCACCAAGGTCGGCCTGGCGGCCCATCTCGCCGTCAATGAGGGCGAAGTCCGCCGTTGGCTCGATCCGCGCCACGCCACCAAGATCGCCACCCTCGATCGCGCGTTGGCGTCCCTCGGCAAGCGCCTCGAGATCACCGTCAGCGATGCGCCCCACGACATCGACGACGACAGCACCCTCGATGCCGAGAACGCCCGCGAGCGTCGCGCCCGCATCCCGCCCGGCCGTCCGCCCAAAAAGTCCGGCCTAGCCGAGCGGGTCATGAATGCCGGCGGCGAGGGCCGGGCGGACAGCGTCAAAAAGGGCAAAGCGATCAGCGCATCCATGATGACGGTGCGCCACGACAGCCCTGGTGCGAGCGGCGCCACAGCGGTCAGCCGCTCCGGCAAGAAACGCGCCTGAGCCGCGAGCCCGACTAGACGCCCCGCCACAGCGTGTGGCTGAGCGGCGAAGCCGGGGCGGCGCATGCCTCGATGACTACTGCATAGGGGCCAGGGACTCAGGCTTCACGGGGCGGGGCGGGGGAAACAGAGTTTTTACCACAGAGGCACAGAGGCACAGAGGAGCAAGCAAGGAAACTAGTGGATGGAGTCTAACGCTTGGTACCCTCTTTTGACGGCAGCAATGATCTTGTCTGGATCAGCGGTCCAGGTAAAGGGTTTGGGGTTTTTGTTGGTTTCGGCGACGAAGCGATTGATGGCTTCCTGGAGATCGACGAG
>JAYGED010000301.1:0-2008 GCA_046582565.1 Alphaproteobacteria bacterium
CGTCGTCATAACGGATTTCCTTGTATCCGGTGAGCGGGAAATCCTTGCGTAGCGGGTGACCTTCAAACCCGTAATCGGTGAGGATCCGGCGCAGGTCCGCATGGTCGGAGAAATAAATGCCGTAAAGATCCCAGGCCTCGCGCTCCCACCAGCCGGCGGAGGAGAAAATCGAGGACACCGACGGCACCGGCGTCTCCTCGCCGCAGGACAGGGTCACACGCACACGAAAATTATGTTTCAGGCTCAAAAGGTTGTAGACGACCTCGAAGCGCTCATCGCGATCCGGGTAATCGACCCCGCAGACATCCATCAAACATTTGCATTGGCAATTACTGTCGTCGCGAAGGAAGGTCATCACCCGCACGGCCGCGGATCGCTGGATACGGATCGTCAGTTCGCCGAGGGCGACGTTGCTGTCGATCACCTCTTCGCTAAGCGCCTGGGTGATATGATCACCAAGTTCCCGGAGTGCCTCTGACACGATAAATCTCTACAAATCAGCGGATCAAGGTGCCGGTGCGCCGCAGTTTACGTTGTAATTGCATGATGCCGTAAAGCAGCGCTTCAGCGGTGGGAGGGCAGCCGGGTACATAGATATCGACCGGCACGATGCGGTCGCAGCCACGAACGACTGAATAGGAATAATGATAATAGCCGCCGCCGTTGGCGCAGCTTCCCATGGATATGACCCAGCGCGGCTCGGCCATCTGGTCGTAGACCTTGCGCAGGGCCGGCGCCATTTTATTGCACAGGGTTCCGGCGACGATCATGACATCGGACTGACGCGGGCTCGGCCGGAAGATAATGCCGAAGCGGTCGAGGTCATAGCGAGCGGCGGCCGTATGCATCATCTCGACGGCGCAGCAGGCCAATCCGAAAGACATCGGCCATAGGGATCCGGTGCGCGCCCAGGTGACGAGCTTGTCCAGATTGGCGACGATGAAGCCCTTGTCGGCCAGCTCGTCCGTGACGCCGTGCAGCAAAGCATCCTGTTCGGCTCCGGGGCCGAGCGGCGCGTCCAGGCGGGTGCCCTCGGGGCCGTTCATTCCCATTCCAACGCTCCTTTTCGCCACTCATAAATAAAGCCGATGGTCAGCACGCCGAGGAAAATCATCATCGACCAATATCCGAACAGGCCGATATCGCCCAGCACCGTGGCCCAGGGGAACAGGAAGGCGACCTCAAGGTCGAATATGATGAACAGCAGGGTGACCAGGTAGAAGCGTATGTCGAAGCGGCCACGAGCGTCGCTGAAGGCTTCGAAACCGCATTCATATTGAGAATTTTTTTCAGCGTCTGGACGTTGCGGCGCCATGAGCCAAGACATCCCGAGCATGACAGTGGAAAGAGCCACGGCAATGGCGAGGAAAATCAGAATTGGGAGGTACTCTACCAACATGGAAACCGCCCCTTACTCGTGTTTCATTCAAGCTTTGAACGGGGATAATAACGCTGCTCGGGTCGCCGCGCTCATGGAATTTATCGTCACTGTAACGGCATTTAGGTCGATCCGGGAAATGGCGGGAGTGACGGGACTTGAACCCGCGACCTCCGGCGTGACAGGCCGGCGCTCTAACCAGTCTGAGCTACACCCCCAACGCTTTCACGAAGTGTGGTTTCGTGTACTTCACGCCCTGATGAGTGTCAAGGTGTGCGTCGCTTATATCGCTAATACCAAGGGTCTCTGTCATTGATCCTTGGTATTTTATGGTGGGCGATGACGGTCTCGAACCGCCGACCTCCTCGGTGTAAACGAGGCGCTCTACCAACTGAGCTAATCGCCCCCATCGAATTTAACAGTGACCATCATAAATAATGCCGGCCATCAAGCGACAGCCGGCATTATACGCAAACAGCGATTTAAACTCTAGTGGATGGAGTCTAACGCTTGGTACCCTCTTTTGACGGCAGCAATGATCTTGTCTGGATCAGCGGTCCAGGTAAAGGGTTTGGGGTTTTTGTTGGTTTCGGCGACGAAGCGATTGATGGCTTCCTGGAGATCGACGAG
>JAYGED010000009.1:0-13625 GCA_046582565.1 Alphaproteobacteria bacterium
GCGATCTGCAAGTCGCCATTAACCGCTTCATCGCCGAACACAACGATACCGAGGCAAAGCCATTCATGTGGAGCGCCAACCCCGACGACATCATCGCAGCCAGAAACCGTGGGTTCCAAGTGTTAGATTCAATCCACTAGGTTATAAGAGACAGCATGTCGGCCAGCGCATCCAAGAAAGTCATTTACGCGGCGCTTGCCGGTAATTCGCTTATCGCGGTGACCAAATTCGGCGCCTCTGCGGCTACCGGCAGTTCCGCCATGTTCAGCGAGGCGATCCATTCCCTGGTCGACACCGGCAACCAGATGCTGTTGCTGTTCGGGATGCACCGGGCAAAGCGGCCGGCCGATGCCGCCCATCCCTTCGGCTACGGCAAGGAAATCTATTTCTGGGCCTTCGTGGTCGCCATCCTGATTTTCGGCCTGGGCGCCAGCATCTCTTTCTATGAGGGTTTAAGCAAACTAGCGAACCCCCATCCGGTCTCCGACGCCTACATCAATTACCTTGTGCTGAGCGCCGCCATTCTCTTCGAGGGCGGGGCCTGGTGGTTCGCCTTTCGGGAATTCCGCGCCACCAAGGGCAACCAAGGTTATTTACAGGCGGTGCGTAATAGCAAGGACCCGACCTTGTTTACGGTGCTGTTCGAGGACAGCGCCGCTATGCTCGGCCTGTTGATCGCCCTCGCCGGCGTGGCGGCGAGCGAGTTCACCGGCAACGGCGTTTATGACGCCATGGCGTCCATCGGCATCGGCGTGGTCCTGGCCGTCACCGCCGCCTTCCTGGCCCTCGAATGCAAGGGTCTGTTGATCGGGGAAGCTGCCGATCCGGCAGTGGTCGCCGGTATCGGGGCCATCGCCACCGAGCATGCCGGCATCGACCGCATGAACGAAATCCGCACCATGCATTTCGGCCCCCAGGATGTTCTCGTCGCCCTCAGTCTGGATTTTGTCGATGAGATCAGCGCCGGCGATGTGGAGAGCATCATCTCGGACATGGAACAGCGCATCAAACGGACGTTCCCCGAGGTTACCCGGGTCTACATCGAGGCGCAAAGCTGGTCATCGCACCAGCGCGCTCTTGAGAAGCCTTAGAGAAGCCCTAAACCTGGGCCGCACTCTTCCTTAGCTCGGCGAGAATGTCGCGCAGGTATTCGCGCAGCTTTAGCACCGCGAAGAGCAGGCCGTAAAGCGGCAGGCCGATGAAGAAGGCGTTCCAGACGATGGCCCAGATACTGGCCGGTTCAGAGCCGCCAATGGCGCCGACCAGGGCGAAGATCAGGAATACCGCCGTCACGATGATACTGATGAAGATGCCGGCGACCGAAATGATCTCCAGTAATTTCTGTAGTTGTGACGCTGCCATGGATAAAGCTCCTAT
The DNA here is from genome assembly GCA_046582565.1 of Alphaproteobacteria bacterium. GTDB lineage: Bacteria > Pseudomonadota > Alphaproteobacteria > JAAXGF01 > JAAXGF01 > JAYGED01. The sequence continues at coordinate 1,378 of JAYGED010000009.1, forward strand.
CACCGCAGAAGGGAATTACATCTAGCATAACCATCCTTCGCGCATCGCTTCAACAGCTTAACGACGTATTTCCTGCCAGTAATATGCCGTCACGGCGAGGGCGACGACGCCTTCGATGGCGACAAGAAGCACTGCATTTTGGGCCGACATCCAGAGCGCCAGCAGGCCGATATGCAGCATGCCGAGGGGAGAGGCGCCGATACAGACCGAAAGCACGCCCATCACCCGGCCGCGCATCTCGGGTGGCGCCAGGGTGAACATGATCGCCGTCTGCATGGCGCTGAAACCGGCGGCGCCGAGACCGACGATGAACAGCAGGGCCAGCGAGACCGTAAACCAGGAGGAGAAGGAAAACAGGATGACGGCCAAGATCATCAGGGTCGAACCATAGAGATAAATCCGGTTGAACCCGGCGGGGCGCACCAGGGCGGCGATGATCAGAGCGCCGACGAAAGCCCCGGCGCCCTCGGCGGACATCAGCACGCCGATGGGAAAGGCGCTGAGCCCGAGCACATCGCGGCCGATCACCGGCACCATGGCGACGAAGGGAAATCCCCATAAATTCATGATCACCGTGACCATCAGCATGCCGACCATGGCCCGGTTGCCGCGCACATAGGCGAGGCCGACGGCAATCGAGGAAAACAGCCCATCCTCGCGGGCCGGGGCCGCCGACGAGGCATATTTCAGAGACAGGACCAACAGGACGCTGAGAGCGTAGAGTGCGGTGCCCAGTAAATAAGCGCCGCTCAGGCCGATGGACTCGTACAACAGGCCGCCGAGGGCCGGGCCGAGCATTCGTGTGCCGTTGGTGGTCGCGGAGTCCAGGCTCATGGCGGCGCCGACGCCGGAGGTTCCGGCAATCTCGCCGAGCATAGTCCGGCGCACGGGAAATTCCTGGGTCCAGACGATGCCGGAGAGGAACGCGCCGAGCACCACATGCCAGATTTCGATGAGCCCCAAGAGTGAAAGCACCGCGAGGGCCGCCGACACCGCACAGGCGCCAATCAGTGCAATAATCATCATATGGCGGCGATTAAACCGCTCGGCGATGGCGCCGGTGATCGAGCCGAACAGAAACATCGGCAGGGAGCGGGCCAGCATCATCACGGCCACCATGAGGGGCGAGCCGGTGACCTCAAGGGCGTAGACGGCGATCACCAGTATTTCAAGCCAGCGCATGGTGCCGATGAAGCCGCCGGTCACCCAAATCCTGAGAAACTGTCCGTCCCGTAGCAGAGTCAGAGGGCTCATGGTTCGCTATTCGGCACTCGGGGTGAAAAGTCGCTCACCGGCCAAGGTGAAGGCGCCGATGGCGGTCTGTCCCTGGGGCCCGGTAAGCCAGTCAATAAAGGCCACCGCATCCGCCGCCTTGATATGAGGATGGCGCGCCGGATTGACCAGAATCACGCCGTAGGGATTGAACAGCCGGGCATCGCCTTCCACCAGGGCCACCAGGTCGCCGCGGTTGGCGAAGCTCAGCCAGGTGCCCCTGTCGGCCAGGGTATAGGCGGCCATAGCCCGGGCGGTGTTCAGGGTCGCCCCCATGCCGGCGCCGGCCTCGCGATACCAATCCCCCGACTGAGGCGCATCCCAAAGCCTGAGCTCCGCCTTATGGGTGCCGCTGTCGTCGCCCCGCGAGACAAACGGCGCGCGCGCCGTGGCGATGCGGCGCAGCGCCTCGGGGGCGTTTGTCATGTTGCCGATGGCGGCGGGGTCGGCGGTCGGGCCAACAATCAGGAAATCGTTATACATAACGTCCCGCCGCGCGGTCCCGAAGCCGGCCGCGACGAAGCGGTCTTCGGCGTCTCGGTCATGAACCAGCACAACATCCACATCACCTCGCTCTCCCAGCTTGAGCGCCGCCCCCGTCCCAACGGCGACAACCCGCACGGCGATGCCGCTGCTCGCCGTGAACCGCGGCAGGATGCTATCGAACAGCCCCGAATTGGCGGTCGAGGTGGTCGAGGCCAGGGTAATAAAACGCTCCTGCCCCCAGACATTAGCCGAGCCGAGCAAAACAACAAACGCCAGAATAGTCCGTATCGTCCAGGGCCGTCTCGTCCATGGCCGTCTCACCCATGACCGTCTCACCATAGCAACTCACCTTCGAGGAACGCCGCCGCCTCACGGCTTTTGGGCCGGCTGAAAAACATATCGGCGGCGCCCGCTTCGAGCAGGCGGCCATGATGCAGGAACAAGACCTCGTCCGCCAGCCTGCGCGCCTGGGCGAGATCATGGGTGGTCATGATGATCTTGGCGCCCGAGTTATGCACGTCGTCAATGGCCTGCTCGATGGCGCGGGTTGCCGCCGGATCGAGGCTCGCGGTCGGCTCGTCGAGGAACAGCAGCTCGGGCTCGAGGGCCCAGGCGCGGGTCAGGGCAAGGCGCTGCTGTTGGCCGACCGACAGGGCCCTGGCGGCGCGCTGGGCGAAGGCTTCCAGCCCGACCCGGGAGAGGGCCATCTGCACTCGCGCCGGCCGCTCACGCGCGGGCACGCCGTTGATCGCCAGGGCATAGGCGATATTGGCGGCGGCGCTCCGGCGCAGCATGATGGGGTTCTGAAACAGCATGGCCTGACGCCCGGTACTCTGTACGATCCCGGTGCTCGGCGTGAGCAACCCGTGACAAAGCCTGAGCAGGAGGCTTTTCCCGGCGCCGTTGGGGCCGAGGATCACCGTCCTCGGCCCGGCTGCGAAATCATAGCTGATGCCGTGGATATGGCGCTCGCCGCCGGCGTCGAAACTGACGTCATCGAGGCTCAGCGGCAGATTGGAGTCGATACTCATCGGCTCACCATGCGCGCCGAGCCGGAGATGGTCAGAGACAGGGTGAGCAGCACCAGCCCCAGGGCGAGCGCGAGCACCAGATTGCCCTTGCTGGTTTCCAGAGCGATCGCCGTGGTCATCACCCGGGTGGCGTGGTCGATATTGCCGCCGACGATCATCACCGCGCCGACCTCGGCCAGGGCCCGCCCGAACCCGGCCAGGATCACCGTGACCAGGGAATGGCGGCCGTCCCACAGCAGGGTCGGCACGGCGCGAAGGCGGGTCGAGCCGAGAGAGCGCAGCTGCTCGGCATATTCCACCCACAGGTCCTCGATCACCTGGCGGGTCAGGGCCGCGATGATCGGCGTGATCAGCAGCCATTGAGCGATGATCATGGCTGTCGGCGTAAACAACAGACCGAACACGCCGAACGGCCCGGTCCGCGAAAGCATGAGATAGACCAGCAGGCCGATAACCACCGGCGGTAGGCCCATGAGCGCATCGAGCAGGGCGGCGGCGGCTGTGCGGCCGGGAAAGCGGATCAGGGCGACCAGGGCGCCGAGCGGCAGGCCGACCACGGCGGCGAGACCCATCGCGCTCAGGCTGACCTGTAGACTCAGGCCGACGATCTCGACCAGATCGGCGTCAAAAGCGACGATCAGGCCGAGGGCGGTGGCAAAGGCCTCGCCGAGTTCATCCATAGACTCCGTTCGCTTCTTACGTTGATATTTATGTGTTTAATGGCGGAATTTTCCGAATATTAACGAAATCAGCGAAATTTGCAAGTATTTGTAGTTAGAAGCGGAAGCGCAGATGGACAATCCGGCCGCTGTAGGGATCGATGGCCAGGTGCACCCAGCGCCCACGGGCATTGCGCGCCCGCGCGTGGTAGAGCCCACGGCTGAAGCGGGGGAAGGAGATATGGCGATAATGATGCGCCCGGAGAGAGCGGATAATGGCATGCACCGGCAGTCTATAGCCCCCACCATGATAGATATGGCCGGTATGGCCCCTGCCGAATGAGTCGCCGCCGGAATGGCCCCCGCCCTGATAGCCCCCACCGCGATTGCCCCCACCGCGATTGCCATGATCGTTATGGCCGAATCCGGGAAAGCGGCGATTGAACTGCTGGCGGTTGTTATTATGGCGCTGGCCGCCGAACCAACGAAAATTCGAGCCACCGATGGTGATCTCGACCATGGAACCCGGCGAACCCTGGGCGCCGAGGGTGAAGGCCGTGGCCTCGCTGGGCGCCGCCAGGGTGAACCAGACGAGGGCGGCGGCGGTGGCGGTGATAATCTGTTTCATATTGTCCTCCCGAGGGTTTGGGGTTCTTGCTTTCTCGTGCATAACAATGCCCGCCGCCGCCTGAGCCGAGCCTGAACGGCCCATTCATCATGGGTTCATCGGTAATTTCTGGCGCGCAGCCCTTGGCGGCGGCGGGAATCCGCGCCATATTGCGGCCATGGACAGTTATCTGCTGAAGCCCGATCCGACCAATCCGAAGCTCACCGAGCGGGTCACGGGTATCGATCACGAGGGCAATGTGCTGCACACCTCGGTGGTGGTCGAGCGCCCCCTGACCCTGTACCTCAACGGCCAGGAGATCGTTACCATGATGACGATCTGCGATTACCCCGAGTATCTTGCGGTCGGCTATCTGCTCAACCAGAACATGCTGCTCCCCGACGACGAGATCACCGCAATCGATTTCGACGAGGAGATCGAGACCGTGGTGGTGCGTACCAAACGCGAGACCGACTTCGAGGACAAGCTGCGCAAGAAGACCCTGACCTCGGGTTGCGCCCAGGGCACGGCGTTCGGCGATGTGATGGAGCGTTTCGAGAAGATTGAGCTGGACCGTGAGGCCACGCTCAAGACTTCCTGGATTTATACCCTCTCGAAGATCATCAACAACACCGAGAGCCTCTATCTCGCCGCCGGGGCGATCCACGGCTGCGTGCTGTGTGAGGAAGATCGCCCGCTGCTCTATATGGAAGACGTCGGCCGCCACAACGCCATCGACAAGATCGCCGGCTATATGTTTCTCGAAGGCCTCACGCCCCGGGGCAGGTCTTTCTACACCACCGGCCGGCTGACCAGCGAAATGGTCATCAAGGCCGTGCAGATGGAAATTCCCATCCTCATATCGCGCTCGGGCTTCACCGCCTGGGGGGTCGAGTTGGCGCGGCAAGCCGGGCTCACCCTGATCGGCCGCGCCAAGGGCAAACGCTTTGTCGCCCTGGCCGGCGAGGCGCGTCTGATCTATGACGCCGATCTTTCCGTCGTCCTGGACGAGCCGCGCCGGAACATGCGCAAGGCAAGCCAGACGGATGATGCCGCCTAAGGTCGCCGGCGTCGTTCTGGCCGGCGGCCTGTCGCGGCGCATGGGGGGCGGCGACAAGGCCCTGCTCAGCCTCGGCGGACGATCCATCCTCGATCATGTGATTGAGCGGGCGCGGCCTCAGGTCTCGTCCCTCGTTCTCAATGCCAATGGAGATGCGGCGCGCTTTGCCCGCTTCGGCCTGCCGGTCATCGCCGATGTGGTCGAGGGATATGCCGGGCCCCTGGCCGGGGTGCTCACCGGCCTCGAATGGGCCGCCGCTGAACATCCCGATTGCGCCTGGGTGGCGAGCTTCGCCAGCGATGCGCCGTTCCTGAGCGTGGATCTGGTGGCGCGGCTCCTGGCCGCTATCGAGAAGGACGGCGCAGATTTAGCCTGCGCCTCATCGGCGGGCCGCCATCATCCGGTATTCGGCCTCTGGCCGGTGGCGCTGGTGGATGACTTGCGCCATGCGGTGATCGATGACTCTATCCGCAAGGTGGATGCCTGGACGGCGCGCTACAGCCTCGCCGTCGCCGACTTCGAGGTCGAGCCGTTCGACCCCTTCTTCAACACCAACCGCCCGGAAGACCTGGCCGAGGCGGAAACCCTATTGGCCCGTCTTAGCTAGAAGCGCTTTTATCGACCTGCTGTTGGAAATCCTGCGTGCTGTTGATGCGCGGAAATGATGTCTCCGGCATGGCGACGCCAAGAAATTCACAGAGCGGCTCCCAGCCCTCGGCGACGTCGTAGACCAGCAGGCGTTCAGGCGCGATGGTTCTGCGCACCTCTTCCGTATGGGCGCGAAAGACCGCCATGGCATGGTCCGCATCACCCATCCTGCCGCCGAAGATCTGCTCGCCGATGAGCTCGTAGGCCATATCCCTGCGCTTGCGGGTATTGGCCGGTATCCGCTCGCCGCGGTCGAGCATGGCCGGGTAGATGGTGGCATGGACGCTTTTGATCCATTTTTCCGCCGGCCGCACCGAGGGCAGGGCCCGAAGCCGAGCTGCTCCAGGGCCATTTTAAGAGAATTGGTGCCGGTGCGCCCGAAGCCGGCACCGACGATTGACAGAGCCATCAGGCGCCCGCGCCCTTCTCTACAGTGTCGGCCTTCTCAACCTTGGCCGCGCAGTATTTGAAATCGGGGATCTTGCCGACGGGATCGAGCGCCGGGTTGGTCAGCATATTGGCGGCGGCGTCGGCAAAACAGAAGGGCACGAAGATGACCCCGTCGGGCATCTTGCGGTCGCTGCGCGCGGCGGCCTGGATGACGCCGCGCCGGGTGGTCACCCGCACCGCATCGCCGGGGGCGATGCCGAGCCGCTCCAGATCGCCCGGCGACAGGCAGACCAGGGATTCAGGCTCCAGGGAATCCAGCACGCCCGCTCTACGGGTCATCGCCCCGGTGTGCCAATGCTCCAACACCCGCCCGGTGGTCAGCACCCAGGGATAGGCGTCGTCGGGGCGCTCGTCGGGCGGGATGATGTCGGCGGGAACCATCTTGCCGCGCGAACTCTGGGTCGGGAAGCCGTCGCCGAACAACACCGCCTGGCCGGGCGCATCCTCGGAGTCGCAAGGATAGGTCACCGCGCTCTCCGCCATCAGCCGGTCCCAGCCGATGCCCTTGAGCGAGGCCATGCAGCCCTGCATCTCCGCATAGACATCGCGCGGATGCTGGTAGTTCCAGTCGAGCCCCATGCCCTGGGCGATTGATTGGATGAGTTGCCAGTCCTGGCGGGCCTCACCCGGCGTCTCCAGGGCGCGGCGGCCCATCTGCACCTGGCGGTTGGAATTGGTCACCGTGCCGTCCTTCTCGGGCCAGGCCGAGGCGGGCAGCACCACGTCGGCATGGAATGCCGTCTCGGTGAGGAAGATGTCCTGGACCACGAGATGGTCGAGCTTGGCCAGGGCGACGCGGGCATGGCCGGCGTCCGGGTCCGACATGGCCGGGTTCTCGCCCATGATATACATGCCCCGGACGGCGCCGTCATGGACCGCGTCCATGATCTCGACCACGGTGAGCCCGCGTTTGGGATCGAGCTCGGCACCCCAGAAATCTTCGAACTTGGCCCGGGTCTCGGGTGTTTCCACCGATTGGTAATCGGGATACATGATCGGGATGAGACCCACGTCGGAAGCCCCCTGGACGTTGTTCTGGCCGCGCAGGGGATGCAGCCCGGTGCCCGGCCGGCCGATCTGCCCGGTCATCAGGGCGAGCGATATCAGGCAGCGGGCGTTGTCGGTGCCATGGACAGACTGGGAAATGCCCATGCCCCAGAAGACGATGGCGCGCTCGGCGCGGGCGTAGAGCCTCGCCACCCGGCGCAGGGTGGCGGCGTCGATGCCGCAGATATCGGCCATGGCTTCCGGTGTGTAGCTCGCCAGATGATCGCGTAGGGCCTCGAAGCCTTCCGTATGAGCCTCGATATATTGCCGGTCGTAAAGCTCCTCGGTGACGATGACATTCATCATGGCGTTGAGCAGGGCCACATCGGAGCCGGGTTTGAATTGCAGCATATGGCTGGCATGTTTCTTTAACGCGTGGCCGCGCGGATCGCAGACGATGAGGGCGGCGCCGCGCTTGGCCGCGTTCTTGAAGAAAGTCGCGGCGACCGGATGGTTCTCGGTCGGGTTGGCGCCGATGACGACGATTACATCGGCCTTGAGCGCGTCGGTAAAGGGCGCGGTGACGGCGCCCGAGCCGATAGTCTCAAGCAGGGCCGCCACGGACGAGGCATGGCAGAGCCGCGTGCAGTGATCGACATTGTTGGTGCCGAACCCGGTGCGCACCAGTTTCTGGAAGAGATAGGCCTCCTCGTTGCTGCCCTTGGCCGAGCCGAAACCGGCTAGCGCGCCGCCGCCATGGCGGTCGCGGACATCTTTCAAGCCGCCGGCGGCGAGGGCCAGGGCCTCATCCCAACTGGCCTCGCGGAAATGGCTCAAGGGGTTGGCCGGGTCGATGTCCGCGCCTGCGTCCTTGGGCGCGTCGTCGCGGCGGATCAGGGGCTTGGTCAGACGATGAGGATGGTCGATGTAATCGAACCCGAAGCGGCCCTTGACGCAGAGCCGGCCCTCATTGCCGGGGCCTTCGCGGCCGTCGACGGAGATGATCTTGTTGCCGGCTATATTATAGGTGATCTGGCAGCCGACCCCGCAGTAGGGGCAGACGCTGTCGACGCGGCTCTCGGCATAGGCGGTACGCGCGCCGCTCTTATCCAGCAGGCTTGCCGGCATCAGGGCACCGGTCGGGCAGGCCTGGACGCATTCGCCGCAGGCGACGCAGGTGGATTCCGCCATGGGATCGTCGAAATCGAACACCACCTTGGCAGCGCCTCCGCGATAGGCCATGCCGATTACGTCATTGACCTGGGATTCGCGGCAGGCGCGGACACAGAGATTGCAATGGATACAGGCGTCGAGATTGACCGCCATGGCCGGGTGGCTGGTGTCGGCAACGGGGACTGTTGGTGCATCGCGCACCGGGAAACGGCTGGTGAGCTGGCCCATCTGCTCGGCCCAGGCCCACAGCTCGGAACGCGGATCGTGGCTGCTCTCCTGAGCCGGCTGATCGGCGATCAAAAGCTCCATGACCATTTTGCGCGCGGACTCGGCGCGGTCGCTGTCGGTGGTGACCACCATATCCGGCGTCGGTTTGCGCAGACATGACGGGGCCAGGGTGCGCTCGCCCTCGATCTCGACCATGCAGACCCGGCAGTTGCCGTCGGGCCGGTAGGTGGCCTGGGTCGAATAACAGAGATGGGGGATGTCGACGCCCTGGCGCGCGGCGGCCTGCCATATGGTCTCGCCGGGTGCTGCGCTGACGGTCTCGCCATTGAGGGTGAAGGAGATAGAGTCGGTCATTATATATCCTCCGGGAAATGCTTGAGCGCCATGAGCATGGGATTGGGCGCCGCCTGGCCGAGGCCGCAGATCGACGCATCCATCATGGTCTTGCTGAGTTCCCGTAAAAGTGCGCCGTCCCAGTCAGGCCGGTCCATCAGAACCACCGCTTTCTCGCAACCGACCCGGCACGGCGTACATTGGCCGCAGCTCTCGTCGGCGAAGAAGCGCAGCAGGTTGAGCGCCACGTCCTTGATACTGTCCTGGTCAGACAGCACCACGATGGCCGCCGAACCGATGAAGCAATCTTCCGCCTGGAGGGTGTCGAAGTCGAGGGGAATAGCGCCTTTTGAGGCGGGCAGTATGCCCCCTGAGGCGCCGCCCGGGAGATAGCCCTTGAAGACATGGCCCTCGGCCATGCCGTCGCAATATTCCTCGATAAGCTCGGTGATGGTGATGCCCGCCGGGGCCAGCTTGACGCCGGGCGAAGCCACCCGGCCCGAGACCGAGAAGCTGCGCAGGCCATGGCGCCCGTTGCGGCCCTGGCCGGAGAACCAGTCGGCCCCGCGTTCGACCAGTTCGCGCACCCAATAGACGGTCTCCACGTTATGTATAAGCGTCGGGCGGCCGAACAGGCCGGCTTGGGTGGGGAAGGGCGGCCGGTTGCGGGGCATGCCGCGCTTGCCTTCGATGCTCTCCATCATGGCGCCTTCTTCGCCGCATATATAAGCGCCGGCGCCGCGGCGCAGGTGGATCTTGCTGACCGCATTGAGGCCCGCCGCCTCCAGCTTGGCGATTTCGCCGAGCAGAACCTGGCGCACGCCGGGATATTCGTCACGCAGATAGAAATAGACGTCGCTCGCCTCGACCGCCCAGGCGGCGATCAGCATGCCTTCGAGGCAGCGGTGCGGATCGCTCTCCATGTAATGGCGGTCCTTGAAGGTGCCGGGCTCGCCCTCGTCGGCGTTGATTGCCATAAGCCGGGGGCCTTGCTCCTTTCGTACGAAGCGCCATTTCTGCCCGGCCGGAAAGCCGGCGCCGCCGAGACCGCGCAAGCCTGAGGATTCCATCACCGTGATGATCTCCTCGACGTCGCGGGTGCCATCGAGACATTGCTTGAACAATTCATAGCCGCCGTCCTTAACATACTGGTCAAAGTCTATGTAGGGCGGAATTTCGGGATCATGGTCGTCGCCTTGGGCGGCAGTGGCCACGGTGTCGGGGGTGGCATGATCGATATGGCGGTGGCCGACTTCAGCCACCGGGGCGCAATCGCAACGTCCCATGCAGGGCGCGCGCACCACCCGCACATCCGATCCGACCATTTCGGGAAGTGCTGCCAGAAGCGCTTGCGCACCGGCCATCTCACAGCTTACGGAGTCGCACACCCGGACTGTGAGCGGCGGCGGCGGGGTTTCGCCCTCCTTCACCACATCGAAATGGGCATAGAAGGAAGCCACCTCGAAACCCTCGGCCATGGGCAGGCCCATTTCACTGGCCAGGGCCGCCAGATGGTCAGCCGAAATATGGTGGTATCGGTCCTGAATAAGATGGAGATGCTCGATCAGAAGATCTCGCCGCCTTGGTTTATCGCCGAGCAGATCACGAATCTCGCGCTCCGCCTCGGCGCCGGTTTGGCGGCCGCGATTGGTTACCCTGGATTTACCCTTGCCCGCCCCCGGATGGCGGTATTCCTTAAGCTTCGGCGTCGTTTCCGACATGGTGATTACAGCCCAGATTACGTTTCTATCTGCCCGGTTTGTACACTGCCTATCACAGCCGCGCACGCATTTTGACTCTGACGGTTCGTCGAGTTGAAATTATAAAAATTCAAGATAATCATTATCCTTACCGTTGGTGGAGATGATTGCGGCGTAAACTCTCTGTGAAGGGACGCAGCTTTGCTTAAATGACAGCCGGGAATTGAACCGTGAATGATTTGAGATATGGCGACGATTTGAGACTTTCAGCATTGCTTGAGGTGGTCCCAGAAAATCGGACAGTTGTCTAAGGTGTATTCCGCCATTGATGGAGGAATACGAGATGACGGCACGACGACGATTTACAGCGGAGTTCAAGGCTCGGGTGGCGCTGGCTGCGCTGCGCGGCGACAAGACGATCCAGGAGATCGCTACCAAGCATAAGGTTCATCCGAACCAGGTGAGCAGCTGGAAGCGCCAGGCTATGGATGGTGTGGGCGCGGTATTTTCCAACGGCCCCGACAAGACCCGAATGGACCACGATGATGAAGTCCATGATCTGCACGCCAAGATCGGCCAATTAACGGTGGAACGGGATTTTTTGGCCAGAGGGCTCAAGCGATGAGCCGGGGGGAGCGCAAGGCGATGATCGGGCGCGACGCCCTCGACCTAAGCTTGAGCCGTCAATGCCGCCTGCTTTCGATCAGCCGGTCGTCGTTCTATTACGCGCCGAAGGGCGAGAGTCTTGAGAACCTGGCGCTGATGCGGCGCATCGACGAGCTGTTCATGAAGTATCCGTTTTACGGTTCTCGTCAGATGGTCCGCCAGCTGCTGCGCGAGGGCATCGCGGCGGGCCGTCACCGGGTGCGGCGTCTGATGCGCTTGATGGGACTGGAAGCAATCTATCAAGCGCCGAGAACCAGCGATCCTCATCCCGCACATCGGGTTTATCCCTACCTGCTCAGAGGCATGGTGATCGATACGCCCAACCGGGTCTGGTGCGCCGACATCACCTACATCCCTGTCCAGCGCGGCTTCCTGTACCTGGTTGCGATCATGGACTGGGCAACCCGCCATGTTCTTGCATGGCGGCTGTCGAACAGCATGGACGCCTCCTTCTGCGTCGAGGCACTGGAAGAAGCCCTGAACCGTTACGGCAGCCCGGATATCTTCAACACCGACCAGGGCAGCCAGTTCACCAGCTTTGACTTCATCGGTGTTCTCAAGAGCGCGGAGGTCACGATCTCCATGGATGGGCGGGGCCGCTGCATGGACAACATCTTTATCGAACGCCTGTGGCGGTCGCTCAAATACGAGGCTATCTACCTACACGAACTGACCGACGGCTTTACGGCGACGCGGGTCATCGGCGAATGGATCGACTTCTACAACAACGAGCGGCCCCATTCGTCTTTTGACGGCCAAACGCCGGCGGAAACCTACGCCGCCGGGCGGCCTATGGATATGATGGATAAGCCTGACGGCTTACCCACATCCCCACAGGCTCAACAGCAACAAGATGATATGATAAATAGGATTCAGGCAGCATGATCAGAAACAGGAATACACCTTAACTTCGCTGCCAAACTGTCCAACAAAGTAGGACCACCTCAG
>JAYGED010000098.1:0-8277 GCA_046582565.1 Alphaproteobacteria bacterium
CGGCCCGCATTTCGGCGCCGGTTACGACCTTAAGGAAAACTGGCGCGAAAAACACAAAGGCGCCGAGGGTGTGCTTGGTACGCGCAACATGCTGCAGGCCTGCGTCGACTTCGAATATGGCCCTTGGGACTGCAGCAAACCGGTCATTGCCATGGTGCGCGGCTACTGCCTGGCCGGGAGCTGCGAGCTGGCGATGATGTGCTGCGTCACCTTCGCCACAGAGTCGGCAAAGTTTGGCGAGCCGGAAATCCGCTTCTCGACGTCGCCGCCGATGCTCGTGATGCCGTGGATGGTCGGGCTCAAGAAGGCTCGCGAACTGCTCTACACCGGCGACATGATCGACGCCCAGGAAGCCTGCGCCATCGGCATGATCAACCGCGTGTTCGCCGACGATGAGCTTGAGGCCGAGACGTTTCGTTACGCCCGCCGTTGCGCCGCTATCTCTCTCGAAGGATTGAGGATAACCAAGGCGTCGATCAACCGTGGCGCTGAAATCGCCGGCTTCCGCCAAGCCATGAGCTATGGCCTCGAGCTCGGCGCCATGCTCGACGCGACGCCGACGGAGAGCTACCGCATGTTCAAGGAGGTCACTGAGCGCGACGGCCTCAAGGCCGCCATCCGCTGGCGAGAGAGCCAGTTCGAATAACCCGCAATGGCAGCTCGATGACGATGATCAGCGAGGCCGCCCGGCAGACGATACGATAGGCGAAATCCTTGACTCACGCGATCAGATGAACTGTGTACTGTACGGTTAGTTCGCGGGAGGCGACCATGTCAAACAGTCAGTCGGGCCAAAAGAAAGTTATCGGCGAGCCGATCGTTATCGGGGGCCGTCAGTTATCCCTGTCTCGCGCGATCCGGGCGGGTGATTTTCTGTTCCTTACCGGGCAGATACCGTTTAAGGACGGCGAACCTATGACGGAGGGAGACATCGAGGAGCAGACCCGCGCAGTGCTTGATGCGATCAAGGATACCCTGCAACAGGCCGATTGTGAGATGCAGGATGTGGTGAAAGCCATGGTCTGGCTCGCCGACCGGGCTGATTTTCCGGGCTTCAACACGGTCTACGGCGAGTATTTTCCGCATGATCCCCCGGCCCGCTCGGCGGTGGTCAATGCGCTGTTGGTGGACGTGCGCATTGAAATTGAAGTGGTCGCTTATAAACCGATTTCCGGCATGGCGTAACCAGAGTGGCTCAAACCGCAGCGGACGGCACAGCGTACGAATGGCATGGCGATAGCGGACCGGTTATCGCGCTGATCCATGGCGCCGGCCTCAACCGGGCCATGTGGCAATGGCAACGGGCGGCGCTGATGGAAAAGCACCGGGTGCTGAGCTATGACCTGTATGGCCATGGCGAGAGTCCGGCGCCCGATAGCACACCGGATTTATCAATGTTTTCTGGCCAGTTGCTCAGATTGCTGGATGAAACCGGCATACGCTCCTGCGTTGTCGTTGGGTTTTCCCTGGGCGGCATGATCGGCCGGCGTTTTGCCATGGATTACCCAGAGAGGCTGTCGGCTCTGGCTATTCTGAATTCGCCGCACAGGCGCGATGAGGCGGCCCAGGAAGCGATCCTCAAGCGGCTTGATCAGGTGAGACGTGACGGCCCGGCGGCAACGGTTGAGGCCGCCCTGGAGCGCTGGTTTACCGATCGCTTCAGGGCCGCCAATCCGCGGACCATAGAGCTTGTCCGCACGTGGGTTCTGGCGAATGACGAGCAGGTCTATCCGGCAATCTATCAGGTGCTGGCCAATGGTGTTGCGGAGCTTATAGCACCGACCCCGGCCCTATCCTGCCCAACCTTGGTGATGACGGGCGATGAAGATTTCGGCAATCCCCCCGCGATGTCGCACGCTATTGCTGGCGAAATTTCAGGGTCGCGGACGGTCATTCTGTCCGGCCTCAGGCATATGGCCCTGGCCGAAGACCCGGAGCAGGTCAATGAGGTGCTTTTATCTTTCTTGGATCATGTGAGGAGAACAGCTGATGGCTGACAATATGTTTGAAAAGGGTTTGGAGATCCGCAAGGCCGTGCTTGGCGCGGAGTATGTGGAACGGTCTCTCGAAAATGCCGATGATTTCATGATGGCGTTCCAGGAGCAGGTGACGACCTATTGCTGGGGCGACGGGTGGGGCGGCGAAGCCCTGTCGCGTCGTGATCGCTCACTGTTGAATATCGGTATGTTGGGAGCGCTTGGTAAAACCGATGAGTTGAAGCTGCATATTCGCGGTGCCATCAACAACGGCCTCTCCAATGACGAGATCAAAGAGGCGCTAAAACAGGTGTCGATTTATGCCGGTATCCCGGCTGGTCTGGGGGCGTTCAAGGCGGCCCACGCCGTGCTGAAAGAGGCCGGGCGGCTATAACAGGGCCTGCAGGCGGTCCGCGTACCACAGCGCGAAATTGGCGACGCTGGGTTCCAGATCGGCGCAGAACCGGCCCTGTTTGGCAAACGGGGATGCCAGCCCCTGATAGTGCCGGGCGAGGGCGGGAATGTCTTCGGCGAGTGCCGCGTCCATGCGCTCGTAGTACACCCGCGAGCGGCTGTCGAAGTCTTCATGGGCTATGGTTTCCGGCGGGAAACAGACCGACATGACGACGCGGCAGCGCCCGGTTTCCAGGGGCGTCGCTTCATAGACCCAGATCGCTTCGCTGCTGGCGGCGAATGTCATGTTGGGAAACAGCCATGTATAGCGTGTACCCTCACGATTGCGCCCATCGATGGTGGAAATTGACGGCAAGGCATGCTGCTGGCTATCGGCCAGCAGCCCGCCGGTTCCCTCCGTCTCGCCAAACTGGCTGGCATACTGGCCCGTAACCCGGTCCGCCGCATCCGGCCGGACGTAAACATCGCTGAGGGAATCCGGGTGAACATAGGGCAGGTGATAATATTCGTTGAAGACCTCGAGAAATCCCTTCCAGTTACAATCAACCTCGAGTTCCAGACGCCGGGTCGTGACCAGTGTTTCGAGCGCCCAGGGCGCGTGAAGCTCGGAAAAATCCCCCAGCCAGCTATCGATATCATTCGTACAATTATCAAAACAGATAAAGGCAAAGCCATCCCGTTCAGCGGCTCCGAATTCGATGAGGCCATGCTGGGATTTGTCGAACGCCTTACCTTTCGGCATGGAGGGTGCTGCCCGCAAATCGCCTTCCAGACTGTAGGTCCAGAGATGGAAGGGGCAGCTTATGGCGTTTATTCTGCCCGAGCCTTCCAGCATCAGGGAGCCGCGATGACGGCAGCTATTGGAAAAAGCCCGCAGAGTCTTTGATTTATCCCGAACAATGATGAGTGGGATTCCGGCAATGTTGAGGGCGCTGTAATCGCCGTGGGCTTTCCACTGATCCGCCCGGCCGACCCCGATCCATGAGGTGCGGAACACCGCATCACGTTCGAGCACGGCCACCGATGCATCCGCGTAAACTGCAGGAGGCAAGGTTGCGGCCGTTTCGATCGGCGCTGTGACAGCCGACAACGCGTCGCGTAAATCATCACCCATGGCAGAGGGCTTTCAAAAGCTGATGGCGTACGGTATCCAGACCAGATGCGCCATCGGCAGTCAATATATGGTTCTGGAGACCGGTGAAGAAGTGTGAGACCATTTCAGTCGTAACATTGCGATCAGGAAAAAATCATGAAATTTCAGTTGGCGATCAATCTTGAGCGATTGGATGACAGCCTCGATATGCGTGACGTGGTCTCGCACACAATTGAAATGGTGCAGATGGCGGAAGAGGGAGGCTTCACAATTGCCTGGGCGGCGGAACATCACGCGCTGGAGATGACGATCGCGCCCAACCCGTTCCAGATTCTGACCTGGTGGGCGGGCCATACAAATACTATCCGATTAGGCTCCGCTGTTGCGGTCGCGGCCTATTGGAACCCTATTAATCTGGCGGGCGAGGCTGCCTTTGCCGACCTTATCAGCGGCGGGCGGCTGGAATTCGGCATTGGCTCGGGCGCCTATCAGCGTGAATTCGACCGCTTGGCTCCCGGGCTGAAGCAATCGGATGCCTGGCGCTATATGAACGAGATGATACCGGCGGTGAAGGCCCTGTGGGCGGGCGATTACGAACATGACGGTGAATTCTGGTCCTTCCCAAAATCCACCTCGGTTCCAAAACCCCTGCAGCAGCCCCATCCCCCCATCTGGGTGGCCGCCCGGGCGCCGATCACGTTTGATTACTCCGTGGCGAACAACTGCAACATCATGTCATGGCCCTTGACCCGCCCCATGAGCGAAGCGGCGCTGTACAAGGAACGCTTCGACGCGGCGCTTGCCGCCAATCCGGATTGTCCGCGGCCGATCTTCGCCATGATGCGCCATACGGCGGTCTACGACAGCGCGAGCGACCGCGATATTCCCATCAAGGCCGCCCAGCGGCAACTGAGCCAGTTTGAGAATTTGTTCAAAAACCTGGGCGATGTGGACAACGGGTTTCCGAAGGCGATTGAGTTTGGCGAATTGGAGAACCGCGCTGAGTACGATCCGAACATGCTGCATGACAATCTGGCGTTCGGAACACCCGATGAGGTCATCGAGAAGCTCAAGCTCTACGAAGCCCTGGGCGTGGATGAGTTTATCTATTACGCCAGTATGGGGCTCGGGCATAAGCAGCAGAAACGCTCAATGGAGCTGTTCTGCAATGAGGTGATCCCGGCGTTTACCTGACTCACCGCATGACGAACGGATTCGTCATGGGCTCGCTCGAGGTGTTGATCCAGATGGTTTTGGGCCGGGTATAGTCATACATGGCCTGAAATCCCGATTCCCGGCCATAGCCCGACCCCTTGAAGCCACCGAACTCGGCGATGGGTGAGACAACCCGATAGGTGTTGACCCAGACGATGCCCGCGCGCACCGCCTTGGCAACGCGCAGAGAACGGGCGCTGTCGGTGGTGAATATTCCGGCGGCAAGGCCATGTTTGGTGTCGTTGGCGAGGCGGATGACTTCGTCCTCATCCTTAAACCGCAGCACGGTTAGGACAGGGCCGAAAAGCTCCGTATCGACGATTCGCTGGTTCTGGGCCTTGCATTCAACGATGGTGGGTTCATAAAACAAACCCTCGCTGTGGCCCGCGGGCTGCTTGCCGCCGCATAGAAGCGTACCGCCTTCTTCGAGGGCGAAAGCAACCTCTCTCTCAATGTTGTCCAGCTGTGCCTGGGTGCACAGGGGGCCCATTTGGGTCTCTTCGGCAAGCGGGTCGCCGATGTTTATCTGCAAGGCCTGAGCGACAATTTTCTCAAGAAATTCATCGGCGATGTTTTCCTGCAAATAGAGGCGGGATCCGGCGACACAGCTCTGACCGGTGGCCCCGAAAATGCCGGCGATGGAGCCGTTGACCGCGCTCTCGATGTTGGCGTCATCGAAGACGATAAACGGCGACTTGCCGCCAAGCTCCAAAGAGACTTCGGCAAAATTTTCGGCGGAATTATACAGCACATGTTTCGCCGTGCTCGGGCCGCCGGTAAAGCTGATCCGCTGTACCAGGGGATGAGACGTCAGAACCTTACCGCAGGGCTCGCCATGGCCGGTCACAATATTGACCACGCCCGGTGGAAAGCCGGCATCGTCGATGATGCGGCCAAATTCCAGCATGGCGGCCGAGGCATGTTCGGATGCCTTCAACACCACGGTGTTGCCGGCGGCAAGCGCCGGTCCGATCTTAACCGCCACCAGGAATAGCTGGGAATTCCAGGGAACCACGGCGGCGACAACGCCGAGCGGTTCACGGGATGTAAAGGCCAGCATATCGGGCTTGTCTATGGGCAGCGTCTCGCCGTGAATCTTGTCGGCGCAGCCCGCGTAGTAATGGAAGAATTCGGCAATATACTTGGCCTGCCAGCGGGTCTCTTTCAGCATCTTGCCGGTATCGATTGATTCTATCCGGCCGAGCTCTTCCGATTTTTCGGCCAACAGGTCAGCCAGTTTGCGCAAGTGCCGCCCGCGCTCCGTCGGCGTGAAACTTGCCCAGGGCCCTTCGCTGAAGGCGCTATGGGCGGCCTCCACTGCTCGGCCTACATCGTTGGCCGTTGCCTCGGGAATTTCCGCCCAGGCCTTTTGGTCGGTCGGGTTCACGCTGACAAAGGTTTTACCGTCTTCCGAGTCCACCCATTCGCCGTTGATGAGCATTTGATAGCGGATAAGTTCGGTCATGAATTGAACCTCCTGTGAGCTGGTGAAGGCCGGTTTTTGCGCCCTGAGTTTGTCTAAGGTGATTCTGTTCGGCAATTGCCCAAAGAACCAACGTTTTTCGTCATCAGCCAGCGAA
Organism: Alphaproteobacteria bacterium; assembly: GCA_046582565.1. Taxonomy (GTDB): domain Bacteria; phylum Pseudomonadota; class Alphaproteobacteria; order JAAXGF01; family JAAXGF01; genus JAYGED01. The sequence goes on from JAYGED010000098.1 coordinate 6,279, forward strand.
AAAGCAAGCCCTTATGGTTTTGTCCCTTCGCCAAACAAAATGCAGATCGCCTTCAACATCGTCACCCAGATAGAGATCAAATATACCGTTTTGCCGCTCCAGTATGTAGCCGGAAATCATCGGGGTGCCCGAAATAGATCGCCGACCAGAAGAACCACCGCCAGACCCAAAAGAAAGAAGCAAAAGCCGACGACAGCCCTGCCCTGCAACTTCGGTGAGGGAAACGGCGCGATGGCGAGAGCCGCAAAACCCACCAGGCTCGTCATGAGGGTGGGGATAAAGGCCGAACCAATTTGTGGCGCCGCCAGCTGCAACAGGCATAGGAACGCAATCATATAGTCGGGCGAAAGGCCGATATGAGCGCGGCCCGGCACGAACTCGTAGCTATATCGGACGGCAATCGCCATCAGGTAGATCAGGGCCACCGGCACGGACAGGACCTGAATATCGGTTGCGATCAAAAGATACAGAACGGGAAATATGCCTTTGGCGACGTAGTCCGCGTAACAATCCAAGTGCCGCCCAAAATACTCATGCGCCGGGTCGCGCCCCACTGCCCGCCGGGCTACCCACCCGTCCACATTATCGATGACGACGGCCAACGCGGCCAGGGCCAGGGCCAGGGAGGGCCATCCCGACAAAACCGCCCAGCAGGCAAGGAAAGCAAGCGAGAGACCGCCTAGCGTGATTAGATTGGCCAGGTCAACGAGATGGCCCAGCATGCCCGGTCGTGCCACGAGAGCCTCCCCCGAAATGTTTTGGTTGTGGGTTGCAGTTTAGGGAGTGCGGTAACGAGAGTCTAACGGCAGGACCTCAACGTCCGCTGTTGGCTATTAGCGGACATTGCGGCACTGAGTGATTTACGCCCGCTATTACCCCGAAAGCAGACATTCGGAGACAGGTCGCAAAACGTCCGCTTATGACCCAAAGCGGAAGTTAGAGTTGTCGCTGCGCTGATGGTATTAACCCTAAACCGAGACAATGGCCGGGTAGCGTGGATTTGAATAGGAGGATGAGATGATGGCTGTTGGCAAAAAGGAGATGGTAAAGTAAAGGTGTCGAGGTAGGCAACCGACTATCCTTCGAGCCTGGATGCAATACCGAATTTCTTGAATGTTCGATGCAGGTTTGCACGGAATATGCGGTGGCGGTTTTTATTATGGGAATTATTAAGACTGGCTATGAAAAATTACACCGCTCAGCGGCGTTTGTGGCTGGCTTCCCTGGTGAGGTCGAAATTGCGCGCTAGACGATTCGGCCTTTTCGGCCTTTTTATCGTTTTCGTTCTGTCGGGGCCATTCCCGGCACAGGCCCAGCAGGCCGAACCAGCCCCGGCCGTTACTGTCCAGGAACTGGAAGACCTGGCCGCGGTCATGGAGGACAAAGCGGCTCGGGAACAACTGCTTTCCCGAATCCGCGCCCTGATCGCGACCAGGAAAAACACCCAGGTGGAGCCGCCCGTGGCAAGCGCTGGCGCCCGGATGATCGCCGCCCTTTTGGAAAACGTCAAGGAAACCAGCCGCCAGTTGGTGACCGCCGCCGATGTGTTGCGGGACGTGCCGGTCATATTCACCTGGGTCCAAGATCAAGTGGTGAATCCGGAACCCCGGCAGCGGTGGTTAGATCTGATTGTCAAGCTGGCGTTGATTCTATTGGCCGGCGGGGTTGCCGAATGGCTAGTGCGCCTTGTGCTCGGGCGGCCCCGGCGGGCCATGGAGGAACGGGACGCTGACAGCCTCTGGGTGCGCCTGCCCCTGCTGGCCGGACGCACGGTGCTTGACTTGGTGCCCCTCGCCGCCTTCGCCGGCGCGGCCTATGTGGTAGCGCCGATGGTGCGGCCCACGCCCCAGGCTCAGGTCGTGGCGCTGACTCTCATCAACGCATACCTGGTGGTTGGTGGCATCCTGGCCGTGGCCCGCATGCTGCTGGCACCGGCGGTGAAAACCCTTCGCGTCCTGCCGCTCACGGACGTGACCGCAAATTACCTTTTCATCTGGGT
>JAYGED010000160.1:0-6800 GCA_046582565.1 Alphaproteobacteria bacterium
CAACACAGGCGTTAAATCTCAATGGTCAGGAACAATCCTCCAGGGCGTAAAGCTGCTAGGGTCGCCGCCGCGCCTTGAATCTCGGATAGATCGAGAGCTAAGGTGCCAACCACAGAGTTACGCTATACCGAGCAAGGAAATGAAACCGATGACAGCGCCACAAGTGATCTCCGCCGACTCGCACGTTCAGGAACCGCCCGAGCTTTACGCTGAGTGGATTCCGTCGAAGTATCGCGACAAGGCACCCCATGTGGAAGAGCGCGACGGTGGCCGCTACATGATCGTCGACGGCAAACGGCCCAGGCGCCTCGACATCGCCGCCGCGGCCATCAACGAGGACGATGAAAGCCGCGAGTTCCGCGATGACGACGAGGGTGGCCGCAATATCGACCGCCGGCTCAAAGATCTGGCGCGGGACGGGGTGACCGCCGAGGTCATCTATCCCAACTCGTCCCTGGCCCTGTTCAACTCCGACGACGCCGGCTACCAGCTCGCCGTGGCCCAGGCTTATAACGATTGGTGCATCGACCTGTTCGGCTCCCACGGCAAACTGTTCACCCCGGTGGGCATTGTGCCGGTGCGCGATATCGATCTCGCGGTCAAGGAGGTCGAGCGCATCGCCAAGCTCGGCTACCGCTCCATCAAGGTGCCCATCAGTGTCCGCGAGCGGCCCTACAACCTGCCCGACTACGACCGCCTGTGGTCGGCGATCAATGATTCCGCCATGGTGCTCAGCTTGCACGCCTTTACCGAGGCCGAAGACCGCTATCCCGCCGACTGGGGCGAAGAGACCGGTATCGGCGGGGCGCTCAACCACATGGCCATGAGCATGGTGGAAGGCATGAATCCGGTGTGCCTGCTGATCGCCTCGGGCGCCTTGCAGCGCTATCCCGACATGAAATTCGTGGTTGTCGAATGCGGCGCCGGATGGCTCGCCTGGTTGCTCTATGTGCTCGACGAGCAGGTCGAGAAGAAGCATATGTGGATCAAGCCAAAGCTCGATCTCAAACCCAGCGAGTACTTCCAGCGCCAGGGCGCAGTGACCTTCAGCGACGATCCTATCGCTCTCAACAACATCGGCTTCACCGGCGCCGACTGCCTGCTATGGGGCAGCGATTACCCCCACGACGAGGGCACTTTCCCCCACAGCCAGGCGGTCATCGATCGCACCTTCCAGGGCGTTTCGGACGCCGACAAACGCAAGATCGTCTACGACAACGCGGCGCGGATTTACGGGCTTTAAGGGTTAGCACTCTACGCCGCGACAACCTTGCCGCCCCCGGTTTGTCGGCATAGGCTACCCGCGACCGCGCCAATGCGACTCCTTTTCAATTGGCGCCTAAGTTTCACGGGGGCACGTTCATCTGGTGACGACGGCAACAACAAACAGCCCCCGTGGCCAGACACACCTCGATAGCGAGGCCGACCCGAATTACCGGATCGACGTATCCAATCTCGACAGCCGGGTTTTGTGGCGTATCTCGCTCATCGCCTTCAGCCACCACTGGCGTATGGCGCTGGCCGCCTGCGCCACCATCCTGGCCGGCTGTTTCCAGCTCTATGTACCTCAGTATGTCGGTCAGGCCGTCGATCAGGCCCAGAGTCTTCTGACTGGCGCTGTCGACGGCGATGCCATGGACGCGGCTCGGAGCGCCCTGTTCCATACGGCCATGATGCTTTTAAGCGCCAGTGTTTTACGGGGCCTCTGCACCATGGTGCAGAACTACCAGGGCGAAGCGGTCGGCCAGTTGATCGGCTATCACCTCAGGCTCGATTATTACCGCAAGCTTCAGACCTTGAGCTTTTCCTGGCACGACCGGGTCCACAGCGGCGATCTCATGACCCGCGGCATCCTCGACATCGAGGGCGTGCGCCTGTGGGTCGACACCGGCATCATGCGCTCGATCCTGTTGACCATCCTGGTTGGCGGCGGGCCACAATTCTGATTGATATCGACACGACCCTTGGGTTGGTGGCGCTCAGTTTCGTTCCCATCGTTGGTATTCGAGCCTCGATCGCCCGCATCAAGCTGCGCGCCAGTTGGCTGCGGCTCCAGGACAAACTGTCCGAGCTGTCCAAGGTTATGGAGGAGAACCTTGGCGGTATTCGCGTGGTTCGCGCCTTTGCCGCCCAGGCCTTCGAACTGGTCCGGTTTGATGCCATCTCTCAAGAGGCCGTCGATATCGCCCACGAACGCATCATCCTGTTCGTTCGCAACACCACACAGATGACGTTCGTCTACTTCCTTGCCATGACATTGGTCCTGTGGATCGGCGGCCACAAGGTTATCGACGGCGAAATCACCCTGGGCCAGCTTGCCGAATTTCTCGCCTTCATGGCGATCCTGCAGATGCCGGTGCGCCAGATCGGCTGGATGATCAATTCCATCGCCCGCGCCTCGACCTGCGGTGGTCGTTTGTTCGCGGTACTCGATCTCGAACCATCGGTCGCAGACAAGCCTGGCGTCAAACCACTCAACATCACCGACGGCGTATTGCGGTTTGAGAATGTCGATTTCAAATATCCGGCCTGGACCCACGATCAACGCACCCTCAGCGGCATCAATCTGGAGGCGCGCCCGGGTAAGACCATTGGCATCGTCGGGCCACCGGGCAGTGGCAAGTCGACGGTCGCTCATCTCATGGGCCGTTATTACGACGTGACCAGTGGACGCATCACTATCGATGGCCAGGACATTCGAGAGGTTACACTGGAATCATTGCGCGATGCGGTCAGCATCGTTCATCAGCAGCCCTACCTGTTTACCGCCAGCATCAACCACAACCTGGCCTACGGTGACCCCTGGGCGGGCCGCAGCAGTATTCAACGGTCTGCTTCAGCGGCTCAACTGCATGGCTATATCAAGCAGCTGCCAATGGGCTACAAGACTCTGGTGGGTGAGCGTGGGGTTTCGCTTTCCGGCGGCCAGCGCCAGCGCCTGTCGATTGCCCGCAGCATTATGCTCGATAGTGCGGTGTTGATCCTCGATGATTCCACTGCCGCCGTTGACGCCGCCACTGAACAACGCATCCGCGCCGCCCTCAAGGATCTCGTCAAGGAGCGGGCGGTAATCATCATTGCCCACCGGCTCAGTTCACTGATGCATGCCGACGAAATCGTTTTCCTCGACGAGGGCCGTATCGTCGAGCGTGGCAGCCATGACGATCTGATTGCTCTGGGCGGCCGTTATCGCGAGCTCTACGACCTGCAGTCGAGCCCCACCAATACCCGCCCGTTAGCAGACCGGCCGGCGGAAGACTGAGCCATGGCCGACAATCAATCGACGCCGCCCGCCGGCGATAACGCCACTCCGGCCAAGCCGCCGCTTGCCGTCGTCGGCTCTCAGATTTCCTATGACGAGGAGCTGTTCGGCCGGGTCTTCGACAAATGGGTGGCACGGCGTTTCCTCAAATATCTCAAGCCTTACAAAAAAACGCTTTATCGTGCCGTCGGCGCGGTGTTGGTGTTCACCATCACCCAGCTTTCGATCCCGTTGATCATTCGCGCGGTGATCGATGATGCGTTGGCCGCCGAGGACGCGGCGCGGGCCATGCTCGACAGCCTGGCACTGGTGTTTGTCGCAGTCGTCATCGTCAATTATGTGGCCCATCATATCCAGGAAACCATTGTCGGCAGGGTCGCCGAGCATTTGCTGTTCGATTTGCGTCGCGCAATGTATGCCCATCTTCAGGTTGTTTCCCTGTCGTTTATGGACAAGACCGAGGTCGGCCGGCTGATGTCGCGCCTCCAGGGTGATGTCTACGCTCTGCAGGAGTTTCTTGAATCCTCGATCTTCGCGATCGGCGACCTGGTGTTGTTGCTGGGCATCATCGTCGTGCTGCTCACTCTCGATTTCCAGCTTGGCGTCATGACCTTATCGGTGGTGCCGATAATATTCCTGGTGCGCATTGTCTGGCTGCCATACGCCCGCAAGTCGTTTCTCTGGGCGCGTGAGACCAGCTCCACCACCAACGGCGCTCTGGCCGAGAACATCCACGGTATCCGCGCGGTTCAGGAAATGGGCCGTGAAGAAGTCAACTATGACCTGTTCGACGAGAAGGCGACCGACAATCTTAACGCCCATCTCAGCGCCTCGAAGCTGTCTAATATAATGATCCCCATCGTCGACACCCTGACCGGCTGCGCTATGGCCATCGTCGTCATCATCGGCGGCGACATGGTGCTCGACAACAGCCTCGACATCGGCGCCATGGTCGCCTTTGTTTTCTATGTGCAGCGCTTCTTCGATCCGATCCGTTCCTTGACCATCCAGTACAGCATGATGCAGCGGGCCATGGCCGCCGGGCAGCGCATCTTCGAAGTGCTCGACGTCGAAGTCGAAGTTAAGGACAAGCCCGACGCCATCGATCCCGGCGAGTGCGACGGCTCGATTGAATTTCAAAATGTCACCTTCGGCTACGTGCCCGATCAGCCGGTGCTCAGGGGCATATCCTTCAGCGTAGCACCAGGCGAGACCGTTGCCCTTGTCGGTCCGACCGGATCGGGCAAGACCAGCATCACAGCCCTTATGCATCGCTTCTATGACGCCTGGGAGGGCCGGGTGCTGGTTGGCGGCCATGATGTCCGCGACATCACGCAGGCGTCATTGGGCCGCGATGTCGCCATGGTGCTGCAGGAGCCCTATCTGTTCTCCGGCACCATCGCCGACAATATCCGCTATGCCATGGGCGCAGCGACCAGCGACGATATTATTGCCGCCGCCAAGGCGGTGGGCGCGCACCAGTTCATCATGCGCTTGCGTGACGGCTACGACACCCAGCTCGATCAGGGTGGGGCTAATCTTTCGCTCGGCCAGCGCCAGCTTCTCAGCTTTGCCCGCGCACTTGTCGCCGACGCCCGTATCCTGGTGCTCGACGAAGCCACCGCCAATGTCGATAGCCACACGGAGCTGGAAATTCAGCGTGCCTTGGCGCACTTGCTCAAGGGCCGCACAGCCCTGGTCATCGCCCACCGTCTCGCGACCATCCGCAACGCCGACCGCATCCTCGTTCTGCAAGACGGCGAAATCATCGAGACCGGCAGTCATGACCAATTGATTGACCAAGGCGGCCTCTACAGCCGCTTATACCGCATGAGCTACGCCTCATTCGACGACATGCCCGAAGCAGAAAACGACGAAGAAAAACCGTAGCTATATCAGGCTCTTAGGGAATGGTGAGGGAAAAATATCAGGCACCGGAGATCAATGGGTTGCAGGGGGTTTTCCCAAACCCAATTTCCGCAAATTGATCGGTAATTCTACATCCACCCTATAGGGGTGAAAATCAGCACGCCCTATCCACAGCGACACTAAAGTGTCTGCCACCTGCGAACGTTTCCGCTGGTAGAACCAGGTGGGCAGGCGGTTGAGAGCAGATAGCCGCCGCTTCGCCATGCTGTTGAATTATGGCGTGGGCGCTGCGGTATTTGGCCAGCTGACGGTGAGCGAGATCGCTAGCCCGATCAAGGGTGTACCGAAAACCCCTCCCAAACAGCCGATATCAAACCCTGTATTTCAGCACTCTCAGCACCATTAAATAACTAGTTCGGATAACATTTATTTTCCGTACATGTCTGAGCTAGAATGCAAACGACCCGCCAAAGTGCGCAAACACCATGACGGGTCTGAGCCACAACCGCTATAGGAGTAGCAATCATGACCTCCCGCGAGAATACCACAACAAAACGAGCCGCCATTTATATCCGGGTCAGCACCGATGGCCAGACGGTCGACAATCAAAGCCTGGAGCTTGAGCAGGCAGCTGAGAAGGCCGGTTGGGAAATAGTCAGCGTATATGACGACAACGGCGTTTCCGGTGCCAAGTCCCGGGAACAAAGAGAAGCCTTTGATCGACTCTGTAAGGACGCCACACGCCGCAAATTCGATGTGGTGATGGCATGGTCTGTTGATCGGCTAGGACGGTCTCTGCAAGACCTTGTCGGCTTCCTGATTGAACTTCACGCTGTCGGCGTCGATTTATACCTGCATCAACAAGGCATAGACACCACGACACCGGCGGGGAAAGCTTTGTTCCAAATGCTGGGCGTCTTCGCTGAATTTGAACGCTCCATGATCCAAGAGCGAGTTAAGGCTGGCTTGCGGCGGGCCAAGGCTCAAGGCAAGACTTTGGGGCGTCCCAAGGTGAGCAGAGATACCGAGAAAGCCGTTCTAGCTGCAAGAGCGACAGGCACCGGCAAGCGTAAAATTGCGAGACAGTTAGGGATCGGCGTCAGCACTGTGAACAGGATCCTGTCAGAAGCCGTCTAGCACAATGCTCGCGGGGCATTTTGTTGTCGCTGAAATGAGATACCTCAAATCAGCAAACAAATTAACCATAACGCTCTGTCGATGAGGCAGGATCTGCTAGACGTGCTTAATTGCGGAACACGATGGCCGCTCGACTCTCCCTGTTCGACGGCCAGACCTCCCTGCCGGCCCCGCCAAACCCCCCTTGGCGGGGCCTTTTTTCGCTCAATAAACATTTCAATGGGGCCGCATGTGCCACCATTGCCTATTAATTTTCTTAAATGGGCCTCGAGGTCCGAGAGGGATGCGCTGCAGAGCTTCCGATAATTTTGCTCGGTGAATCCGCCCGGATCGTCGTGCATGTTTCGATGTATTTTGATGGATGAACAACTTGCACGATGAAGCACGAGGTAATCGGGGTCGAACCAGCGCCTCGTGTTCACGACGTATCCGTCAGGATGCTCATTGATCCACCGCAGGTAGCCCGCTTCATCGTTTTCAAAGAGAATTACCATCACACTTATGCGCTGCTCCACAATGGCTAAGCACGTGA
>JAYGED010000182.1:0-22334 GCA_046582565.1 Alphaproteobacteria bacterium
TGTACGCTCCGCCGTCCAGTCCCGGAACGTCGAGCGGAACCCATGAGTAGTTAGGCCAGCGTAGTTCATTCGCTCCAAGAGCCGCCTCATGGAGTCTGTCCATAGCGAGCGTCCGTCCCGCTGACCCGGAAAGACGTAATCTGATATCCGCACCTTCTCCATTTTACGCAGCACAGCAACCGCCGAAGGGCTCAAGGGAACGCGGTGCTCTTCACCGGCTTTCATGCGGTCGCCGGGGATGGTCCAGACAGCCTTATCAATGTCTACTTCATCCCATCTTGCGCCTGTGACTTCGCCGGGGCGGGCAGCGGTCAGGATAAGGAACTCAAGGCCACGGGCCGCAACCGCGTCTCTCTCGCGCAGGGCTTTCGTGAAGGCATAACAATTCTCAAAGGGCAAGGCGGCATGATGTTTGATTTTGCTCACCTTGCTAGGCTTGGGGAGAAGGTTTGAAAGATGGCCTCGCCAGCGGGCGGGATTCTCACCGGTCCGATACTCCCGCACCTTGGCCCAATCCAGGACGGCCTCTATGCGGCCTCGCAATCGGGTCGCTGTCTCGGTCTTGGTTGTCCAGATCGGCTCGATTACCCTGGTGACCATCGCGGTATCGACAGTATTTACAGGTAGGTCGCCAAAGATCGGGTAGGCATAGGTTTCGAGCGTTTTGCGCCATTGTGCTCCGTGCTTCGCGCTTCTCCATTCTGCCTTGTGGCCCTCGATGTAGCTTTCCGCGCAAAACCTGAACGTCTTTGCGGTTGCCGCATCCACCGCCACCTGCGCCCGTTGCCTTATCCTACGCTCGATGGGGTCAATGCCATCCTTGAGCATTTTACGCGCCTCCAGCGCCTTCTCACGGGCTTCCGAGAGCAATACAACGTCGATGCCGCCAAGGCCCATATCGCGCGATTTGCCGTTGAGCATGAACCGGTATATCCAACTCTTGGATCCGCCGCGCGCCACTTGCAGATAAAGACTGCCGCCGTCAGAGTACATACCGGGTCGATTCTCCGCCGCGATTCCCCGAACTGTTAGCCTGTTTGCGTGCCGTGCCATTGGGTTTTCCTCTCTATTCAAATTTACCCATAGGCTTACCCATACATATAACGTGGCTTTAGGCGAATTACAATGAACGCTCACGGACAAGGTATCCAGCAAGACGGTGACTAGGCTTGTGTTTGGTGAACATATACGAACAGCCCCGGAATGGGCGCTGGCAGAGGGACGGGGATTCGAACCCCGGACACCTTTCGGTGAACACGCTTTCCAGGCGTGCGCCTTAAGCCACTCGGCCACCCCTCCGCTTTGCTCGCGGGCGGACTATAGCGAAGCAGGCCGGCAAAGCAAGACACGGGGCGGCGGGGAGGCGCGGCCATTTACGGAACGGTTTTCCAAAGAGGGCAGCCGGGCTAAACTGAACCGAAATCTACTTGGGGATCGGGTTATGCGTCGATTGCTATTCTTCGGGCGTCTGATGGGCTGGATGTTGCTGCTGGGCGCCCTCGCCGCGGTGGCTTATGAAGCCTTCGGCTGGTGGCGCGACGGGGCCTGGCAGAGCGTTTCCTTCGGCGCCGCCTGGGCGAGCGTCAACGCCAACAGTCTGGTCGGCCTCGGCGCCTTCATCGAGAAATCGGTCAGCCCCTGGCTGTGGAGCGAAATCATGGTGCCGGTGCTGATCCAGCCCCTCTGGCTGATCCTCGCCCTGCCCGGCGCGCTCCTCACGGCGACCCTGTGGCGCAAACGCCGGCGCTCGATTTTCGACTAGGAATTAGGCGTCTTGAGGGCCGCCAAAAAGGCCTCCTGAGGGATTTCCACATTGCCGATCCGGCGCATGCGTTTCTTGCCCTTCTTCTGCTTATCCAGCAGCTTGCGCTTTCGGGTGGCGTCGCCGCCATAACATTTGGCGGTGACGTCCTTGCGCAGGGCGCGCACGGTTTCCCGAGCGATGATATTGCCGCCGATGGCGGCTTGGATGGCAATCTGGAAAAGCTGGCGCGGGATCAGCTCCTTCAACCGCTGACACAAGGCGCGGCCGCGAGCCTCGGCGGTCGAGCGGTGAACGATCAAGGAGAGCGCATCGACCGACTCGCTATTGACCAGGATGGTGACCTTGACGAGATCGCCGAGCTCATAGCCGTCGCTCTGATAATCGAAGCTGGCATAGCCCCGCGACACCGACTTCAGGCGGTCGTAGAAATCATAGACCACCTCGTTGAGCGGCAGGCGATAGACCGCCATGGCCCGGCTTCCCGCATAGGTCAGGTCGAGCTGGGCGCCGCGCTTCTCGGTGCAGAGCGCCAGCACCCCGCCGAGATGCTCATCGGGCACCATGATGGTCGCCTTGATCCAGGGCTCTTCCATATGTTCGATCTGTTCGGGCGGGGGCATATCCACCGGGTTGTGCAGCTCGATGGCGCTGCCGTCATAGAGCACCACCCGGTAGATCACGCTGGGCGCCGTGGTGGTGAGATCGAGATCGAACTCGCGCATCAGCCGCTCGCGGATGATTTCGAGATGCAGCAGGCCGAGGAAACCGCAGCGGAAGCCGAAACCCAGGGCCGCCGAGGTCTCGGCCTCATAATGGAAGCTGGCGTCGTTGAGGCGCAGCCTGCCGAGGCTCTCACGGAGATCTTCATAATCCGCCGCATCGGCCGGGAACAGCCCGCAGAACACCACCGGCACCGAGGGTTTGAAGCCGGTGAGCGGCTGCGCCGCGGGGGCGCGCTGATCGGTGATGGTGTCGCCGATTGAACAATCGGCCACCGCCTTGATCGCCGCGGTCAGGAAACCGACTTCGCCGGGGCCGAGCCTATCGACGCTCTCCTGCTTGGGCGAGAAAACGCCGATCCGCTCGATCCGGTAGGAAGCGCCCGTGCCCATCATTTCGATCTTCATCCTCTTGGTCAGCTGGCCGTCGATGACGCGGACCAGCACGACAACGCCGAGATAGGCGTCGTACCAGCTATCCACCAGCAGCGCCTTGAGGGGTGCCGTGGCGTCGCCCTTGGGCGGCGGCAGGCGTTCGATCAGGGCCTCGAGCACATCGCCGATACCGAGCCCGCTCTTGGCGGAAATTTCCACCGCATCCGAGGCGTCGATGCCGACAACCTCTTCGATCTGGGCGCGAACCCGGTCGGGCTCGGCCGCCGAGAGATCGATCTTGTTGAGCACCGGTACAACCTCGTGGCCGGCGTCGATGGCGAGATAGGCATTGGCCAGGGTCTGGGCCTCGACGCCCTGGCTGGCGTCAACCACCAGCAACGAGCCCTCGCAGGCCGCCAGGCTGCGGCTCACCTCATAGGTGAAGTCCACATGGCCCGGGGTGTCGATCAGATTGAGGGTGTACTCGACCCCATCGGATGCTGTGTAGAACAGGCGCACGGTCTGCGCCTTGATGGTGATGCCGCGCTCGCGCTCGATGTCCATATTGTCGAGCACCTGGGCCTGCATGTCGCGCTCCGCCAGGCCGCCGCATTGCTGAATCAGGCGATCGGCCAGGGTCGATTTGCCATGATCGATATGGGCGATGATCGCGAAGTTGCGAATATGGGAGAGGTCGGTCATGCAGGTCGGCTAGGCTCGGAGCGTCCCGCCGGTAGCCTTTTCGACGGCCGCGACGATGTTTTTCGAGACCGCCTCGATGTCGGCGTCCGTCATGGTTCGATCGATCGGTTGCAGGGTCACCGTAATGGCGATGGACTTCTTGCCCGCGCCCAGGGCGGCGCCCGAGAAGCTGTCGAACACCGCCACCTGATCGATCAGCTGCTTGTCGGCGCCACGAGCGGCGCGCAATAGATCACCGGCGCGGATTTCATCATCGACCACGAAGGCAAAATCACGCTTCACAGTCTGGAAGGGCGAGAGCTTGAGCGGCGGTTTGGCGCGGCCCGGCTTGACCTTGCCTTCGGGAATGGCGCCTAGGAAAACCTCGCAGCCGACCAGGGGCCCGGCCACATCGAGCGCCGCAAGAACGCGCGGGTGAAGCTCGCCGAAATGAGCCAGAACCTTGGGCCCCAGGCGGATCGAGCCGGACCGGCCGGGATGAAACCAGGCGGGCGCATCGGCGGTGAACTGGGCCTTGTCGACGGGCCCGCCACAGGCGGCGATGACGGCCAGGGCATCGGCCTTGGCATCATAGGCATCGACCGGCCGCGGCGGCTCCAGCCAGTGTCGCGACCCGCTGCGCCCCCGGCGCACGGCGGTCGCCACCATAGCCTGATCGCCCGCTTCCAGGCCGCTATAGACATGGCCGGCCTCGAACAGGGCGAGATCGTCGAAGCCCCGGTCTATATTGCGCGCCACCGCCGCCATCAGGCCGGGCAACAGGGAGGGGCGCATATCGGTAAGCTCGGAGCTGATCGGATTGGCCAGGCGCAGGGACGCATCGCCGCCGCCGAATAGAGCGGCCTGGGGCTCGGAGATGAAGGACCAGGTCACCGCCTCGACCAGGCCGCGCGCCGCCAGGGCCCGCTTGGTCCAGCGCACCCGGCGCTGGGCCAGGGTCAGCACCGGCGCCGCGACACCATGGTCGCGGGGCAGGGAGACGGCGTCGATGTTGTCGAAGCCGTGGATGCGCAGCACCTCCTCGACCACATCGGATTCAACCTCGATGTCGGGTCGCCATGTGGGCGTGGTGACCCCGCCCTTGGCCAGGGTGAAGCCGAGGCCGCTGAGTATTTCGTGGGAGACGTCCTCGGCAATGTCGACGCCGCCCAGGGCGGCCACCCGCGCCGGGTCAAAGGGCAGATGCCGGGCGGTTTCGGGCTTGGCGCCGGCAATCACGACTTCGCTCGCCTCGCCGCCGCAAAGTTCGAGGATCAGGCGGCTCGCGATCTGCTCGCCAAGCGCCATGAAATCCGCATCGACGCCGCGCTCGAAGCGATAGCGAGCGTCGCTCTCAACACCCAGCGCCCGGCCGGTGGCGGCGGTGCGCAGGGGATCGAACAGGGCGATTTCGATAAATACAGTCTTCGTCTCGGCGTCGCAGCCCGTGGTTTCCCCGCCAATCACGCCGGCCAGGCTGACGAATCCGCTGTCGTCGCAGATCGCCGTCATGGTCTCGTCGATCTCGTATTCGCGGTCGTCGAGGGCGGCAAATATCTCGCCCTTTTTCCCAAGGCGCAGACGCAGATCGCCTTTGATCCGGTCGGCGTCGAAGGCATGGGCCGGGCGGCCGAGATCGAAGGTCATCCAGTTGGTGATATCGACCAGGGCCGAGATCGGGCGCAGGCCGATGGACAGCAGGCGATCGCGCAGCCACTTGGGGCTCGGCCCGTTGGTGACGCCCCGGATATAACGGCCCAGGAACAGCGGACAGGCGTCGGCATGGTCCGGCGCGAAATCGAGATGCACCTTGATCGGCGACTCGAAGCCGCCGGGGAGCGGTGTCTCGTCATGGGGCTTGAGGGCGCCCAGGCCCGACGCCGCCAGGTCGCGGGCAATGCCAAAGACGCCCAGGCAATCGCCGCGATCCGGCGTGATGGCGATATCGATGAGCGGATCGTCGAGGCCGAGCGAGGCGGCGAAGGGCTCGCCCAGGGGCGCATCCTCGGGCAGCTCGATGATGCCGTCATGGTCGTCGCCCAGGCCCAGCTCGCGCTCGGACAGCAGCATGCCGTTGCTCTCCACATCGCGGATTTTGGTCTGTTTCAGCTTGAGGCCGCTGCCCGGAATGATCTGGCCGGCGCCGGCGAATACGCCCTTCATGCCGGTCCGCGCGTTGGGCGCGCCGCACACCACCTGGACCTCGCCGCGTCCGGTATCAACCCGGCAGACCCGCAACGTATCCGCATTGGGGTGGGGGCTGGCCTCGATCACATGGGCGACGGTGAATTCCGCCAAAGCCGCCCCCCGGTCGACCACCGTCTCGACCTCGAGGCCGAGGGAAGTGAGCCGGTCGGTGATCGCCGCCAGGGGCGCATCGGTCTCAAGATGGCGCTTGAGCCAGGACAGGGTGAACTTCATCGAGCAAGCCCGGCGGGCAGGGTCGGCAGATCGAGGGCCGCGAAGCCGTAATGGCGCAGCCAGCGCAGATCGGCGTCGAAGAAGCCGCGCAGGTCGGCGATGCCGTATTTCAGCATGGCGAGACGGTCGATGCCGATGCCAAAGGCGAAGCCCTGATAGACCGTGGGGTCGATGCCGCAATTGACCAGCACTTTTTCATGCACCATGCCGCAGCCGAGAATTTCCAGCCAATTGCTGCCATCGCCGCCGATCGACAGGGTGCCGTCCTTGCGGGTGCAGCCGATATCGACCTCGGCGGACGGCGAGGTGAAGGGGAAATAGCTCGGCCTGAAGCGCATGGGCACGTCGCCAACCTCGAAAAAGGCCGAGACGAAATCGGCAAGACAGCCCTTGAGATGGCCCATATGGGTCTGTTTATCGATCACCAGCCCCTCGACCTGATGGAACATGGGCGTATGGGTCTGATCCGAATCGCAGCGGTAGGTGCGGCCCGGCGAGATAATGCGGAGCGGCGCGCCCTGGGCCTGCATGGAGCGCACCTGAACCGGCGAGGTGTGGGTGCGCAACAGGCGGCGCTCGCCGTTCTCGTCGGGAGCGAAATAGAAAGTGTCATGCTCCTGGCGCGCCGGATGCTCGGGCGGGATGTTGAGGGCCTCGAAATTATGGAAATCATCCTCTATATCGGGGCCTTCGGCGATACTGAACCCCATATCGCCGAAGATCGCGATGATTTCATCGAGCACCTGACTGACCGGATGGACGCGGCCCTCGGGCGGCAGCCGACCGGGCAGGGTGATGTCCACATGCTCTCGGGCCAGGCGCGCCTCCACCGCGGCGCCGTCGAGGGCGCTCTTGCGAGCATCGAGCGCCGCCGCCAGCTCGTCCTTCAGCGCGTTGAGCGCCACCCCGGCGGCCTTTCGCGCCTCGCCGTCGAGATCGCGAAGCCCCTTCATTTGCGCCGTCACCACACCCTTTTTGCCGAGGGCGGCGACGCGCACCTGATCGAGGGCGGCAAGATCCCCGGCCTGGGCGATATCGGCCAGCAGGGTTACGCGGAGCGCTTCGAGGTCTTTCATCTCACCGGATACTGTTGTGGAAAAAATAAGGGGCCTTGTTGTTAAGGCCCCTTATTACACCATTTTCGGGTACGGCGCGCTGTCAGCTAGCGAGCGCCAATTGAGCCTTTTCCACC
This sequence comes from Alphaproteobacteria bacterium, assembly GCA_046582565.1. Classification (GTDB taxonomy): domain Bacteria; phylum Pseudomonadota; class Alphaproteobacteria; order JAAXGF01; family JAAXGF01; genus JAYGED01. The sequence continues at coordinate 7,154 of JAYGED010000182.1, forward strand.
AGCCCCTTGAAGGCTTCGGGCTCCCGCACGGCGAGGTCGGCCAGCACTTTGCGGTCGAGTGCTACGCCGGAGCGCGACAGGCCATTCATGAACTTGGCATAGGTCAGGCCGTTGAGCCGGGCGGCGGCGTTGATGCGCTGAATCCACAGGGCGCGGAAAGTGCGCTTGCGCACGCGGCGGTCGCGATAGGCGTATTGCAGCGCCTTTTCGACCTTCTCCAGGGCGATCCGAAAGCAGTTGTTCGAGCGGCCCCGGTAGCCCTTGGCGCGACCCAGGATTTTTTTGTGACGGGCGTGGGATGTGACGCCCCGTTTTACACGAGCCATGGAATTATCTCCTCACGCGTAGGGTAGGAATTTTTTGATGATCTTGCTGTCGGCGGGGCACATGATGGTGGTGCCACGGGACTTGCGTTTCATCGATTGGGAGCGCCTGCGAAGCATGTGATTCTTACAGGCGAAGTTCCGGCGCATTTTACCAGTCGCGGTGAGCGAGAAGCGCTTTTTGGCGCTGCTCTTCGATTTGAGCTTCGGCATTTGCTATGTCCTAACGTTTAAGCCAGCCTCAAGCGGGGCAAAACCCCACAATCAGCGGCGAATTATTGACGATAATAAGCAGCTGGGCATGCCGTAGGCCGGACCGCTTCAAACGAGAGCACAGCTTATAGCGAGCGGCCTTGGTAAATGCAAGCGCGACCGTTGATTTCTGGATTAGCCGCCAACGAACAATCGGGCGATTAAAACGACCAACCTCTTGCGAGCAGAGTATATTAAAATCTAACTATATATACCTAATTATTGATATACATGGATAACATTAGTATAAATGCTTCATGGATCCCGTACGAAACCCATTCGCCCCCGGCGCTGGTTCTCAGCCACCCGAGTTAGCGGGCCGCGATAAAATCATCTCAGACGCCCAAATAGCGCTCCAGCGAATTCTGCTCGGCAAACATGATCAGTCTCAAATACTTTTGGGGCTTCGCGGAACCGGCAAGACGGTCCTGCTAAACAGAATTGAGCGGATGGCGGAAGATTATGGCCATCTAACCTCATTTGTTGAAGCGCCGGATGACAAGTCTCTCGCTGATCTTTTGTACCCCAAAATTCATCAAGTTTTGCGGAAATTATCAATGATCGAAAATGCCAAATCCCATGCTCACTTAGCCATGCGAGCCCTGCGCGGGTTTGCCAGTGTCTTCAAATTATCCGTTGGCGACGTTTCGCTTGCTGTCGACCCGGAACCCGGTACCGCCGACAGTGGAATTCTTGAATACGATCTGTGCGATCTCTTCCTTCGCCTAGGCGTTACCGCACAATCGGCAAACAAAGCCTGGACACTCTTGATCGACGAGGTTCAATACCTCTCCGACAAAGAGCGTTCTGCATTGATCGTCGCCATGCATAGGGTTAATCAAAAACAGTTACCCATCATATTCTTCGGCGCTGGTCTGCCACAGATTGCGGCTCTATCAGGTGATGCAAAATCCTATGCCGAGAGGCTGTTCAATTTTCCGACCGTCGGGCCTCTTGACGCCATATCGGCCATCGCCGCCATTAGGCAACCGATCGAACAGGAAGGCGAAGCGATTTCGGACAACGCCTTATCTCTAATCATCGAGCGGACGGAGGGCTATCCGTATTTCCTACAGGAATGGGGCTATCAGGCATGGAATATCACCAATGCCTCGCCGATCGATAGCCATGATATCGAGAGCGCCTCATCCGCTGCGGTTCGTCGACTGGATGAAGGGTTTTTCCGCGTTCGCTTTGATCGACTGACCCCGAAGGAGAGCGACTATGTAACTGCAATGGCCAGTCTCGGCAGAGGTCCATACAGGTCATCGGATGTGGCTGAAAAACTGGGTGAAAGCGTTCAATCATTGGGGCCTTGCCGAGCAAAAATCATCAACAAAGGCATGATCTACAGCCCCGCTCACGGCGATATCGCTTTTACCGTACCAATGTTCGAAGACTATCTGCAAAGGAGCTTGCGCTGATCCCCTAAATCCTCGCCCGCCACACAGAAAGAGCCCCGCAGACGGCTGGCGTCTGCGGGGCTAAGTCATTCCGGGTAAGGCGAGGTATGGGGATAAATGTATCGGCGCCCAGAGGTCGCCACATTAACCCAAGTTAAGTTTGCGCAAATAATTTTACAAAAAGCAGCCTTAAAGCCTCTTAACGTATGATGATTCGATCAAACGGCGCTCAAACGTCACGCAGGCATACGCTGCAATCAGGGCCATCCGGCCCTAACGCGGCGACATCACCATGGTCATCTGGCGGCCCTCGACCTTGGGGAACTGTTCGATCTTGGCATGGGCGTCGAGATCGTCGCGCACCCGCATCAGCACCTTCATGCCGAGGTCCTGGTGGACCATTTCACGGCCGCGAAACCGCATAGTCACCTTGACCTTATCGCCACTCTCGATGAATTTCTCCATGAAGCGCAGCTTCACGAGATAATCGTGATTGTCGATGGTCGGGCGCATTTTGATTTCTTTGACGTCGATCGTCTTCTGGCGTTTGCGCGCTTCATTCGCCTTTTTCTGGGCGATGTATTTGAACTTGCCGTAATCGAGCAGCTTGCAAACCGGAGGATCAGCGTTTGGCGAGACTTCGACGAGATCAAGCCCGACTTCCCGGGCGAGGTCAATTCCGCGCTCACGCGGCACCACGCCCACCATCTCACCATCTTGGTCAACCAGGCGAATAGGATCCGCCTCGATGAATTCGTTCACCCGCGGGCCCTGTCGAACCGGCGGTGTGAAGACTCTTGGTCTAGCTATTTAAAAACTCCTTTTAAATGTTAACAACATTACATGTTTCATGGGCGTTACAAATTCCATTGGCGTCAGGCCGCAGGGGGCTTTGCCTCCGCGCTAAGTTTAGCGACCGCCCCATCAAGCGCAAGGACTTCTTGGCCTTCGGCGTCCATGCGGCGGATCGAAACGGTGTTTTCCTCGGCCTCGCGTTTGCCGATAGCCATGAACACCGGCACCTTGGCGAGGCTGTGATGGCGCAGCTTATAGCCGATCTTTTCGTTGCTCACATCGAGCGTGACACGCATCCCGGCGGCTCTCAGCGCGGCGGCGACCGTGCCCGCATAATCATCGCCGTCCCGGGTCACCGTGGCGACCACCACCTGAACCGGAGCCAGCCAGAGCGGGAACTTGCCGGCGTATTGTTCGATGAGCACGCCGATAAAGCGCTCCAGCGAGCCGAGAATGGCCCGATGCAGCATGACCGGGCGATGTTTTTCGCCGTCATCGCCGATGTAGCTCGCATCGAGGCGCTCGGGCAGCACGAAATCGGCCTGCAGGGTGCCGCATTGCCATTCGCGGCCGATCGCGTCGCGCAGCACGAAATCGAGCTTCGGGCCATAGAAGGCGCCGTCGCCGGGGTTCATTTCATACTCGACGCCGGCCTGTTCGGCGGCCGTGCGCAGGGCTTCCTCGGCGCGATCCCACACCGCATCGGAGCCGGCGCGGACCTCGGGCCGGTCGGCGAAGCGGATGAGCACATCCTCGAAGCCGAAATCGCTATAAATGCCGAGCGCCAGCTCACAGAAAGCCGCGCTCTCGGCGTTGATCTGGTCGACGGTGCAGAAAATATGGGCGTCGTCCTGGGTGAAGCCGCGCACCCGCATCAGCCCATGCAGGGCGCCTGAAGGCTCATAGCGGTGGCAGGCGCCGAATTCGGCCATGCGCAGGGGCAGATCGCGATAGCTTGTCAGGCCCTGGCGGAAGATCTGCACATGGCAGGGGCAGTTCATCGGCTTCAGGGCATGGATATGATCGTCGCTCTCGACCGTGAACATGTTCTCGCGGAATTTGTCCCAATGGCCCGAATCCTCCCACAGGCTGCGGCTGACGAGCTGTGGGGTATTGACCTCCACATAGCCGGCCGCGTCGAGCTTGCGCCGCATGTAATTTTTCAACTCGCGATAGAGGGTCCAGCCGTTGGGGTGCCAGAACACCATGCCGATGGCCTCTTCCTGGAAATGGAACAAATCCATCTCGCGGCCCAGGCGGCGGTGATCGCGGCGTTCGGCCTCTTCGATGCGGTTGAGATGAGCGGCGAGGTCCTTCTCATCGGTCCAGGCGGTGCCGTAAATACGCTGCAGCATGGCGTTCTTTGAATCGCCGCGCCAATAGGCGCCGGCCAGCTTCATCAGTTTGAACGCTTTACCGACCTTGCCCGTCGCCGGCAGATGCGGGCCGCGGCAGAGATCGATGAAATCGCCCTGGCGGTAGAGGGTGATGGTCTCGCCCTCGGGCAGGTCGGCGATGATTTCGGCCTTGTAGTGCTCTCCTGCACCCTTGAAGAAGGCAATCGCCTCGTCGCGCGCCCAGACCTCGCGGCTAATCGGCTCGTTGCGCTTGACGATCTCGTGCATGCGCTTCTCGATGTTCTCCAGATCATCGGGAGTGAAGGCGGTTGGCCGCGCGAAATCGTAGAAGAAGCCGTCTTCGATGTTGGGGCCGATGGTAATCTGGGTCTCGGGGTAGAGTTCCTTGACCGCCTCGGCCATGACATGGGCGGTGTCGTGGCGCACAAGATCGAGCGCCTCGGGGCTTTTGATGGTGATTATTTCAATGGCGGCGTCGGCTCCGATTGGCGTTGCCAGGTCGATCATGTCGCCATCGAGCTTGATGGCGAGGGCCGCCTTGGCGAGGCCGGGACCGATAGACGCCGCAACATCCGCGCCGCTCACGCCTGGTTCATACTCGCGGCTTGAGCCGTCGGGCAGGGTAATCGAAATCATCGAGTCTTAAATCGCATCATACCGGTTAATTTATAGTTAAGGTTTGCCTAACAGTCCTCAAGATTGGCGCAATTTAGAGGGATTCCCGGTGCTGTCAAGGCTGAGGGAGAGTAAGCGCCGCCATAACCTCGTCGACTTCGAGATCGGCGAGTGAGTCCCGTTGCAGGACCGAGACATCCGGGCCGCGCGGAGCGCTCAGCGCCGGTTGTGACGCCGCCGAGAACAGCACCAGGGATGCGCAGCCCGCGGTGGCAATGATATGCATGGGCCCGGTGTCGTTGCCGATGGCAAGCCGAGCCCCGCGCGCGCAGGCGGCGATGGCGCCGAAATCGGTCTTGCCGCAGAGGTCGATGGCGCGCGGACAGGCCGCCGTGATGTCGGCCATGCCTGCGCGTTCCGCTTCCGCGCCGATCAGCACCGGGCGCAAGCCTAACGCCTCCAGGGCCGCCGCCGCCCGGCCATAGCGCGCCGCCGGCCAACGTTTCTCGGGCCGGTGGGCCGAACCACCGGGAACCAGCAGGGCATAGGGCGTGGACAGATCAAGGGCGGATATATCGCTGCTCAGCCAGGACAGATCGGGCGGCGGGGTCTGCTTGATCCCGGCCATGGCGAGCTGCTCGGCTTCGCGCTCGACCGTGTGCATGCGGTTGCGTTCGGGGTTGGCGTGGGGATGGGAGCAGCCCGCGGCGATTCCCGACCATTCCGGCCGCGCCGTGCCGAACAGGCGGAAATACATGCCCGTGCGGGTGGTATGCTGCAAATCATAGGCCCGCTCGAAGCCGCCGCCCCGCAACCGCCGGCCCAGGGCCAGCCATTGCCAAACCCGCCACAGGGGCGGGCGCGGGTCGATCCAAATCTCGTCGAAATAGCCGCTGGCCCGGGCGAACCCTTCATAGGCGCTGGTGGTCAGCAGCACCAGATGATCGTCGGCATGGTGGGCGCGTATGGCCTGAAACGCGCCGGTCGCCAGCACCATGTCGCCAAGCGCGCCCTGTTTGATGACAAGCTGACGCTTCACTCCGCAGCCTGTATGGCGTCCGGTCCGGCGTGGAGCAGCTCGTGGTAAATCGCCAGAGTTGCATCGCACATGTTCTGTTTGGAAAAATTGGCCCGCGCCCGCGCCATGGCGCGCCCTGCCAGGGCCTGGCGCGCCGACGGATCGAGATCGAGAGCCTCCTCAAGCGCCGTGATCAGGGCGCGGACATCACCGGGCGGCGTCAGCCAGCCGGTTTCGCCATGCACCAGGGTCTCGCGGGCGCCGCCGTGATCGGTGGCGATGGTCGGGCGGCCCATGGCCTGACCCTCGACCGCAACCCGCCCGAAAGCCTCGGGATCGAGGGAGGCCGAGACCACCACATCGGCAAGCATGAAGGCTGCCGGCATGTCATCGCAATGGTCGACTATATGAACGACTTGGTCGAGGCCGTGGGTTTTGATCAGTCTGTTTAACTCGCGGTGATAGCTGTCGCGCCCCTGATCGCTGCCGACCAGCAGACAGCGAACATCGGGCCGGTTGAGCTGCGCCAAGGCCTCGATCAATATCTGATGGCCCTTCCAGCGGGACAGGCGGCCGGGCAGTAACACCACCGGTGCGCCGTCGGGCAGGCGCCAGCGCTCCGATAGCCTGATCATGCGCTCATTGGTGACCTGCTCGGGATCGAAGCGCTCAAAATCGATGCCGCGCGGCACCACCCGCACACGCGCCGGGTCGGGATGGTAATGGCGCGCCATATGGTCATCGATGAACTTTGAATTGGCGATCACCCTATCGCCCCGCGCCATGACCGAATTATACCGGCGCTTGAGCGGGTTGTTGAAATTATAGGCGCCGTGGAAGGTGGTGACGAAAGGCCGCCCGGTGCGGCGCGCTGCATGAAGGGCGCTCCAGGCCGGGGCGCGCGAGCGGGCATGAATGAGGTCGACACCCTCGGCCTCGATCAGGTCGACGAGCCGGGCCACGTTGGCGCGGATGACGAAAGGGTTTTTGCCGCTTAAGGGAAGCTGCCAGTGATCGGCGCCGGCGCGGCGAAGCTCGTTCTCCATGGGGCCGCCGGCCGACGCGACCAGGGCGCCCCAACCCGCCGTCACCAGGGCCTGGGCGATATCGACGGTGCTGCGCTCGACGCCGCCGGTCTCCAGCGCCGGCAGAACCTGCAACACGGTCGGTAAGGACTGTTTCACCGCGTCTTCCAAATCTGTACCATGACAAGCGTCTCATTTTACTTAATCAGGCGACCATACCCCATGACCGAACCCGGCTCCATAAATCGACCGGCCATCAATAGACCAGGGGGCCATTGCCTAGCCTACCATGCCACAGCCGGGGACTCCCCCGGTGTGGTTTTTCTCGGCGGCTTCATGTCGGATATGACCGGCACCAAGGCCATGGCGCTTGAAGCCCATTGCCGCGCCCAAGGCCGCGCCTTCCTGCGCTTCGATTATCTCGGCCACGGCCAGTCGAGCGGCGCCTTCGAAGACGGCACCATCGGCCGCTGGGCCGACGACGCCATTGCCGCCATCGATCAATTGACCGAGGGGCCGCAGGTACTGGTCGGCTCCTCCATGGGCGGCTGGATCATGCTGCTCGCCGCCCTGGCCCTGCCTTCGCGGGTGGCGGGCCTGTTGGGGGTAGCCGCCGCTCCGGATTTCACCGAGAGCCTGATCTGGGATGGTTTCGACGACGACCAGCGCGGCATCTTGATGGATGAGGGGATCCTTCATCTGGCGGGCGATTACGGCGACGCGCCCTATCCCATCACCCGCGGCCTGATCATCGAGGCCCGCGATCATCTCCTGCTCGACGGCCCTATAGGGCTGGATTGCCCGGTGCGGCTGATCCAGGGCATGGCGGATAACGACGTGCCCTGGCAAACGGCGCTGACCCTGGCCGAGCGTCTGGCCGGCGACGATGTCGAGGTTACCCTGGTCAAGGGCGGCGATCACCGCCTGTCGGAAGCCCGCGACCTCGATCGCCTGGGCCGCACCCTGGATGCGCTGATCGAGACTATTGGCCAAAAGGATCAATAGCCGTCAGGATCAATAGGGCGTCCCGTCCTTGTGGGTGAAATTGTCCGTGTCGTTGTCGGCCAAGGCGAGGTCGATGTCGGGATAGACCACCGCATCGCCGGCGATGCGGTCGCCAACCTCAAGATAGCGCGCCAGGGAATCCGAGCGATTGACCATCTGATGAGCGTCGCCCGAGCCCGCCGGATAGCCCGCCGCCATGCCGGCGCTTAAAATCTGCTCGCCCGCATCGGTGATCAGGGTGAGCTCGCCTTCCAGCACATAGACGAATTCGTCCTGCCTGCTCTGCCAGTGGCGCATGGAGGACAGGGCGCCGGGCGCCAGCTCGACCAGATTGACGCCGTAGTTGGTGAGGCCGAGAGCATCGCCGAGGGCCCGCTTGCGGCGCGCGCCAACCTGGCTGGCAAAAGGCTCAGGGTAGGACGATCCGGTCTTCACCGCCACGGCCTGTGGATCTATGGCGGGTCTTGTGGTCATGGTCTGTCTCCTGCTTCGAGCAGCGCTCTGAGGCCGCTCTGGTAATCGGGGAAGGCGAGGGTGACGTCCAGCTCATTCTTGATGCGGTCGTTGCGCACCCGCTTGTTGTCGGCGTAGAAACTCAAGCCCATAGGCGACAGGGCGGCCTCTTCAAGGGGCACCAGGGGCGGGGGCTCCTGGCCCAGCAACTCGGCCGCGAAAGCCACTACCTCGGCCTGAGCCGCCGGCGCATCGTCGCAGACATTGTAGATGCGCCCGCCGTTGGGCCGCCCCATGGAGGCGCGCAAGGTGGCGACGATGTCGACAAGGTGAATACGCGAGAACAGATGGCCGGGCTTATGAATACGCTTGGCCGTGCCCGCGGCCAGGGCCGCAAGGGGTCCGCGTCCCGGCCCGTAGATTCCGGCGAGACGGAAAACCTGGGTCGGAATGCCGTCGTTCCACCAGAAATCGAGCCATTGTTCTTCAGCCGTCACCCGGCGTTGGCTGCGCTCGCTCGACGGGTTGAGCGGGCTGTCCTCATGGACCCAGCCACCCGCATGATCGCCGTAGACCCCGGTGGTCGAGAGATAGCCGATCCATTCCAGACTCTCGCTCGCCGCAATCGACCCGCCATGCAAGAAGGCGGCGGCGTCACCGGTCTCACCGGGCGGCACCGAGGCCAGCAAATGGGTCGCCCCGGCCAGGGCGGCGGGCGCATCCTCCAGGGGCTGGGACTCATCGAACAGGAAAGCGTCGATTCCCTCGCCGGCCAGAACCTCGCGGCGCTCCGCCTCGCGGCAGGTGCCGGCCACGGTCCAGCCATCGCGCATCAGGGAGCGCGCCAGGGCGAGCCCGGTGTAGCCCAGGCCGAAACAGAACAGACGGCGCGATTCGTTCATGATAAAACCTTGTGAATTACATCCGCTAAATTATGCCCCTGAAAGGACATGCATGACCAGCTTAGGAGAGCGTTCCCTAGCCGCCTTTCCGGCGGGATCGAACGGTGAATTCGATCTGCCGCCCGAGCTTGCCATGGTCATCGCGCGCGGCGAGGGCTGCCGGCTGTGGGACAGCGAGGGCCGGGAGTTCCTCGATTTTTCCATCGGCTGGGGCTCGGTGCTGGTCGGTCATGCCCGGCCCGAGGTGGTCGAGGCGGTCACCACCCAGGCGGCGCTGGGATCGAATTTTGCCTATGTGAATGAAAACTCCCTGCTGCTCGCCGAAGAGATTATCCGCCTGAGCCCGGCCTGTGACGCCTTGCGCTTCTGCGCTTCGGGCACGGAGGCCACCATGTATTGCCAGCGCCTGGCCCGCGCCGCCACGGGCAGACCGCTTATTCTCAAATTCGAAGGCGCCTATCATGGGGCCAACGAGACCGGCGTCACCAGCCTGTTCCCCACCAAATTCCGAGATTTTCCCGAGCCCGACCCGACCAGCGCCGGAATCGATGTGGCGGCGCGCGTGCTGGTCGCTCCCTATAATGATCTGGCGACCACACGGGCGATCATCGAGGCCCACAGCGCAGAAATCGCCGCGGTCATCGTTGAGCCCCTGCAACGCTGCACGCCGCCGATTGAGGGCTTCCTCGAAGGCCTGCGGGCGGTGACCACGGCACAGGGGGTGCTGCTCATCTTCGACGAGGTGGTCACCGGCTTCCGCCTGGCCTACGACGGCGCGCAAGGCTATTACGGCGTGATTCCCGACCTGGTGGCCTACGGCAAGGCCCTGGGCGGCGGTTACCCTATCGGCGCCTTCGGCGGGCGGGCCGATATCATGGATCTGGTGCGCGAGGACCGCATGGGAAGCCACAGCTATGTCTGGGTCGCCTCGTCCCTCGGCGGCAACCCGGTCTCGACGGCGGCGGCGCGGGCGGCGCTTGCGGTGTTTTCCGGCGACGGCGTCTATGGGCGGCTGCACGGCCTCGGCGCCTATCTTCGCGCCGGTTTGCGCCGGGTGCTAGATGCGCGCCAGATCAAGGCCCAGATCATCGGCGACGGACCGCTCGCCCAGGTCGTGTTTTCGGAACAGCCGGTGTTCGATTACCGCTCGACCCGGGCCGGCGACAGCGCCAAGGGCCGCGCCGTGATGCTCGGCCTGTTCGCCCGCCAGGTGTTCCTCATCCCTATGGGCACCAAGCTCTATCTCTCCCTGGCCCATGACGAGGCTATATGCGACGAGTTTCTCACCCGCTTCGACGAGACCCTCGCCGACATATGAAGCCATCCATCATCGCCGTTGCCGTCGTCATGCTGCTTGGCGCCGGGCCGGCCTGGGGGGCATCAGACAGCGATGCGCTGCAACGCTACAAAGACTGCACCGCCCTGAGCGCCCGCGACGCCAAAGCGGCGTTCGATGCCGCCCTGGCCTGGCGCAATCAGAATGGCGGCGCGCCGGCCTGGCACTGCGTCGGCCTGTCGCTGGTGGCGCTCGGCCATCACGCCGAGGCCGCCGAGGTGTTCGAACGCATCGCCGAGGATATGGCCCGCGACAATCCGCCCGATGAAACATTCCAGGGCCGCGCCACATTGCGCGCCGACCTGCTCGGTCAGGCGGGCCAGGCCTGGCTCCAGGCGGACAATCCGAAACGAGCGCGGGTGGCGCTCGACAACGGCCTGGCGCTTGATCCGAACAACCCCGAGCTGCTGGTCGACCGGGCCCAGGCCCAGGCGGCGCTTGGGGCTTATTGGGAAGCGGTGGACGATCTCAATCTGGCCATCGAATACGCCCCGTCGCGGAGCGACGCTTATGCCTTTCGCGCGGCGGCCTATCGCTATCTGGAAATCCTCGATCTCGCCGCCGACGATGTGGAGCGCGCCCTCGCCCTGGCCCCCAACGACCCGGTGGCCCTGCTCGAGCGAGGCAATATCCGACGTCTCGGCGGCGACGATGCGGGGGCCCGCGCGGACTGGCTGCGCATCCTCACCGAATCCCCCGAAAGCCCCGCCGCCAGCGCCGCCCAGGCCAATATTGTGCGCCTCGACGTTAAGCAGGAATAGGGGGCTATCAGCTATCAGCCGTCAGCTAGAAGTGTCTCATACACTGTTTTTCTTGCTGATAGCTGATAGCTCTATTATTCACCTTTTTCGCTTCGGCGCGGGCTGGGTCAAGGCGTAGTCGATGGATTGGCGGGCCCAGAAGCGTAAGCCTTCGGCGTCTTCGCAAACCGCCTTGGGCAGGATGACATACTGCTTCTTGATCGGCGCCTTGGGGAAATAGCGTAACGGTTCCGCGCCCTCTGCCAGGAGCCGGGCGCGGCCGTCTTCGGCAAGCTTCAGGGCCAGACCGGCCGGGGTCAGCGTGATGCAGATGCGATCGTCCGCATAGGCCGCGGCGCCGCTGAAGAAATGCCTGATCTCGACAGTGACGCCGGACGGCAGGGCGGCCAGGGTCGGAGCGAGCAGCGCGGCAAGCCTCTCGACAAATTCCCTGGCCATATCATCGCCGCTTCCTGAGCAGCAGATAGAGCGCACCGCCGCCGCCATCCTTGGGCTGGGCCTGGCTCATGGAGAGCACCCGGCCCCGGCTTGGCGGAATATTAAGCCAGCGCGGCACCATCTGGCGTAACACCCCGCCTTCCTCACTGACCCGCCCCTTGCCGGTGATCACCAGCACACAGCGCAGGCCGCGCTCCTGGGAGCTGGCCAGGAACCGGTCGAGGCGGGCATGGGCCGCGGCCTGGGTCAGGCCGTGCAGGTCGAGGCGACCCTCAATGGCAAGCTGACCGCGTTTGAGGCGCTGGGTGGTGCGCTTGTCGACACCGGCGCCCTGGCCCATGACCAGGGGCGGCACATCGGGTGATTTCTTCGCCGGCATTGGGGTGGCTGGTGGTGGGGCCGCCGGCTTGGCCGCGCGCCGGCGGCCGGGTTTGGCGGCTGTGGATTTCTTCGTCGCGGACGCTCTGCGTCTACCACTGAGCGGCGCTACATCCTTGACCACCGCCTGCCAGAGCTTGTCGTCATTTTCGTCAGGACTCGTCATCGACGATCACCAGATGGAGGCGTTTCGGGCCATGGGCGCCAAGCTGCATGGTCTGCTCGATATCGCCCGAGCGCGACGGCCCGGTAATCAGCATGACGGTTCGAGGCGTACCCCGACCGCTGTTACGCAGCCGGTCCCAGGCCTCTTCATAGGCGCCGACGATCTGATCGGCGCGCAGGACCACCACATGGGTTTCCGGCAGAATGTTGAGGGTGGTCGGGTGGTGCGGCCCGGACAGCGCCATCACCGTGCCGGTCTCGGCGACACCGGCGAAGGCGCAGGTGATGGACACCCGATCGGCGTCCTCGCCTTTGCCCCGGTTCAATTCGAGCAGGGGGGCTTTGCTCCAGGGAATCGCGTCGAGCACCGGGTCGGGAGCGATCTTGGCGGCGGAGGCAAGATTATGCTCGGCGAGGTAGCCGGCAATCGCCGCCGGCACCTCGGCCATCTCGCTGACCCGGGTCACGCTGGTCGAGACCTCCTCGGCCATGGCGATGAACAGATCGAGGCGACCCCTGGCGTCGAGCTGGCTGCGCGCCGGGATCAGGCCGCGTGCATGGGTCGCCAGGCGAGCCTCGACAGCCACCGGATCGCGGCCCTCGGCGCGGCCCTCCAGACCGGTGCGAACGGCGCCGAGAATGCGCTCGCGGGAACTCATCGCTTGCCCGCCGCCCACAGGGCGCGGAAACTTTTGCCTTCGGGCGCCGGCAGGTCGCGATCCGCTGTCCAGCCCTGCGCCCCGGGTAGCCAGCCGATGCGGCGATTGCGGCCGCCCACCCGATTCAAACCCCAGGCCGCCAGCCGCGCAACCAGGCCATAGGCCGTGGGATGACGGGCGAACCACGACCAGAGGGCCAGGCCAAGCCGGGAGACCGCCGGTTGCAGCCGGGTTTCGAATTCTCGCTCGCGCCAGTGTCGCATCATCTTGGGCAGGGGGATGCGCATGGGGCAGACCTCTTCACAGCGGCCGCAGAAGGTCGAGGCATTGGGCAGGTTCCCAGCGGCCTCGATGCCGATCAGCTGGGGCGTCAGCACCGCGCCCATGGGGCCGGAATAGACCCAGCCATAGGCATGGCCGCCGACCGCGCCGTAGATCGGGCAGTGATTGAGGCAGGCGCCGCAGCGGATGCAGCGCAGCATGTCCTGAAATTCGCCGCCCAGCATTGCAGACCGCCCGTTATCGAGCAATACAACATGAAACGCGCTCGGCCCGTCGAGATCGCCGTCGCGGCGGCCACCGGCGGAAAATGTCGTGTAGCTTGAGAATTCCTGGCCCGTAGCCGAGCGCGCCAGCACGCGCAGAATGGTGGTGGCGTCCTCCAGGGTCGGCACGACCTTTTCCAGGCTGGCGATGACGATATGGGTGTCGGGCAGGATCTGGGTCAGCTCGGCGTTGCCTTCGTTGGTCACGGTAACGATCGAACCGTTCTCGGCGACCAGGAAATTGGCCCCGGTGATGCCCACGTCGGCCTCGAAATATTTCGACCGTAACACCTGGCGCGCCTCTTCCAGCAGGGCGGAGGCTTCGTCCTGACGCTGATCAAAGCCATATTTGGCGTGATGTTTGACGAACAGATCGGCGATGGAATCCTTGGTCTTGTGGATCGCGGGGGCGATGATATGGCTCGGCGGCTCGCCGGCCAACTGGATGATATATTCGCCCAGATCGGTCTCGATGGGCTCGATGCCATGGGCCTCAAGATGATCGTTAAGGGCGATTTCCTCGGCGATCATGGATTTACTTTTGGTCGCCGACTTGGCCCCGGCGTCGCGGCACAGGGCGAGCACCACATCGCGCGCTTCGGCCGCATCGACGCACCAGTGGACCTGGCCGCCACACTCGATCACCTTGGCCTCGAAGCGCACCAGATAATCATCGAGATTGGCCAGAACATGATCCTTGATGGCGCGCGCCTGATCGCAAAGCGCGTCGAATTCGGGCAGGCGGTCGGTGGCCTTGCCGCGCCGGGCGGTGAAGCCGGCGCGCAGCTTGGCAAGGGCCATTTGCAGGTCTTTGTCAGCCAGGGCGTCCTTGGCGTTGGCCGAAAATTGCGGCGTGGTGATCTGCATGGCTAACGATCACCCTTGTTAATTTCCGGGCCGATGGCCGGGCCGTCGGCCATACCGGCGAGCACCTCGGCCACATGGCGGACACGGATCGGGCTGCCCTCGCGGGACAGGCGGCCGGCGATGTTCATCAGGCAGCCGAGGTCGCCGGCGAGCAGGGTCTGGGCGCCCGTATCGGTAATGGCCGCGGTTTTGTTGGAAACCATGTGGATCGAGATGTCGGGATATTTCACCGCAAACAGACCGCCGAAGCCGCAGCAGGTCTCCCCCGCCGCCACCTCCTTGAGGGTCAGGCCGTCGATGCTCGCGAGCAGAGCGCGCGGCTGTTCGGCGATGCCCAGCTCGCGCAGGCCGGCGCAGGCGTCGTGATAGGCGACGGCGCCGTCGAAGCTCGCCTCCACACGCCGCACGCCGCGCACATCATAGAGAAACGAGACCAGCTCCCAGCAGCGCCCGGCGAAATCCTCGGCGCGGGCCGCCATGGCCTTATCGTCCGCGAACAGCGCCGGGTAATGGCGGCGCAGCATGCCGGCGCAGGAGCCCGACGGGGCGACCACGTAATCGAAGCCCTCGAAGGCGTCCATGACCTGGCCGGCGATCGCCCTGGCCGCGGCGCGGTCGCCGGAATTATAGGCGGGCTGGCCGCAGCAGGTCTGATCGAGCGGCGCCTCGACCCGGCAGCCGGCGTCCTCGAGCAGGCGGACGGCGGCAAAGGCGACGGAGGGGCGAAACAGATCGGCGAGACAGGTGACGAACAGCCCGACGCGCGGGGACGCTGCTGGCGCTCGATCGGTCATGACAGGGTTTCGGCCAGGGCCTTGGGCAACAGCAGGACATAACCGCCGGGGTGCTTCATGCGTCCGGCGATCGATTCGGCCTCGGGCCC
>JAYGED010000202.1:0-26868 GCA_046582565.1 Alphaproteobacteria bacterium
GAAAAATAACCGCCTCAAGTCGAGAGCGATCTTCGGCGGAGACGGTGAAGGATATTCCTGTGCGCATCACATTGAATCGCACACAACAGAGCATATAGGAATCCCAAATCGGACTCCTTTGTTCCGCTCAATCCACTAGCGTTACCTTGGTGCCGTCGGTCCGCGTCGCCGTCGCCGTTCCATCGACCACGGAGGCCACCCCAATGGGATCAACGTCGGCGGCGGCTTCGACCTGGGCGTATTGACCCGGCGCCAGCGGTCCGGCGAGGCTGGCCACCAGGTCGGGCGCCAGCTCCGCGCCGCCGGCGGTGGCCAGCGCCAGAGGATCGGCAAGCTCGAAATATCCCTGAATGAGAACCTGTTCGCCGTCCGGGCCGACCAGCAGTAAATCGCCGCCCTGGCGTACAAAATCGGCGATCAGCAACATCGTGCCGTTGGGTATGACTAATGCGTCGCCGGCAACCGCTTACAGGACGATGAATTCACTCGTCGCCGCTCCGGTTAGGGTCGTTGCTGATATTTCGGGCTGACCTTGGGTCATCACCACTCCTTAGACCACACCCTGGTTCATGGCCCCCACAGCCATTCCACCCCCCAGGGCCTCAGTTTAAGCACAATCGCGAAAGTCGAGTAATCCTAAACAAAATTAAGCGTTTGTCAAAGTTATCGTGGCCGATTTCGAAGCCAAAAACGCGCACTCGCCTTGAGTGCCGGCCCCACCGCCCACAAAAGACTCGTGACATTGATCGAGCCGTCTTTCATCATGCTGATGGGTTGTTTCGTGGCATTTGTGGTGATTTCCTTGCTCTCTGCAATTCTTGAATTCGATGTTCTGTCGATCTAAGTCCGCTGGCGGGCTCGCGGGGCGCGGCCAGCGCGGCTTCACCCTAGTGGAAATCCTGGTGGTGCTGGTCATTCTGGGCCTGCTGTTCGGTCTGGTCGGGCCGCGGGTGATCGATTATCTGTCGCGCGCCAAAGCGGATGTCGCGCGATTGCAGTTGGAAAATATCGAAAGCGCCCTCGATCTTTACCGTCTCGATGTGGGCGCCTACCCGAGTCAGGAAGAGGGGCTTCGCGCCCTGGTGGTCGCGCCGGGCGGGACCGATCGTTGGAACGGGCCTTATCTCAAGGACAAGGCGGTGCCGTTGGACCCCTGGGACCGGGGCTATATCTATCAGGTCCCGAGCCTGCATGACGGGGCCTATGATCTTTCTTCCCTGGGCCAGGATGGTCTCGCCGGCGGCGACGGGGAAGCCGCCGATATCACCAGCTGGTGAGAGGGTACCTATCCTCACAAGGTGGTATAAAGTGACCGTGACAATCGCTGTAAAGGGAGGACGGGTTGTCCCAATCGCATAACAGCCGGTCATGGCTCGCAGCATCAATGGTAAGCAGTTTGCTGATCATGACGGCCATGGTTGAGAAGCCCGCGGCGGCGGCGAGTTGGATCGTCGATGAGACGACGGGCTGCGGCACCAGCAACCCGTTCCCTGCCGCCGACGAGTCCATTCGCTGGTACGGCCAATGCGTAAACGGCATGCTGCATGGCGAGGGCATTCTGATCTGGCATCGCGCGGGCCAGGAGGTCGAACGCAACAAGGGCACGTTTCTGGACGGCGAACTTCACGGCGAAGCCATCACCAGCTATCCGGACGGCCGGACCATCGTCGGCCGATACCGCAATGGCGAGCGCCACGGCGAATTCATCGTCACCCAGAGCGACGGCGGCCAGATTCGGGCTCTCTATGAACGCGGCCGATTGATGACTCAGGTGAGTATCAGCGGAACTGACCAGCCGCCGGTCCCGGTCGCAACAGCGATACCAAGCCAGCCGCCCACCCCAGTGGCGGCGGTTGTTGCGCAACCCGTCCCGGTTTATGTCGTAACCACCGCGGCGCCGATTTTGTACCCGGCGTATCCGCCACAGCCCGTGGTGCAGCCGGGATACGTCCAGCCCCCCGTATCGTTGCGTTATACCGACACTGTGGATGCCGGTCAGCTGTTCAGAAATCTTTTCGCATCGTCGGGAAGAAACGCGGTTGTGCCGGTGGTGGGGGCTATCCCCGGTCAGTAAGTGGAGGGGGGCGGTCTTTGGCCGTTGGTCTCCGCGCGGCTCAATGTCCCGCGCCACGGCTGCGACGTTCTAAGCCGTAAATCAACTCTCACGTCTATGTCAGACAGCCCCCTAACTCCTTGACAGAACGGATGGAAAACAAATACTTTTGAATGCAGAATACCCTTGAAAGGGTCCGGTGTCTGGTTGCGAATTTACGTCATGGATGGGGTGGCCCATCCTTAGAATGGGCACATGACGAGGGGACATGAGCGAGCACTATCAGGTCGCGATTATTGGGTCCGGGCCCGCGGGGTTGAGCGCTGCTGGACATGCGGCGAAGCTCGGCGTCTCGCATGTGTTGTTTGAGAAGACCGACCATCTTTCCGATACGATTTACAAATACCAAAAGGGCAAGCTTGTCATGGCGACGCCGGACATCTTGCCCCTGCGCAGCGATTATACGTTCGAGCTTGGCAGCCGCGAAGAAATTCTAGGGGCATGGGACCAGCAGAATGATCAGCTTGCCGTAAACACCCGTTTTAACGCGGACGTGACCGCAATCACCGGCGAGAAGGGCGGCTTCGAGATTACCGTCGGCGGGGAAACGGTGAGCGTGGACAACGTGGTGCTGGCCATCGGCCTGCAGGGCAACCTCCGCCAGCTCAGCGTGCCGGGCTCCGAAGGCGCTCCGCATTTGCAGTATCAGCTCGACGACCCCGATGAATACGAGGTCGAGACCATCGTCGTCGTCGGCGCGGGCGATGCGGCGATCGAGAACGCGGTCGCCCTAGCCAAACAGAACAAGGTCATCATCGTCAACCGCAAGGGTGAGTTTGCGCGTATCAAGCAGGGTAATTTGTCGCTGATTGAAGATTCGATCGAGAAGGGCGTGCTGACCTGCATGTACAGCGCATCGCCGGTGCGCGTTGACCCCGGCTCGATCACCCTGGCCGCGCCCGACGGCGAGGTCGAGGTTAAATGCGACCGGATCATTGCCCGCCTGGGGGCCATCGCGCCGCGCCAGTTCGTCGAGGCCTGCGGCGTTGAGTTCCCATCCGATGACCGCACGGCCCTGCCCGAGGTGAGCGCAACCTATGAATCGAACGTGTCCGGGCTCTATATCATCGGCGCTCTCGGCGGTTATCCGCTGATCAAGCAGGCGATGAACCAGGGCTACGAAGTGATCGAGTATATCCTTGGAAATGAGATCAAGCCGGCGGACGAGCCGCTTCTTGAACAACGCTTCGCCGTCCTCGGCACCGTAGAAGTGGCCGACGTGCTGGCGCTAATCCGTGAAAACGTGCCGATGTTTTCAGCGATGAACCCCCTGCTGCTGCGCGAACTGATGATCGATTCGATACTGCATTGTCCCAAGGCCGGCGAGATCATCTTCGCGCGCAACGACTATACCAACAGCTTCTTCACGGTGGTCAGCGGCGAAGTGGTTATCGAGCTCGATCCAGAAGATTCATCCAAAGTGGTGGTCCTGGGACAGGGTCAGTTTTTCGGCGAAATGGGTTTGATCTCCGGTCGCCGCCGCACAGCAACGGTGCGCGCCAATAGCGATTGCGTCCTGCTCGAAGTGCCCCGGCGCTCGATGCTTAAATTGCTCAGTTTGGTCGAGTCCGTGCAGCGGGTGGTGGACCAGACGGCGATCGTTCGCCAAATCAACACCTACCTCGCGCCGCACGCCACCGCCGAAGACCTCGCCGAGGTGCTTGAAACCGGATCGATTGAGAGTTTCAAGCCGGATGAAATTCTGTTCAACGAGGGCGACCCGGCCGATGCGGTGCATCTCATCCGGCGCGGCTCGGTCACCGTATCGAAGCGCATCGGCGGCAAAGACGTGGTCATAGCCTACGTGCCGGTGGGCCACTATATCGGTGAAATCGCCTTGCTGTCGGACGCCCCGCGCACCGGCACCGTGCGCGCCACCGTGGCGACCGAGACGATCAAGATCGACGGTTCCGCCTTCAAGCGATTGCTCGATCAGAATATGGACCTGAGAGCCGAAGTCGAGGCCCGGCTGGGCGAGCGCCTGGTGCAGAGCGAGCGCATGGGGCTGAGCTCCAATGCCAGCGGGATCATCGAGTTCCTTATTGCCCAGGGCCTCGGCGAGGCGACCGACGTGCTGCTCATCGATGAGAGCCTTTGCGTGCGCTGCGACAATTGCGAGAAGGCCTGCGCCGAGACCCACGACGGCATTACGCGCCTCGACCGCCAAGCGGGACCAACCTTCGATAATCTTCATGTGCCGACCTCATGCCGCCATTGCGAGCACCCATACTGCATGGCCGACTGCCCGCCGGACGCCATTCACCGGGCGCAGAACGGCGAGGTCTTTATCAACGATTCATGCATCGGCTGCGGCAATTGCGAGCGCAACTGCCCCTACGGCGTGATCCAGATGTCGGCCAAACCGCCAACGAAACCCGGCCTGCTGTCCTGGATGCTGTTCGGCGCCGGCTCCGGCCCCGGCCAGGACAAGTCGGTCAAGGGCGATGGGCCCAAGAAGGCGGTCAAGTGCGACATGTGCAAGGACATTGAGGGCGGCGCAGCCTGTGTTAGGGCCTGTCCGACGGGCGCCGCTATCCGGGTGAGTCCCGAAGAATTTTTGGCAAAGGTAGTTCAAGCGGCGCATTAAAAAATTTGGATTTAGGGAAGGTATTTAACGTTGGCGACGCACGAATCGGTTCTGGTCTACCGGGGGTTCAGGTATCTGAAGCTGGCGTCTTTGGCGGCGGTTATCGCGGTTATCGCCTACGCCGTACATTCGCCGCTCGGCATGCCCAACGGCGGCACCTGGCTGGGCTATACTCTCGGCATCGTCGGCGCCCTGTTGATCTTGTGGCTGATGTATTTCGGCATCCGCAAACGCACGTACGCGTCTGGCACCGGCAAGCTTGAGGATTGGCTCTCCGCACATATTTATCTCGGCGTGGCGTTGATTATTATCGCCACCCTGCATACGGGATTTCAGTTCGGCCTCAATATCCATACCCTGGCCTATACGCTAATGATGTTCGTCATAATTTCCGGCATGTACGGGCTCTATGCCTACATTCGCTTCCCCCGGCAGATGACCGACAATCAGCGCGGCGTCACCCTGGAAAACCTGATGCAGCAGATCGCCGAGCTCAGTCAGGAATGTACCGATCTGTCGATGACATTGAGCGACGAAATCAATGGAATCGTGGTCGAGTCGGGGCGGCAAACCAGTGTCGGCGGCGGGTTCATTCGTCAGCTTTCGGGCCGCGATCCAAACTGCACTACGATCGCGGCGCTCGCCCGCTTGCAGACCATTGCCACAACTTTGCAGGATGACCACGCTGTCCAGGCGCGCCGGTTGATCTCACGCCTCAGCCGCAAGGTCGAACTGTTGTACCGCGCGCGCAAGGATGTGCAGCTTAGGGCGCTGATGAAGATCTTCCTGTTCGTGCATGTGCCGATGTCGTTCGCGCTGTTCGCGGCTCTGTTTTCGCACGTATTTATCGTGTTCTTTTACTGGTAGATCGTAACCGGCGTGGACATTCTAGTTAGCTATCTCACGCGCAAGCGCAGCGGCGACGTTGCCCACCGCGACGTTGAGATCGAGGCTGATGTCATTCGTCTCGGCCGCGGCTCCGACTGCCAGGTCAATCTCCACGATCCCCGGGTGGCGTATAGCCACGCCGAGATACACGATCGCGGCGGCAGCTTCTTTATCGAAGCGATGAATAGTTCGTTCGAGCTGTTGGTGAACGGGACGCCGGTCAATACGATCCAACTCCACATTGGCGATAAGATCGTGCTTGGTCCTTACGAAATCGTCGTCATCGAAGCGCCAAGCGGCAAAAACCTGGCCTTCACGGTCGAGCTTCTCGAACATCGCCTCGATTATCTTGAACGATTGAATTCGCTCAGCCGCACCACCCTGGCCGATGCCGCCGCCGGCATGCGGGGCATGTCCTGGGCATTCTTTATCGTCGTGTTTTCGGTGTTTCTGGCCTGGCCCCTGGTCCATTTCTTCGGACTGTCCGACAGCGCAACAACGTCGCAATCGCCCATGCAGACGAGCAAAGTCGGCGTCAAGATTTGGCCCCTGACACCCGATCTGGCCTGGATCAGCGGCGATATCTCAGCGCCGCACAGATTTGTCGCCAACGACTGCAAGACCTGCCACCAGCGCGCCTTTGTTCAGGTCGAAGATGGGGCCTGCCTGGCTTGTCATTCGAGCGTTCAGCATCACGCGGATCCGGTTAAATTCCCCATGGAGCAAATAACGGAAGCCGCCTGTCAGTCCTGTCACAAGGAACATAACGGCGCCGCGACCATCGTTACCATCAGCGAGACTCAATGCGCCGATTGCCATCGAGATCTCAAGGAGGACGCACCCGACACGACCCTGATCAACGTCTCGAATTTCGGCACGGACCATCCCCAGTTCCGGCCAACCGTGGTGGTCAATGCGACAACCGGCGAGCTTAAGCGGCAAAAGCTCGATAAGGATAATTGGCCTGTCGAGCATTCGAATTTGAAATTTACCCACAAGAAGCATTTGGCGGCAGCCGGCATGCTGGTTCCGGGTAAGACCGAGAGAAAGGTTCTGCAATGCGACGATTGCCACCGGCCCGAACCGGGCGGAGTGGGGATGGCGCCGATCACCATGCAGACCCATTGCGCGGAATGTCATCAGCTGAAGTTTGAACCGGCCGTGCCGAGCCGGGTTGTGCCGCACGGCGATGTGGCGGCCGTGAAGCTGATGTTGACCGAGTTCTACGGCAATATGGCGTTGCGCGGCGGCGCCGATGTCAAAGATGCGCCGGACAGTGTGCGCCGCCGTCCGGGTACGGAGCTGACCGAAGCCGAGCAGCTGGAAGCCATGGCCTGGGCGGATCAGCGGGCTGGGCTGGCGTCGGACTATCTGTTCGGCAAGTCGGTGTGCCGCGTCTGTCACGAGGTCTCCAGTGAGCAACTGGGTGCATCGACAAGCTGGTCTATTGAGAATATCCTGGTGGCTGATCGTTGGTTGCCAAAAGGCCAGTTTGACCATGGACATCATAGGAATATGACCTGCGTCGATTGCCACGAAGCCACCAATTCCGATAAGGCAACCGATGTGATACTGCCCCAAATCGCTAACTGCCAGCAGTGTCACGGGGGGGAGTCCGCGAGTAATCTTGTGCCGACGACCTGCAATAGCTGTCATGAGTTCCACCAACCGTTCCTGGGATCCATGCGCCCCATGCAAGCCGCCGCCGCCGGAGAGGGGGGATGATGTTTTTCAAGCATAATTTATTCGGGCGGAGGCTCTTCGCGGCGACGGTTTTGCTCGTTGCCCTTGCCGGGTCCGCCATGGCCGACGAGACCCTGCACCGATTGTCCGAGAACGGCGCGACACTCGGCATCCTGTACACCAACGGTCTGGTCGATGACCTGCAGTTCACGGTGGTGCTCGATGGCGATGTGCCGGAAGCCACCCATGTCTGGGCGCTTATCGGCGGCTCGCAATTTCGCCAGCGCACCCATGAAGGCCAGTGGATCGAATGGAACGGCAGAAACGAGGAACTTCTCGACAACAGCTTCCCCGTGGTCAACGACAGGATTGTCTTCAAGGTGATCGACGAAGACATCGGCGAGGACAACCGAGGCATATCGATTGCCATCGGTTATCGGCTCGGCGGGGTCATGAAATATGGGTTGTTCGGTCTGCTGCCAGAAGGGGGCGAGCCATGAGGCGCCTGGCTGTTATGGAGGCGATTTGCGCGGTGAAGCGTTTGACGGCTGTTGGCTGTCTGCTTGCATCGATGCTCATATCGGTTCTCTGGTCGGCGGCTGCGGTCGCCCAGAATCTGACCGTCGCCGATGTCGAGAAGATTGTCTCGGCGGCGGCGCAGGAGGCCAGCGCCCGCGGTATGCCGGCGACCATCACGGTGGTTGACCGGGTCGGCAACAGCCTCGCAGTGTTTCAGATGAACGGCGCACCAGCGCGGGTCAGCGTGACCAGCAACCGCGGCATCGTCGCGGGCAACGGGCTCGAGAAGATCGAAGAAATTTTCGCCGCCTTTTTCGCCGCGGCAAACTCACCGTCGGGCCGGCTGTCGGCGATTGCCAAGGCGATCACCGGCGCCTATCTGTCGTCCGGCGGCAATGCCTTCACCACGCGCACGGCCAGCCAGATCATCCAGCAGCATTTCAACCCGGGCGAATTTTACTCGCCCAGCGGGCCCCTGTTCGGTGTGCAGTTCACCCAGCTTCCCTGCTCCGATCTGTCCGTGCGCCAGGCCACCAACGCGACGATCACGGGCCTGGTCAGCGCGACCGCGGGGCCGAAGCGGTCACCGCTCGGCTTGTCGGCCGATGCCGGCGGATTGCCGCTCTATAAAGACGGCGTGCCGGTGGGCGGAATCGGCGTCGAGGCCGACGGGATTTACACGCTCGATGCCGCGGTGAATAACTACGATAGAGACGTTGATGAAATCATCGCCCTGGCTGGTCAGACCGGCTATACGCCGCCCAGGGACATCTTGGCCAACCGCATCTTCGTCGAGGGCAAGAGCCTGCGCTATACCGACGTGAGCGCCTCATCCCTCACCACCAATCCCGCTGCCGCGCCGGCCTTCGCCACCATCAGCGGCGGCGTGCTGGGCAGCCTCGCCGACGTGACCGGCTACTATGTCGCCAGCAGCGGCATCCTCGCCGGCCAGACCTTCGGCAGCGTCGAGTCGGGCATTGCGCCCGCGAGCGTTGTTTCGCCCGGCGTTTATGATTTCGTCAACGGCACGGTGTTTGTTTTGACCGACGGCACGTCAACCGCCCGGTTCCCGCCCATCGACAGCCTCAACCCCACGACCGCGGGCGGTGGATTGACTTCAGCCGAGGTGACGCAGATCGTCGGCTCCGCGCTTAACATCGCCTTCGCCAGCCGAGCGCAGATCAGACGGCCGCTCAACAGCTTCGTCCAGGTAACCGTTTCGGTGGTCGACACCGACGGCAATATTCTCGCCATCGCGCGCACACCGGATGGGCCGCTCTTCGGCACCGATACGTCGCTGCAAAAGGCGCGCACGGCCGGCTTCTTCTCCAGCGCCACGGCCGGGGCGTATCTCCAGTCCTACGATTCACCCCTGGGCCCGGTTGTCGGGCAAAATGCCCTGGGCGTTCGGCTCGAGGATTTCCTCGACAATGTGCGCGCATTTGTCGGCGCAGGCGCCTTATCGGACGGCATCGCCTTTTCCGACCGCTCGGGCGGCAACCTGTCGCGACCGTTCTATCCGGACGGGATCGACTTCGTCGCCAATGGCCCGTTCAGCAAGCCATTTTCGGTCTGGAGCCCGTTTAACACCGGCCTGCAGCTCGACACCCTGGTCGACAACATCGCCATGAATATCCTCTACGCAGACGGTCTTGGCGGCACCGATACGAACGCCACCTGCAGCTTCTTCCCAACCACCACCTCGTCGGGCAATTTCAAAACCCGCATCGCCAATGGCTTCCAGATTTTCCCGGGCAGCGTGCCGATTTACCGGGGCAGTCAGCTGGTCGGCGGCATCGGCGTTTCCGGTGACGGCATCGACCAGGACGACATGGTATCCTTTCTCGGCCTGCACAACGCCGGGCTCGCACTCGGCACCGGGATCGGCAACGCGCCGGCAGGAATCCGCGCCGACAATCTGGCGCCGGGCGGGGCGCGTCTGCGCTATGTGAACTGTCCATTCAGGCCGTTCCTCGGGTCGCGCACGCAAAATGTATGCAATGGTAAATAGCGCGATTAACAAAATTTCCACGTTCGTCCCCGCCAGCATCCTGGTTGTTGGCCTGGTCATCGGCATGGCCCTGCCCGCCAAGGCCGGCAAGGAATTGATCAACCTGGACGCCATGGCGGGCGAGGGTGTCCTGGTTCCCGTGGCCGCCACGCGCCTGATCCCGGGCCAGGACGCCCCGACTCCCTATATGCCGCCGAGCGCAATCGATCCGACGGCGGTTCCCCCGCCTTCGCCGTCGTTGCCTCGTGAGTTCATTCCAATCCCCGATCGCTGGGGCCTCATCGAGGCGGTGGGCGTCCATGACAACTGGTTGGACCCCTATAATCAGAATACCCTCAAAGGGGACCGGCCGCTGTTTGGTGATGACTGGTTCCTCAATCTATCGGTCATATCGGACACGGTGTTCGAGGCGCGACGCTTGCCCACCGGCATCAGTCCCCAGGCATCCAGGCGCGCCGGTTCCAACGATCTGTTCGGCAAGGGCGAGCAGTATTTCATCGTTGAGAATCTGATCATCAACGCCGCTCTCATCAAGGGCGACACCACCTACAAACCGCCGGACTGGGAAATTCGCTTCACCCCGGTCATCAGCATCAACTACGCCGATGTCGAAGAGGTCCGCGTGCTGAAGGCCGACCCGCGCGAAGGCACAACGCGCAGCGGCTTTCACGTCGGCCTGCAGGACGCCTTCGTCGACAAACATCTGAGAAATGTCTCTTCGCGCTATGATTTCGATTCGATCCGGATCGGTATCCAGCCGTTCTCCACCGATTTCAGGGGTTTTCTGTTCCAGGACAACCAGCTCGGGGTTCGACTTTTCGGCAACCGTTTCAACAATATTTTCCAGTACAACGTGGCCTGGTTCAGGCGGCTCGAGAAGGACACCAACAGCGGTCTCAACGACGTCACTGAAGATCTCCGTGACGACGATATCTTCCTGGGCAATCTCTACGTCCAGGACTTTCCGGTCCGGGGCTTCGTTTCCCAGGTGACAGTGGTCCATAACCGAAATCGCGAGGACGACGAATTTTTCTTCAACGACAATGAGTTCCTCGAACGCCCAGCCTCCTTCGGTGACGAGCGCGGGCACGACTACGACGTGACCTACCTGGGCTTCAACGGCGACGGTCATTTCGGCCGGATAAACCTGACCGTGTCCACCTATTACGCCATCGGTAACGACACTCATAATCAGGTGAACGGCAGCTTTGAGGGCGAAGAATCCGACATCCGCGCCTACTTCGCGGCGGTGGAGCCCTCCGTGGACTTTGATTGGATCCGCCTGCGCGGATCGTTCCTCTACGCCAGTGGCGACAGCGACCCCTTCGACAATAATGAAGAGGGCTTCGACGCCATTTTCGAAAACCCGCAGTTTGCCGGTGGCGATACCAGCTATTGGATTCGTCAGGGGGTTCCATTCGTCGGCGGCGGCGGCGTCAATCTCACCCAGCGAAACGGCGTGCTTCCCAGCCTGCGCACCAGCAAGGAACACGGCCAGTCGAACTTCAACAATCCGGGGCTCGTTCTGTTTGGCGGCGGCGCCGACTTCGACATCCTTCCGGAACTCCGCTTCTCCATGAACGTCAATAAGCTGTATTTCGAAGACACTTCGGTTTTGGAGGCATTGCGTAACCAAGGCGATATCGATACCGACATCGGCTGGGACCTGTCGGGAGCCTTCATCTATCGGCCGTTCCAGAGCCAGAATGTAATCTTCAGGCTGTCGGGCGCTGTTCTGGTCGCCGGCGACGGCTTCAAGGAGCTCTACACTACGGCGGGGGACGATGGCTCTACCAAAGATCTGTACTATTCGGTTCTCGCCAACCTCATCCTAGCCTATTAAGGAATCAGGCTTCAATGATGGCACGTTTCATTTTCCTGGTTTTGGTCTGTCTGGTGTTAGCAAGCCCGCCGCTCGCCGCTGCCGGGATTGAGCAACCGGCCCATGTCACCTATACGGTGACTCCGCCGGCGCCCCGCGGGCAATCGCCTGAGCAGGCCCTCGCCAAGAGCGCGAGTTGCCTGTCGTGCCACAGCAGGACCGATTCCATGAGCATGCACGACCCCGAGGTGGTGCTCGGCTGCACCGATTGTCACGGCGGTGACGCGACGGTCACACGCGCTGCCTTCACCTATGAAGAGGCCATGAAAAGGGCGCATGTGGTGCCCACCTTGCCGCTAAGCTGGGGCTACCCGAAGAGCCGAAATCCGGAACGCAGCTACACCCTGCTCAATCGCGAATCGCCCGAATACGTTCGTTTCGTCAATCCCAGCGACCTGCGCGTCGCCCGCGAGGCTTGCGGCGCCTGCCATCTGTCGATCATCCAGGCGTCGGAACGCAGCCTGATGGCGAGTGGGGCCATGCTGTGGGGCGGTGCGGCTTATAACAACGGCATCCTGCCGTACAAGAATTACCTGCTCGGCGAGGCCTACACGCGCGAAGGGGTATCCGCCATCGTGGTCAACCCGATCGAGCCGGACGAAAAGATGACGGCGCGCGGCATTCTGCCCAAGCTGGTGCCCTTGCCCGCTTGGGAGGTGGTGCCGCCGGGCGATGTGTTCCGTGTGTTCGAGCGCGGCGGGCGCAATATCAATACGATCTTCCCCGAAATCGGCCTGCCCAATTCGCTCGGCCAATTACAAAGGCTCGAGGAGCCGGGGCGTCCCGATTTGAAGCAATCGAACCGCGGCCCCGCAACCGGCCTGCGCATCTCCGTCCCGGTGCTCAATCTCCATAAAACACGGCTCAACGATCCGTTCCTGTGGTTCATGGGCACCAATGACCAGCCCGGCGATTACCGGTCCTCGGGCTGCGCCTCCTGCCATGTGATTTATGCCAACGACCGCGATCCCCGCCATTCCGGCCCCTATGCCCGATTCGGCCATGAGGGCAAGACCCAGACGATCGATCCGACCATCCCGAAAGACGAGGAAGGCCACCCGCTCGAGCATAAGTTTACCAGTGCCATACCGACCAGCCAGTGCATGCCCTGCCATATGCATCAGCCGAACGTCTTCCTCAACAGCTTCCTCGGCTACACCATGTGGGACTACGAATCCGACGCCCCCGCCATGTGGCCCAAGGAGCAGCGATATCCCAACGCCGAGGAGATGCACGAAATTCTCGAACGCAATCCTGAGGAGGCGGCGATTCGCGGCAAATGGTCCGACATCGACTTCGTCAAGCAGGTCAGCGAGATGAACCCGGACCTGAACAACACCCAGTTCGCCGACTACCACGGCCACGGCTGGAATTTCCGCGGTGTCTTCAAGAAGGACCGCAAGGGCAACCTGCTCGACGCGGTGGGCACCGTAATCGAGCCGGACGATCCCGAGAAATGGAAGAAGGCGGTGCATATGTCGTCGATCCATGTGGATGTGGGCATGCAGTGCGTCGATTGCCACTTCGCCCAGGACAGCCATGGCAGCGGCCATATCTACGGCGAGGTCCAGGCGGCCATCGAAATCCGTTGCAGCGATTGTCACGGCACCTCCAAACGGCATCCCACCCTGCTCACCTCGGGGCCGGCGGCGCCGCCGGGCGGCAACGACCTGGCACTCCTGCGCACCCCCGATGGGCGCAAGCGATTCGAATGGATCGGTTCGCAATGCGACAGGCCGCTCGATACACCGCGCGACTGCGAGCTCTTCCAGCGCTCGTCGGTCTGGCCGGAACTCGAATGGAAGATGAGCCTGGTGTCGGACACGATCAATCCCGACCATGCGTCCTATAACGCCAAGGCGGCGCGCGCCAAGACCATGGCGAAAGGCGCGCCCTACGATAAATGGGGCCCTGGCGTGGCCGTTGCCGACCGGGCGCATAAGGATGAGGAGATGGAGTGTTTCACCTGCCATCTCTCCTGGACCACCTCCTGCGCCGGCTGTCATTTACCGATTCAGGCCAACTGGAAAACCGATAGGCTCCATTTCGAGGGCGGCGAGACGCGCAACTTCGCTACCTATAACCCCCAGGTGGTGCGCGACCAGATGTTCCAGCTCGGGCGTCACTCAAGCGTCAAGGGCAACACCATCGCCCCGGTGCGCTCGACATCCGCGCTGATCCTGTCGTCGCAGAACATCAACCGCGAGCGCATCTACATGTCCCAGCCGCCGATCGCCTCGTCCGGCTATTCTAGCCAGGCGTTCGCGCCGCATTTCGCCCATACGGTGCGCCTGACCGAGACCAAGACCTGCACCGATTGTCACCTGTCGGACGCCAACGACAACAACGCCATCATGGCGCAGCTCATGCTGCTCGGGACCAATTTCGTCAATTTCGTGGGTCCGTTCGCCTGGGTCGGCGAGGACGGCGGGATCGAAGGCGTGAAGGTAGCCGAATATGACGAGCCCCAGGCGGTCATCGGCAGCTATTTGCAGAAATACGCCTACCCCGACTGGCACAGAGATCATCAGGAACGGGGCCGGCAGCTGGTCGAGAGCTACAGCCATTCCGGCGGCGCCACCGGCTGTATCCAGATGCGCGGCGAATATGTCTTTGCCGCCCAGGGGGATCAGGGCTTCGAGGTCTATGACGTGGCGTCGATCGCCAACAAGGGCTTCGCGCAACGGATCGTCACGGCGCCATTTTCGCCGCTCGGCCATGACACCCAGATCAACAGTCGGAACGCCACCTGCGTCGCCCTGGCGACCAACCAGCCGATTGCGCCGTTGCGAAACCAGGGCGAACTGATGCGCGTGGCCAACCAGGAGCAGCCTTTCCATCCGATTTACGACTACGCCTTCATTACCGATTCGATCGAGGGGCTGATCGTCGTCGACATCAACACCCTGGCCGACGGCGAGCCCCGCAACAATTTCCTCGAGCGGGCGTTGACCTGGAATCTGGGCGGTGTGCTGGATGGTGCTAGGCATATCACCATCGCGGGCTCGTACTTCTATATTGCGACGCCGCGCGGCGTGGTGGTTCTCGACATGAACGATCCGCTTCATCCGCAGGTGAAGGCCCAGATCGACCTGCCCGATGCGCGGGCAACGGCGGTGCAGTTCCGCTATCTGTTCGTCACCGATAGAGCGGGCCTGCAAGTCGTCGACATCACCCATCCGGGATCCCCGCGAATCGTTCCCGGCGCGCGGGTTCCCCTCGACGATGCTCAGCGCGTCTATGTGGCGCGCACCTTCGCCTATGTGGCGTCGAAGCGGCAGGGCCTGGCGATCATCGACGTGGAGAAGGCTGAAAAACCCTGGCTGTATAATATGTTCTCGGCGGACGGCCAGATCAACGACGCCAACGACGTGATCGTCGCTTCGACCAACGCCTCGTTGTTCGCCTATGTGGCCGATGGGGTAAATGGTCTGCGCGTTATCCAGCTCACATCGCCCGATAGCCAGCCGCGCTTCTACGGGTTCAGCCCCGATGTCATGCCCGAGCTTATTGCTACGCGCAAGACCACCGATCCGGCCCTGTCGCTCTCCAAGGCGCTCGACCGCGACCGCGCCGTGGATGAGACCGGCAATCAGATCGCTGTTTTCGGCCGGCTCGGCTCGCGGCCCTTTACCTTAAAGGAAATGCGCAACTTCTATATGGATCCGCAGGGCGCGCCCTGGTTTGTCAACGACGAGGTCCGCCTGCGCAACTACGTTCCCAAGGGCTCGTCCGCGGCTATTCAGCCCATCGCACCCGGGACGGGCCTCGCCCAGAGTGACTGACCGGACGCCGGGTCCACCAGATTTCGGGGCTTGATTCATGGAGACGCTGGACCTTTCTGCCTTACCGCTAAGACATTACGACCATGTGGCGTGGGACTCTGCCCGCTGGCAGGGCTTCGAGTCGCGCCCTGGAGACATTCTTGTCTGCACGCCCTACAAGGCGGGCACGACCTGGATGCAGATGATCTGTGCGCTGTTGGTCTTTCAACGCAAGGAGCTTCATCTGCCGCTGGCCGAGATTTTGCCCTGGCTGGAAATGAAGTCGGCGCAGACCAGCGAGACGCACGCTGTCTTTGCCGCTCAAGACCACCGTCGGATCATTAAGACCCACACGCCGCTTGACGGGCTGCCCTGGTTGCCCGAGGCGATTTATATTTGTGTGCAGCGCGATCCACGCGACATTTTTATGTCGTTGCTGAACCATTTGAAGAACGCCAATCCGGACGCTGATGCAATTTTTGTTCGTGAGATGCGCGACTCAGCCGATCAACCGCCGCCCCTACCCAAGGACCCGAACGAGTTTTTCCATATGTGGCTCACCAGCGGCAGCTTTCCCTGGGAGAGCGACGGTGCGCCGTACTGGTCGGTGTTCCGCCACGGCGCATCCTTCTGGGCGCACCGGGACGAGGCTAATATCGAGATGGTCCATTACAGCGACCTCAAGGCCGATCTAGCGGCCGGGATGCGCGCGATCGCGGCGGCGCTCGGCATCGAGGTTGCCGAGGACCGCTGGCCGGAGCTGATCGCCGCGGCCGGCTTCGAGAGCATGAAGAAGAACGCCGACCGGATGGCGCCGGACACGAACTTCAAGATGTGGAAGGACAATTCACAGTTCTTCAACAAGGGCACCTCCGGGCAATGGCAAGGCGTGCTGTCGGCGGACAGCCTTGCGTTGCTGGACAAGGTGGTCGCGAACTATCCGGCGGACTACATCGACTGGCTGTTCAACGGCAAGGGTCAGTGAGCAGAAGTCCGCATGCAGCCCCGATAGACGATCCGGTGGGTTTCTACGGCGCCGCCGTCTTGAACTGCGTAAGCACCTCCATAAAGACGGCCGAATTGTACTCTTCGTGCTTGGCGAGTGCCGCGTAGGCCATTTCAAGGGCAGCGTTCAGCGCCTCCAATTGGCCGCTGTCGATATCGCCTGACTGACGCATGGCTTCAATGATTGAACTCAACGCCATGGTTGCCTGTTCGGCGCCGGGATAATCCTGATACTCGCCCGCAAGACCGCTCTCTATAATTCCGGCCAGCAGCGCCTGGTTATCGGCCTTGGTGAATTTGTGATCGGCGAACTTGTTCATCAGCTTGCCCAGCACCTGCCTGAGTGCGTTCGCCGCATCGATCATCTCACCGTAAGTGCTGGCGCGGGTCGATTTATGCAAGGCGACAGAGCGCTCGGAAAACTCACTGCCGAGCGCCTGATCCACGCGATTCGCGATGATCCGAAGCATCAGCATATTGGCATCGCTGATGCGCGGAATGCCCGGGCCCAGGCCAACACTGTCCCGCGGCTCCCAGCGCAGTTTGCTCATACGATGGTGGCAGCTATAACAATCGAAAAGGACAAGCTCCGGGAAGATACCGTCCCGTCCGCGATCCGGATCGACAAGCGCATCGAGCAGAATATCGAGCGACATCGCCTGACCGATAGCCCAGACCTGGACGCCGTTCCATGACCCCTTGCGCTTGCGATAATCCGCATCGGCGACGAAATGCGCCGGCTGGATCGCCGTGAAGGTGTCGAGCTCGAAACTCATCCTCGGGTGACCGGCGCCCATGATGCGGTGACTCACGAAGCGCGTCTCGTCACCGAAATGACAGGACAGACAGAGCTTGGCGCGCGAGATCGGATCGGCGCTCGGATAGAGGCCGTTGTCGATGTTCACTTGGTGGGTTGCCGCTGCCGAAATATGGGTGCCGATCCAGCGCCCTGCGCCGCCGTGGCAGGCCTCGCAGGTGACACCATCAGATATCTGAAACGTCCGATGGCGGCGCTCGATGGGCACGTTATCTGCATGGCAATCGAGACAGAGCGGCGCCGTTTCCGCTGACTTGAGGCCAAGATTGCGGGCGATTCGCTTGGAGCGCTCGCTGAGCAAAACCTGATAGGCCTTGGCGTGCTGGTCGTTGCGCTGCCATGTGATGAATTCGTTTTGCAGGACACTGACACCCTTCAGCGGCTCGACCGCGCCATGACAGGTGCTGCCCGCACATGTGGCGACGCCCATGTGAATGTCTTTGTCGATAAAGGGCAGGGTTTGTGATTGCGCCGTCGCGGATAACGCCAGCATACCTACCAGGGTCATTAAGCTAAGCGCGAATGCCTTTAAGCTAACATTTCTTATCTCGAACATCCCCTGCCTCCCCTTTGGGCAATTTCGCGGATCTTGAGCAATCAATCGCGACGCCGGTATTTATGACATTGGCATTATGGGCCACGTCACTTGGTCTTCGTCGATCAAATGGGCGTAACCGGCCTCCCGCCACAGATGAACCGGCGGGTTGACTCTACGGCTTGGTGTCGGGCGCGGCCGAATAAAACGGCCTTCCTTCTGTGAATTCTCCCACTGGGCCCGATGGCTGCCGTGTAAACCGACATTTCCCAGATGACTCCTCTTATTGGCTTAAATGATAGCCGATGAATGCGTCTCGGGGAAGATTGAAACGAGGTTCCGGCCGGACGGCGGCCAGCTTCCAATTTGACCACGCCTCGTGGATAATTCGGTCTTGCGGCTCAAAGCAAACAGAGGATGTCCAAACCAGCCGCTTGGAGCGAGGGATTGCGATGCCGGGAACGTTCCCAAAACATTTGTACCTTCTCGACATTCTGCGGGGGCTGGCTTCGCTGGCTATCGTGATTTGGCATTACCAGCATTTCTTTTTTGTTGCTCCCGGGGAGCCATCTGAAACATTCATTAGATCGGATCAGCCGTTAATTTTATAGGGGCTGACATTCATATGGAAAATTCCTTATCTATGTCAGCCCCTATTTATATATTACGCTTCTCTCGCCTCTATCCGCTTTATTTTGTCACCTTTATCTTCGTCGCCATCCTTCAAATGATGGCTTATTCGACGCGAGGGGCGTTCATCATCTATCCCATGAACAATCTGAGGCATTTTTTTCTGAGCCTGTTTTTTGCCTCGAATTGGGGTTTGCAGCTTGGTTTTTCTTTCAACGCGCCGACCTGGTCGGTGTCGGTTGAAATATTGCTCTATGCGGGTTTCTTCCTTGTCGCCCTCGCGGTCGGGAAGCGCATTGTCGTTTGTTTGATCATGATGGGGTTGGGCGCCTGGATGAGTAATCATCAGGTGGCCGACATTGGCTGGGGGCTCTATGGATTCTTCGCTGGCGGCCTTGCATTTCTGCTGTACGAACGATGGGGCCGCGGAGCCAATGGCTGGCCGCCCGTGCTGTTTGCCCTGGGTCTAATGATCTTGAGCGCCATGGCGATTTATGGATTGTCATCGAGCGGAATGTCGCCGCTGCAAGAAGCCCTGTTGTTCGGAGGCTGCTTCCCGTCGCTGGTGTTTCTCCTGGCGGCTGTGCAAAATTTCAGCCATGGCGCCGGGCGTTCGTTCAAGATTATCGGCGATATCACCTATGCAACATACCTGCTGCATTTTCCGGTCCAGTTATCGGTAATTTTGATCACCGGTTATTTGGGCATCGCGCTTGATTACACAAACATGGTTTGGCTCGTGCTTTTTATGGGCGCGGTTATCCTGATTTCGCTGCCAACGTATTATTTATTTGAACTTCCAGCACAGCACTATCTGCGGCGGTATTTCATACGAAGAAACAATGATAGTGCCTCATAGAGGCGGCTTAGGCCCGCCTGCGACCAGCCCGCAACCTGGGCAGATTTCGCATCCGCTTAATTTCTGCGCTTGGTATTCTCGACCGCCCGCTTGTTCAGTTTGTCGTAGTCGAGCTTGGGATAGGAAGAGACCGGCGGTGGGCGGTGGTTCGCTCGGTGCTCGGCGCCGGGCGGCGATTGCATCTCGCCGGCGTTTTCCAAAGCCTCGCGAGTCGAGCGCCTCTTGGCGAGTGATGCGAACAGACCGTCAGGAAAATTTGCCAGATAGGATTTGTACGCGTCTGGATCGTTGCTGTCCTTAATGGATTCCCAGAATACCATCTCGGCCTTAGACAAGGTGTCGGCGTCTCTCCGCTGATCGATCGGCTCGCCGGTGTCGGACAGCTTGAGGCGTTCGGCGAGCCTGGTCAGCACCTCGGTCAGAGCGGAGAGACGCTGCTCGTTCCTGCGCTCGGCGCCGAGAACCTGGTAGGCGAGTTCTGAAATTTTCTGCTCCGTCGAGTCCGCGTTGGCTGCGGACGGCTGAGTAGCCGCAACGGGCGCCGTGTCGGCCGGGCGTAGCGCATGGTTGGCTCTCTCGACCTCGCGTATGGTATCCGGGGTTGCTATTTTGGGTGCATCGGATGACCGGGTCGTATCGAAATGCCGGGCCAGAGTTTCAACCAGCTTCATGGTTTTTTCGGGCACTTCGTCTATTCGGCTGGGCTCAGCGTTCTGGTTTTCCTCTGAATATTCGACACCCGCTTGCTGGCCGGCGTAAACCTGTATCGCATGATTAACCCATTCACCGATGGTGACCCGACGGTGAGCGGCAACCTGGGCTGCCTTAACGCGGGCGACTTGGCTAACCCCGCGAACGGACCAGGGGGATTGCTGTTCCTGTGCGGCGCGGCCTTTCGGGGCGAGGCGTTTGCTGGCGAGCGCCAATAGCGCCCGCTCTCGTGCATCCATTCTGTCAAGCATCTGATCATCGACCGACGATGCAATCGGCAAAGGCCCGATGAGCGGTAGGGAATCCGGGCTTATGGCAAGCTCTCTTTCGGCCACGGTGGTCAACGCCAAAGAAACCCACTCGCCGGTCGTGATGTGTCGTTCACCGGCTGCTTCCTTGGCTTGATTTCGGGCCTCGCGGCTGATGCCACGGACCGACCACGCATACTGATTTTTAGTCATCTTTGTTCAACATCATAGCCTTAAGCCAAATGCATACATCAGAACTATATAGGGTCAAATGTATTACATTGGGGTTGTCGCAATTGTATTACACAACACACGCTCAATTTTGGCTCGCGGAACAGGATGTAGTACATCACTTTGTCGGATCAAGCTATTAAACGGCTCAAGTGGCTTGTGCTATCGATCGATATTGTTTTTCTTGGTTTCAGCGACAAGGGGTCGGCAATAAATCAATGGTCCTGCACGGGAAATGAGATTAGAGTTTTTCAGCGGAAACGCTAGCTGCGCCGTTCGGGTAGGCGCTGTTAGGGCCGCGATGGAGAGAGTTCTACGATGACTAAAAAAGTGGCGGTCGTCTCCATGAAAGGGGGCGTTGGCAAGACTACAATCGCAGTCAATCTGGCCTGTGCGCTTGCCAGCCAGAATATCGACGTGGCCCTGGTGGATGCCGACATCCAGGCGACCGCGAGCGAATGGATCGCCCTCGGCAAGCTGCCGATCACCGGCTACGCTATCCCGCTCGAAAGCCTGCATAGTGTACGGCGCTGGTTCGAAAGCGAAGAACGCATCCGCCGCCTGGTCAACCAGATGCTCACCGTCAAAGCCGATATCGAAGTCATCGATCTGCCGCCCCATCTTTCCGGTAGCGCGGTTGCTTCGCTCGCGGTCTGTGATCTGGTGGTCATTCCCTGCGGCGCCAGCGCCGCCGACATTTCGGCCACGGCGAAGACCCTTGAGCTGGTCGAGCGCGCCCGCGAGATCCGCAGCGGCCACCCGCCGGTGCTCATCGTACCGACACGAATCGACTGGCGCACCGGCGCGGGAAGAGCCATTGAAAGCGCCTTGGCCCAGTTCGGAGAGCCGATCGGCTCGGGCATCGCCCAGCGCGTCTCCTTCGCAGACTCCCTCAGCATCGGCGAATGGATCGGACAATACGCGCCGGACTCGCCGGGCCATCATGAAATCGAAAACCTCGCCGAAATTGTGCGTGGCGTTCTGGGCGAAAGCAACGCGCCTGATTTCCGTGATCTGGCCGAGCAGGCGCGGACAGCAGAGGCGGAAGCCGGCGGCCTCGAGCCCGAACCCGGGATGGCTACTTAGGGCCGGGATGACTCTCTTCAAGATTACAGCCGGTCTTTATCAGGCTCGGGATTTAGCGGAACAGGGTGCTCGATACCGCAGCCTCAGCTCGTTGTGACATGCAGATGACCATATGAAACCTTCTAGCGGTCGCTGTCGGCGGCGGCGAATGCCGCCAGGTTCAGCACGTCGGAAACCGTGGCGCCGAGTTCGACGATCTGCACGGGTTTCTCCAGGCCCATGAGCAACGGCCCAATGACCGTACCGCCACCAAGTTTCTGCACCAGCTTTGCGGCAATGTTGGCGGCGTGGAGGCCGGGCATGACCAGCACGTTCGCTGGTCCCGACAGGCGGCAGAAGGGGAAGAGGGCCTGCAAGTCGGCATCGAGGGCGATATCGGCCGACATTTCACCATCATATTCAAAATCGACACCCCGGTCGTCGAGCAGCTTTACCGCCTCGCGAATGCGCGTCGTCTTGCTGGCGCTGGGATATCCGAAGGTCGAATAGGACAACAGGGCGATGCGCGGCTCATGGCCCAGGCTGCGGGCCTTAGCGGCGCTCTGGATGGCGATGTCGGCGAGTTCTTCAGGGCTTGGCGTCTCGTTCACCGTGGTATCGGCGATCAGCACCGTCTTGTCATGGGCGAGCAGCATGGAGAGCCCGAACAGACGATGGCCCGGTTTCGGGTCGAGCACCCGGAGCACCTTCTCCAGCGAGCCCCAATAGCTTCGCGTCAGGCCGGTGACCATGCCGTCCGCGTCACCGCAGGCAACCATGCAGGCGGCAAAGACGTTACGGTCCTGGTTGACCCATCGTTGGCAATCGCGCTTGAGGGCGCCGCGCCGCTGACGGCGGGAATAGAGCAGCTCGACATAGCGCTCGGTATCGTCATTCAGCTCACTGTTATGCACTTCGAACGGGGCGATATCGCCAAGCCCGATAGCCTTCATGGTCGCCTCGATATGGCCGGGCCGGCCGACCAGCAGCGGCGTACCATAGCCGTTGGCGCGCCACTGCGCCGCGGCGCGGATAACCTTTTCCTCCTCGCCCTCGGCGAAGACGATGCGCTTGGGCTGTGCCAGGGCGCGTTCGAACACCAGATGCAGGCTCGTGGCAGTCGGATCCAGGCGGCCGTTGAGTTCGCGGGCGTAGCTATCCATATCGACGATCGGCTTCTGCGCAACGCCCGATTCCATGGCCGCCTTGGCCACCGCTGGGGCGATGCGCGAGATCATCCGGGGATCGAAAGGAACGGGGAGAATATAGTCCGAGCCATATTGCAGGCGGGTGCCGGCATAGGCCGCCGCCACCTCGTCGGGCACATCCTCGCGCGCCAGGGCGGCGATGGCCTTGGCCGCCGCCATCTTCATAGCGTCGTTGATGGTGCTGGCATGAACGTCGAGCGTGCCCCGGAAGATATAGGGAAAGCCCAGCACATTGTTGACCTGGTTGGGGTAATCCGAGCGGCCGGTGGCGACGATGGCGTCATCGCGCACGGTGGCGATTTCTTCCGGCGTAATCTCCGGGTCGGGATTGGCCAGGGCGAAGATGATTGGTTTATCGGCCATGGCGGCGACCATGTCGGACGTCATGGCGCCCTTGGCCGAGAGGCCGATAAAGATATCGGCGCCGGCCAAGGCTTGTTCCAGACTGCGCAGCTTGGAATCCACCGCATGGGCTGATTTCCACTGGTTCATGCCGGCTTTGCGGCCCTGGTAGATGACGCCGTTTGTGTCGCACAGGATCACGTTTTTGGGCGCCACCCCCATGACCATGATGAGTTCGGCGCAGGCGATGCCGGCTGAGCCCGCGCCGTTGATCACCACCCGGCAATCCGCCGGGCTGCGCCCGGTGAGATGGAGTGCATTGATCAACCCGGCGATGACGATGATCGCGGTGCCGTGCTGGTCGTCATGGAAGACCGGGATATCCATGATCTCGCGCAGGCGCTGCTCGATGATGAAACACTCGGGCGCCTTGATGTCTTCGAGATTGATGCCGCCGAAGCTTTGGCCGAGAAACCGCACGCAGTTGACGAATTCATCGACATCCTCGGTATTGACTTCGAGATCGATGCCGTCGATATCGGCGAAGCGCTTGAACAGCACTGCCTTGCCTTCCATAACCGGCTTCGAGGCCAGGGCGCCGAGGTTGCCGAGGCCGAGAACCGCCGTGCCGTTGGAAATGACCGCCACCAGATTGCCCTTGGCGGTGTAATCATAGGCGAGCAGCTTGTCGCGCTGGATGGCGAGACATGGCGCCGCCACTCCCGGCGAATAGGCCAGGGACAGGTCATGCTGGGTGGCCAGCGGCTTGGTTGGCGAGATGGAAATCTTGCCGGGCCGGCCGTCGGCGTGAAAGCGCAGCGCCTCTTCGTCAAGCGTGCTGTTGTTCTTCTCGCCGTCAGTTGGTTTGTCCATGGGTATCCCCGGCTGTTAGCCTTTAAGTCTAACGCCCAGACTTACTGCGCGTCAAAGCCATCGATTGCGCGCACATGGAAGAGTTCCCGGCGCAGAATGCCCCTGGTGGTGGCGTCGATGTAAATTGCGTCCTTTTCCAATCTCAGCCGATAGTCTGCTTCGCCCAACAGTGCTGCGAGATCGGCTTCGTTGTCCCGGTCGACCTTGAGGAAGGTTTTTGCGCTGTGCAGAAACTGTAGCCCCAGGTCGCGCTGCTCGATCAGGGTCCAACCGGTCTGCCGCAACATTTCCGCATAATCAATTTTCGTCGCCACGTAGGGCGGGCCGATGTCGATGGCGAGGGCGCAATCTTTGTCGCTCAAACCCGCTGCAACGAGAAGAACGGTGAAGATCATCTCGCCACCGTCCTTTATGGTCCGGCGACATTCCGACAGCACCGCCCGCTTGCCTGGCAAACAGCAAAGCGCATCCGAATGGGTAATCGCGTCGAAATATTTTTCCCCGTATGGCAGGGCGCGGCCGTCCGCCACGGCGACGTTGCAAAGGCCGGACAATCGGTCCGCTTTGGCCCGCGCCGCGGCGATAACCAATCCTTCCTCGGGCAAATCAACAAGGGTGATATCGCAACCGGAAGAAGCCGCCAGATAAAGCCCCGGCCAGCCGGAACCGGCGCCCAAATCCAGCAATCTCTGGCCCGGCCGAAGCGCCAGTTTTTCCGCGATATCGTCTATCTCATTGCGCGTAGCCCAACTGGTGCCGCCATAGCAACAGCCGTTAATCGCCCGCTCAATGCGCTGCATCACCGGTGTCTGGTTGCGCAGATAGGATTGCCCAAACCGCGCCCGCAGCTCTTCCTCCGCCTCCGTTCGCACCATGCCGCTCCCCCTCTCCTCAAGAGTGTGACCGCACAATATGCGTTCACGCGGGATTGCGAAGCAAGGCCGGCCGCCCTATTCTGGCCAGGCTTTGTATTTAATGTTCTCGGGGCGGGGCGCAACTCCCCACCGGCGGTGATGGCACCTTGATGTGCATAAGCCCGCGAGCGCCCGCCAGATCATCGGCGGGGTCAGCAGATTCGGTGTGATTCCGAAGCCGACGGTTATAGTCCGGATGGAAGAGAACAGGAGGAAGGCTCAGCCGTCACGTAACGGTTGCCGTCATTCTCCGCGCCGCCCCGAGTCTGAACTCGAACCAAGGGTCGCGCATGATGTATGACAAGAAAATCGCTTTTATTCAGGCTTGCTGGCACAAGGATATCGTCGATCAGGCTCGCCACGCCTTTATCGAGGAGATCGACAGCCTTGGTTATTCACAGGATCGCCTGGATTTCTTCGAAGTTCCCGGCGGGCTGGAAATACCGCTCATGGCCAAGCGTCTGGCCGGCAGCGGACGGTATGCGATCATCGTCGCCGCCGCTTTGATTGCCGATGGCGGCGTCTATCGCCACGAATTCGTCGCGGGCTCCGTCATTGACGCCATGATGCGTCTGCAGCTTGAGACCGAGGTGCCGATCATCTCGGCGGTGCTGACGCCGCAGCATTTCCATGATCACGCGGACCATCGTAAATTCTTCTTCGATCATTTCAGGATCAAGGGCGCCGAAGCCGCCGCCGCCTGCGCCCAAACCCTGGATAACATGGCGGCGATTGCAGCCATGGATAGTGGCGGTCAGATCAGCACCGAGAGGGCGTGATAGAGCGCGCCGGCGATGGCCGCTGTGGCCGGAACGGTAATCAGCCAGGCGAGCACGATGGTGCGCAGGTGCGAGCGCCGCACCAGCTTCTTGTGCTGCCAGTTCATGACCGCCGATTCGGCCTTCTGGGTGGTCTCGAAGTAAGAGGCGCGTTCGCCCTCGGGCCGAATCTCCTTGAGCGCCCGCTCGAGCTCCTCGTGACGCCATTCCATCTCGCTCTTGGCGGTGTCGAACAGGCTGGGTTCGGTTTTGTCGTTGAAGAACTCGCGGATCACCCGAACCTTCTCGGCCTCGATTTCCAGATATTCGCGCAGGAAGCCGATGCCGAAAATGGCGCCCAGCGCGATATGGGTCGAGCTGACGGGGAGCGCCAGGGCCGAGGCGATGATCACGGTAATCGCCGCCGACAGCGCTACGGTGAAGGCGCGCAGGCGGTCGATCTCGGTGATCTCCTTGCCGACCCGCTTGACCATCGTACCGCCATAGAGCGCGAGCCCGACCGAAAGCCCCAAGGCGCCGACCAGCACGACCCAGAAGGGAATCGCGACAGAGGATGCAACGTCGCCCGCGTCGACCGCGTGGACGATGGCGGCGAGGGGGCCGATGGCGTTGGCCACGTCGTTCGAGCCATGGGCGAAGCACAGCATGGCGGCCGAGATGATCAGGGGAATCGTGAACAGCTTGCCGACGTCTTCACGAGTGTTCGCCATGGTCTTGCCGGCGGTGACGACCATTGGGCGGACGATGAAGTAGATCATGAAGCAGGCGGTGGCCGAGATGGCGATGATGGTGGCCACATCGGCCTTCCACACCCGCTGGAGCCCCTTCATGGTCAGGTAGGCCGAGAATACCGCGCCCATGATCGCCACCAGGACGGGCACCCAGGTCTTGGCCGCCGCGATGCGGTCTTCGCGATAGACGGTGGCGCCCTTGATCAGGGTGAGGAAGGCGGCGGCGATGATGGCGCCCATGAGCGGCGAGATCACCCAGCTGGCAGCGATCTTGCCCATCACCGCCCAGTCCACCACGCCGAAGCCGGCGGCGGCGACGCCAGCGCCGAGCACATCACCGACGATCGCATGGGTGGTCGAGACCGGCGCGCTGACCAGGGTCGCCAGGTTGATCCATAGGGCGGCAGCGAGCAGCGCCGCCAGCATCAGCCGCACAAAGACCGCCCCGTCGGCGACGCCCTGCGGATCGATGA
>JAYGED010000007.1:0-4771 GCA_046582565.1 Alphaproteobacteria bacterium
GTCGGCGAGATTAACGTCCCACAGGTCCGGGATCTCAGCCAGCATCTCGACGATCTCCCTGCCCTCTCCCTGGCTGGTGATCCCATCGTCGCCCAGGAGTTCGTCGACGGCGAGCCGGATGGCGATGGCGCAGCGATCGCCAACGGCTTCCTTGGTGTCCTCAAGGACCTCACGCATGAGCCGGACCCGGTTTTCGAGACTTCCGCCATATTCATCGGTCCGGTGGTTGCGGCGTTTCTGCAGGAAGTGCATCAGCAGGGTCGAATCGTGGCCGGCATAGACATAAACAATGTCGGCCTCGGCTTCTTTGGCCCGGAGCGCCGCATTTCGGTGCCAGCGGCGGAATTCCCTGATATCGGCTTTGTCCATGCCCCGGGATTGGGTCGGAACGCCGATGACGCCGGCCTGAGACGACGGGCCCAACGGCTTGAGCCGCGTGTATAAATTCTGGCTGCCGACCCCGTTATGGGCCAATTCCACACCGGCCAACGCATCGTGGCGATGGATGGCATCGGTCATCAGGGCCAGGCATTTGACATCGTAACCGTCCCACAGCCGCGCCTGCGGGTCCGGCGAATAATCCGATGACGGATGGATTACGCACTCTTCGGTGCAGACCACGGCCCAGCCGCCTTGCGCCTTTATTTCGCGCATCTTGGCGTGGGTCTGGGGCCAGTTGAAGCCCATGCCGCAGCAATGGGGCACCTGATAGAAGCGGTTCTTCGCCGTTACGGGACCGATCTGGACCGGTTCGAAGAGAATATCGTATCGGGGATCGCGGGTCATCACAGCCTCCGCCGGATTATAGTGGGTGTCGGCGGCAGACTAGGAGAAGCGGTCGACCGAGTCTAACGGCGTTAACCCGATGTCCGCTTCTGACCCGTAGTGGACATTGAGGATACCCTCCAGCAGGCGACATTCGCTGAACGCACCAATTACCACGACCAACTATCCCGGTTGAAAAATACAGTAGATCTTGCTCACAAAACCTTCACTATCCCATTGATAGCTCATCCCTTTAGGCACCATGAAAGTGTCGCCGGCCGTAAAAGTCTGTCCCGGCCCCGAACCGTTCCTGAGGGTTACAGTCCCTGATATCAAATGCATCAGCTCGTTTCTTGCGAATGGCAGGGCCTTGGTATGCATGTCGGTTGTGTCCCATAAGCCGATATTCATCTGCTTAGTCACATCCGAAAACACGTTCAACAGGTGTTGTGTCGGTGTATCCCCAATGTAGCGAGATGTATCCTGCTCATCAATCGACGGCACTTCTGAGTTCGTGTCGATTCTGATCACCTTATGCGAGCCGGTATCAGGGCTCTGCAGGCCCGATGGGTCATCA
This sequence comes from Alphaproteobacteria bacterium, assembly GCA_046582565.1. Lineage (GTDB taxonomy): Bacteria > Pseudomonadota > Alphaproteobacteria > JAAXGF01 > JAAXGF01 > JAYGED01. The sequence goes on from JAYGED010000007.1 coordinate 1,343, forward strand.
AAAATTACGTAGAACTTTCGGATGAATTCCGTTTGCTTCCATCGACACGGCATGCCCTTGGGAATGATGAACGCCTCGCCCGCACGAATCGTCTCTTCATGACCGTTTTCATCTTCGATGGTAACCGAGCCTTCGAGCACCAACATGAACTCATTCACGCTGTATGGCTTAAGTTTGCTGGTCATCGGAGTGCAGGTCCAAACACCGGCGGTCAGCTGTCCGGTTTGATCGGTAAAGTAGTTGTGCACGTGCTGTAGAGGCTTTCCCGCATCGAGACCCGACGGATCGATGTGGTCTCCCGGCTTCAACCCCGAATCTTGCGGCCCCCCGGCTAGAAATTGAATCGGACTCAGTTCATTCATGCTGTTCTCCATCTTTAACGATTTACCCATCGGTCTCGGTTATGGCGGGGCAGCGTTCCATGCTTGATCTCCCCTGGTCTAGAGATTAGCCGTCATCGATGAGGGAAGCCACGCTGAAAGAAAGCTACCCGAACGTCCGGGTTTGGCTATTAGCGGGCGTTCTGGCCATGGATGAATCATATCCGCCTTACCCTCGAAAGCGGACAATGAGGAATGTTGCCTCAATTGCGGCGAGCAGCTTGTCGCATAGCACGGGGGTTCAGGGGCGACGCGAGCACGTCGATGTCACAGTCGATGCTGTCGTCGCCGGGTTGCTGGCCGAGGTTTTGGCCTGCAACCCACCGGCTCTCCACCGCCGCGAGGCGGATGGGTATAAAGGTTAAGCCCAAAATCAAAGTCGCTAACGTCGATAGTATTCGCATTGTCTCTTCCTTATGAAACGTCATGCGGCATTTAACCGACAGTCCCCATAGGCCATCCTAATTCAATAAATCGTAGCGCAATTGCATCGCTATGGAACAGCTCCAATCCGCCGCCGCACCGTTCATGACACGCAGGGCGTCAGCAGCCTGTCATACGGCTTTGCGGCGCGCCTCATCGGCGCCAAGCGTCACGGCGACATCGTGCGCCGTGGCGATGCCCGTGAGATAGGCGCCGTGGCAGGTCGCGTAGAACTCGAGCGAAGTCGCCTCGCCGGCAAAGAACAGGCGCTGATCGATCGGTTCGGCGAGTTTCTTGCGGGCGCCGGCGTGGCCGGGCAAGGCGCAGGAATAGGCGCCGCGCACGAGGGGGTCGCCACCCCAGGCCGAGCAGGTTGTCTTGACGATATGCTTCTCGATGTCGTTGCCGAAGACCTGCTTGAGGTTGTCGATGGCGTGAGCGGCCATGGCCTCGGGACCGGAACGCTCGAGCCAGTCGCTGAAGCATCCACCGTAGAGCCCGACCACATGGTTGCGGTCGAACGGACGAATCTGGAGGAAAACGGTCTCGGGCGTCTCATTATAGACCGTAAAGCCGTTCTGCACCTCGGGGCCGAAGACATCGCGGTCGAACGCCAGGCCGACGCGGTTGTGACTGCCCAGGGGAAGGCTGGCTACGGCGGCGAGCTTCCAGTCGGGAAGCCGGGGCGCGAAATCGATGTCGCCGGCGGCCAAGACGCCGTTCGAGACGGTGATGATGGCCCGCGCCGCACGAATCACGCCCTTGGGCGTGGTCACCTTGATCTCCTTGCCCGACCAGTCGATCCGCTCGACGCGACAGTTGAGAGCGACCGGCACATCCGCGAAATGGGCGGCGACCAGAGCGCCGTAGCCGTCAACCAGTGGCCAGTTCTCGTCGGTGTCGTTGTAGGCGGCCATATCAACCGTCGAGATTTGATCGGTATCGACCGAACTGCCCATCGACGAGGCCATGTCGAACATCGGCGTCCAGCGGTCTTCGCGCGGGGTAACGTCGGCAACGGCCACGTCGCGACCAGCCGCCACAGCGCCGTCGATCAACTCGTGACAACGATCGGAAAAGGCCACGCAGTCATCGCATTCCGCCTCGGTCGCCCAACGGTCGCCGAGATGAATTTGCCGTGGATAGCTGTTCTTGAGATAGGCGTGACCGTGGCTATCGGCGATCTTGACATAGGGGTTGAGGCTCGCCGAATGCATCCAGTGACACCCCAGGTCGAAGGGAAAGCCGAGGCTCTCGGTGTCGGTGAAGGCGCGCCCGCCAATGCGGTGCGAGGCCTCGATGAGGACAACGCTCAGGCCTTCTTCAGCTGCAGTCATGGCAGCCGCCAGGCCGGCCGAGCCGGCCCCGATGACAACGACATCGTAGCGCGAATCCGATAAGCCCATGATCATGCTCCCGTTGCAGTTTGGGTTGTCGCGCCCGCCCCGCCGAGCGCCACCGCCGCGTCCCCTAACCCGAATATAGTGTTGATGGCAGTCTATGGAAGCTCGCTGGGCGAGTCTATTCGCTTGGTTTTTGGCTTGCTGCGAACTCAGCTCCAATGACCGCGATTGATGCAGTGGACGGCTCACACCCACGGGCAGCCATGCGGCGCACCCTCAATTGTATCGACCATCCAGTTTCGCTATCGTGGGCGTCGATCGATATGACAAATCATTCGCATGAGCAGATCGTCAGACGGAAGGGTCAAGACAACCACATCCAGCACGGGGAATAGGATCAAGTGGATTTAGTTATCAAGAACGCTGTCATCGCCGGAGATGAAGGGAAGCCGCTAGCCGATATCGGCATTCTCGACTGCCAGTCGCGCCGCGAGGCCGTTTGCTGCATAGCGCCGCTATTGTACAGTTTCAAACGGGGCAGAACGATTACTCGAAATCTCGGCATCGAATTTTGTAGACCTGCCACTTAACCGACAACAGGGAGGAACTTTAGATGAATAGCGCCCTTGAGGAGCAGGCAGAATGAAACGGATAATCGAAGCCTTTGAAGGCGTTTTTACCACCGCCGTGCAATCAGGTGGAGACTTGGCGAGAACGGCGGGCTTTGCTCTGGAAAATGTGGATTGGACCGGCGGGCTGAACAAGCATGAGCCGACCAGCAATCGCGTCGTGGAGGCGCATCTGGCAACGACCTGCGCCAACTCGGGGCAAAAGGGATCGATCACCCGGGCGGCTTCCGAGGCCTTGTTGGCGGAGATAGATACGCTTCTGTGGCACACCTATTCCAGAAGCGATGACCCCGATCTCGCGACCTTTTCCCGCAATTACGCCGCCACCGTAGTCATCGGTAACGGAGGGCTGTTGCCATCAGATAAGGTTACGGCTGGTTTCAGCCTGCAAGGGCGTAACATCCATTATCCACCCCATGCCCATATCGCCGAGGAAAGTTATTGGATTTTGGGTGGTGGAGGCGATTGGAAGGTCGATGCGGAACCCTGGTTCGCGGTCAAACCAGGCGATTCCATCTTTCACAAATCAGGCGCGGTCCATGCCATGCAGACGAATGACCTCCCCATGCTGACCGTATGGCTGTGGACAAGCCATTTGGACTCTGAAGTGGTGATGCTCGGGGGGGATTAATCGTCAACTTGCCTTCCTGTGGC